>NZ_CAFJ01000253.1 GCF_000239795.1 Bradyrhizobium sp. STM 3809 | reverse complement strand
CCTCATGGTGAGGAGACGCGGAGCGCCGTCTCGAACCATGAGGCCCCGGCGGGGGCCTCGCCCTTCGAGACGCCCGCCTTCGGCGGGCTTCTCAGGGTGAGGGTCTGGAGTCCGTACGAGGTGACCGGAGCAGCGAGCGAGACAGGAGCAGAATCGAAGTGAAAGATCCTCTTCTCGCGAGTCACGGTCCGCCTCGATCGCGCCCGTGATCTGTCACAGCCGAGGCGGTCATTGATCCAGATCAAACGGCTTGGAAAAAGCTCTGGAGCCCCGATCAAATCCTTGATGTTCCTCGATTTGATCCAGATCAAACGGCCGCAGGCCGACCGCAGCATGGCCCAGGGACGTCCATATTGGCCGTCAAAAAGCGCCACATCTCGCCGTCAGATTCTGCAACACAGCATGCGCTGATGCCGCGAACTAACAGGCGTGACGGACTGATATGTCCCGCCTGTCAGCGTCACACCAGCGTGCCCGTACAGAGAAACCAGCGTCCTGGAAAGCAATGCGAAACAACAGCGCTCGACATCAGGCTCACCACGATTACGCTTCGCAGCAACGACAATCCCGACCGCTCACGCATGTGGCGATCAACGTCGCCCCTGCCCGCTACCAGCCGGCCGCACAGCCGGGCAGCCGCAGCACGGGACGCGCGGAGCGGCGGTTCTGGCTGACGATGCAGACGGTGATGCTGATCGTCGGCGTTCTCCTGGTGAACCTCTTGCTGTTCTTCCCGCCGCTCGGCATCGCCTTGATGTGGAACCTGCTGATTCCGATCGCGCCGGCGCTGGTGACGATCTCGCCGGGCCTGTGGCGCAACATCTGCCCGATGGCGACCTTTCATCTCCTGCCCAACAAGATGGGCATCTCGCAGAACATCCGCATGCCCGAATGGGGCGCGGCGACGCTCGCGGTGATCGGCGTGACCTTGCTGTTCATCGTCGTGCCGATGCGGCGCATCGGACTCAATGTCGACGGACCGCTGACCGCGCTGATGCTGCTGTCGGCCGCGTTCATGGCGTTCGCGATGGGCGCGGTGTTCGAGATGCGCTCGGGCTGGTGCACCTCGCTGTGCCCGATCCACCCGGTCGAGCGGCTCTACGGCACCAACCCGGCGCTGACCTTCAAGAACGCCCGCTGCAACATCTGCGAGGCCTGCAGCAATCCCTGTCCCGACTCGACGCCGGAGCTGACGCCGACCCAGGGCGTGCCCACGAAGGTGCAGCAGTTCCTCGGCAACTTCCTGATCGGCAGTTTTCCCGGCTTCGTCTGGGGCTGGTTTCAGGTGCCGGACTATCCGCCCGAGCAGGTCGGGCAGGCCGAGATCATCACCGCCTATGCCTGGCCGTTCATCGCCGCCATCATCAGCTATGCCGTCTTCAAGGTCGGCGAGCATGTGCTGCGCTACAAGCCGGCCCAACGCACCAAGATGCATCGCATCTTCGCGGCAGCCGCGATCAGCACCTACTACTGGTACCGCCTGCCCGGCCCGGCGTCCTTGCTGCCGGACTGGTTTCCGCTGGTCTCGCACTGCGTCACGACGCCATTCTTCTTCTGGTTCCTGGTGCTGCGCAATCCGAAGGTGAGCTGGCTGAAGCGGCCGGTGATGGCGTCGAACTACTGGTCGAGCCGGTTCGAGAGCACGGCCAACAAGAACCTGATCCGCGTCTCGCCCGGCAAGGCGTGATCCCGCGGCACGAGCCTTCCCACAGTCAAAAGCGTATTCGATCGAGGAGCAGATCATGTCGAACTTCAGGACCGTCACCGTCAAGGGCCGCCAGTTCCGCGTCCGCGCGGGCGACGTGCTGCTCGATGGCGCGCTTGCCAATGGCGTCGAGATTCCGTTCGATTGCCGCGCCGGCACCTGCGGCACCTGCATGGTTCACGTCGCCAAGGGCCAGACGGTGTGCGGCGAGACGCATACGCAGGGCATGATCTATGCGTGCCAGGCGCGCGTCGTGTCCGACCTCGACGTCGAGGTGGAGGACGTGCCGGAGATCGACATCAGCAAGGCGCGCCTGGTGGGCTTGCGCGAAGTCGCGCCCGAGATCATGGAGCTGATGATAGCGCCCGAGAAGAGCATCAGCTATCTGCCGGGGCAGTACTTCAAGTTCACCTTCGCCGGTTATCCGGCGCGCGCCTACAGCCCGACCGCCTCGTTCGACGGCCGCATCGGCGGCCGCGTCATCCATCTCAACATCAAGAAGGTGCGCGGCGGCCGCGTCACGCAGGCGCTCGGCAGCGGCATCCGCCCCGGCCACCGGCTGCGCATCCAGGGGCCGTATGGCCATGCCTTCCTGCGTCCGGGCGGCACCGGCCGCCTCGTCCTCGCCGGCAGCGGCACCGGCTTTGCGCCGATCTGGGCGATCGCGGCGATGGCGCTGCGCGAGAACCGCAACCGGCCGATGGTGATCATCGCCGGCGCCAAGAAGCTGCCGCAGCTCTACATGACACCGATCCTGGCGCAACTGGCGCGGCTGCCGAACGTGACGGTGATCCCGACCGTCGAGGAAGGCCCGGTCAATCATCCCTCGATCCGCACTGGGCGCATCGAGCCGGCGATGCCGACCCTGACGGCCTCCGACGTGGTGTATGCCTGCGGCTCGCCGCGCATGGTCACCGCACTCGCCGGCATGGTCGAGAAGGCGGGCGCGACGTTCTACGCCGACCCGTTCGACTCGGCGCCACCGGAGGCGCCGTCCGGACTGATCGGCCGCATCAAGACCCTGGTCGCGCGACGGCCGGCCGAGCCGGAGCCGAGCCGCGACCACGGCAAGGGCCACGACGCGTCCCTCGATCCGTTCGCGCGCGCGCTGTCGCTGGTGCCGAAGGATCCGATCGAGGACGACATGGTCATGCCGCGCGCCGAGCCCCGCCGCAGCACCGCCGCCGAGCGCGACCACGCGCTGTCGCTGGTCCGCGAGCGCGCGCTAGGCGATGCCCAGTTGCAGGAGCGCCCGCGCCGGGCTGCGGGGCAGATGGCTTCGGGGCATGTGTGAGATTGGAAGCCAGCGAAATCCCTGTCCATGAAGACGCTGAGGTCGGCGGGTTCATGGACGATG
>NZ_CAFJ01000254.1 GCF_000239795.1 Bradyrhizobium sp. STM 3809 | reverse complement strand
GTGTTCAGAGGGCTCGTCGAACTCACCAGCCCGGACGCTGCGGCGTCGCGGGGTCTTTCTCGTGCGTCCCGCGGCGGAAGCGGCGGTAGGCTCCGGATGGGGCTTCGTGCGACCTCCAGCGGTTTGACCGGACTGCGTGGGCGGCTGATGGAAGGGCAGGCCGGCTAACGGCCTGGGACACATCGCCAAGTGGCCGATTGCACAGCGCCGGGTGCTCGCGCGCTCGCGGATTATGATCTACACGGGGGCGTCCATGATCGACCACACACGATGTCCCGCTCGCAACGGCGCGAGAGACGATACGGAGTTGCAGATGTCCCCCAGCCACCAGCCCCTCCATCTTGCTGCGGAAACGACTGAGATCCTGACCTCGCTCGGCGTCGCGCCGGAGCGGCTGCGCGGCGGCACGCGCGCCGCCCGCTCGCCGGTCACGGGCGAGGTGCTGGCGCAGGTACGGGACGACACCCGGGCGGATGCGACGGCGGTGATCGCGCGCGCCCACGCGGCGTTCCTGCAGTGGCGGCTGGTGCCGGCGCCGAAGCGCGGCGAACTGGTGCGGCTGTTCGGCGAGGAGTTGCGCGCCCACAAGTCGGCGCTCGGCCGGCTGGTGTCGATCGAGGCCGGCAAGATCGTCTCCGAGGGGCTCGGCGAGGTCCAGGAGATGATCGACATCTGCGACTTCGCGGTCGGCCTGTCGCGCCAGCTCTATGGCCTGACCATCGCCACCGAGCGCGCCGAGCACCGCATGATGGAGACGTGGCATCCCCTGGGGGTCACCGGCGTGATCTCGGCGTTCAATTTTCCCGTCGCGGTGTGGGCCTGGAATGCGGCCATCGCGCTGGTGTGCGGCAACAGCGTCGTCTGGAAGCCCTCGGAGAAGACGCCGCTGACGGCGCTCGCGTCCGATGCGCTGCTCGCGCGCGCGCTCGCCCGCTATCGCAGCGAGGGCGGCGTCGCGCCGGAGGGGCTCGCGGGCCTGATGCTCGGCGGGCGCGAGGTCGGCGAGATGCTGGTCGACGATGCCAGGGTGCCCTTGGTGTCGGCGACCGGATCGACCGCGATGGGGCGCGTGGTCGGCGCCTGCCTCGCCGGCCGTTTTGCCCGCGCGATCCTCGAGCTCGGCGGCAACAATGCCGCGATCGTCACGCCCACGGCCGATCTCGATCTGACCTTGCGCGCGGTGGCGTTCGCCGCGATGGGCACGGCCGGCCAGCGCTGCACCAGCCTGCGCCGCCTGTTCGTTCATGCCGATGTCTACGAGCAGCTCGTGCCGCGCCTGAAGCAGGCCTATGGATCGGTGTCGATCGGCAACCCGCTGCAGCCGGGCACCCTGATCGGTCCGCTGGTCGACCGCGCAGCCTTCGAGGCGATGCAGGACGCGCTGAGCGCGGCGCGGGATCATGGCGGGCGCGTGTTCGGCGGCGAGCGCGTCGCGGTCGGCGGCTGTGAGGAGGCCTATTACGTGCGCCCGGCGCTGGTCGAGATCGCCACGCAGAGCGGGCCGGTGGAGCGCGAGACGTTTGCGCCGATCCTCTATGTGATGCCGTATCGCGACCTCGAGGTCGCGCTCGAGCTGCACAATGCTGTGCCGCAAGGGCTGTCGTCCTCGATCTTCACCAACGATCTGCGCGAGGCCGAGCTGTTCGTGTCGTCGCGCGGCTCCGACTGCGGCATCGCCAACGTCAATATCGGCCCGTCGGGCGCAGAGATCGGCGGCGCCTTCGGCGGCGAGAAGGAGACCGGCGGCGGCCGCGAGTCCGGCTCGGATGCCTGGAAGGCCTATATGCGCCGCGCCACCAACACCGTGAACTACGGCCGCAGCCTGCCGCTGGCGCAGGGCGTCAAGTTCGATCTGGGGTGAGCGATGCGGTGTGTCTCCTCTGTTCGCGGAACCGGTTTGCGGATTCGTGCGTTGCGCGCTGACAAGGAGATGCACCATGGCAGCAAAGAAGAAGACCTCGACGGCGAAGTCGTCGCGCGGACGCAAGCAGGATCGCGCCCGCGTCGCCGGCGGCCAGGACTACGAAGTCCGCTACGAAGCCAAGAAGACCGGCCGCTCGGCCTCGGCCGTGAAGAAGGCGGTCAAGAAGGTCGGCAACAGCCGCAAGACAGTCGAGCGCAAGCTCGCGCGCTAATGCTTCTGCGGCCGCTGCGGCGGCCGCAGCGAACTCCTGGTCCAGCCGAGCGCCCGCGGCGAATGCAGCGGATCGGGGCCGTCGCAGGCGGGGCAGATCAGCTCGCGGCAGTCACCGGGACGACCAGGCCCGTTCTCGCGCACCTTCAGCGGCCGGCCGCAGATCGGGCAGGGCTTGCGCAGCAGCCACGCAGTGGGACGCTTGAGCACGATGACCTCTCCCGGGCGAGGCCACAGCCTAGGCCGAAATATGGCCGGCGCGGAATCACTTATTTGAATCGTGGCATTTCTTCCGGCTCTCAGGGCCGTGAGCACTCCGGACAGCTGTCGCCGATCGCGGCGATGACCTGCTCGATGGCCGCGACTGCGTCCGAGCTGCAGGTGCCGCGCGGCGGATCGTCGCGCGCGAGCTCGAGCGCCCGCGCCAGCGCGTGCGGATCGCCGCGCTCGCGCATCCAGCCGTGCTCCTCGCATTCGACGATCGCTCCGGCCTCCTGCAGGGTGGCGATCGCCCAGCCTTCCAGGCTGCGGATCGCCGGGCGTGTGACAGATGTGGGCATGGGCGAATCTCTCCTGCGGAGAGAATCCACCACCTCGGCCGCATTTCCAGGCCGTTCGCGCAGGGCTGGGATTCCGCAATGGAGGGACTGGCGGGGCGCAGAATCTCGCTGCCCCCGCTTGAGATCGCGCCGCGCTGCGGCCATCCTGCTGCAACGCGG
>NZ_CAFJ01000255.1 GCF_000239795.1 Bradyrhizobium sp. STM 3809 | reverse complement strand
GCGGGCGGCACGACGCCGGCTTAGGGCCGGCGACTGAACAGCCGCGGGCGCGAGCCCCGGCGGCGCTGTTCGGCGCGGCCGGCCCGGCCCGTCGTGCGTTGCCCGAACGCCTCGCCGACGTCGGCCTGCTCTAAAATTCCGCAATGCAGCGGGCTGATTTGATGATGACAAGATGATAACAGGGGAACCGGAGGGACTGCCAACGAAGATGCCAGAGCGATGCTGAGCGTGATCATCCCGACTGACGGGGTCGAGCAGACCGCCGTCGCCACGCTGTCCGCGCTGGTGCCGGGCGCGGCGGCGGGCGTCGTCACCGAGGTCGTGCTGGTGGACCGCTCGGCGGATTCCAGCGTGATCGAGCGCGTCGCCGACGTCGCCGGCTGCCATTTCATGAAGTTCGAGGGCTCCCATGCCGCGGCCCTCGCCGCCGGCGCCGCCAGGGCCCGGGCGCCCTGGCTGATGTTTCTGCCCGCGGGCGCGGTGCTCGATCCCGGCTGGATCGACGAGACCATGCAGTTCGTGCAGAGCGTGGGCGCCACCGGACGTCCTCTCGCCGGCATCTTCCGCTACGCCCGGTCGCCCTACGCGACCGTCAGCCTGCGCGACCGGCTCCGCTCGATCGCGCGTGCCGTGGCCGGGCCGCTGGGCGACCAGGGCCTGCTGATCGCCCGGGAGCACTACCGGCAGGTCGGGGGCTACCGGCCGGAGCACAAGCGGGCGGAGACGCGGCTGCTGCGGCAGCTCGGCCGCTCCTCACGCACCATGCTGCGCAGCCGGATCGTCATGGTGTAGGCATCGCAGTACTTGCCAAAGTCAATCAATTGATTGACAATAGCAAGTATTGGAGATGTCGCCATGACAGCCTTGCCGTCCGACAGCCAGGTCGCCGCCGTCCGTGCCTTCAACCGCTTCTACACGCGGAAGCTCGGCGCGCTGGATCAGCATCTGCTCGACAGCCCGTTCTCGCTCGCCGAGGCGCGCGTGCTCTACGAGCTCGCGCAATCCGACGCGCTCTCGGCTAAGGAGATCGGGCTCTCGCTCGGGCTCGATGCCGGCTATCTCAGCCGCATCGTTCAGAGCTTCGACGAGAAGGGCCTGATCAGCCGCACGCCGCTGCCGTCGGATCGCCGGCAGCAGCAGCTCAGCCTCACCGCGAAGGGGCGGCAGGCATTCGCCCGGCTCGACCGCAGCTCGCAGAAGGAGATCGCGGCGATGATCGCGCCGCTCGCGCCGGCGAGCCGCGACCGGCTGGTCGGAGCCATGGCGGCGATCGAGACCGTGCTGGAGCCGGCGCAGCCGCAACGCTCGCCCGTCCTGCTGCGCAGCCACCGCCCCGGCGACATCGGCTGGGTGGTGTCGCGGCATGGGGCTGTCTACGCCGAGGAATATGGCTGGAACATCAGCTTCGAGGCGCTGGTCGCCGAGATCGGCGCGCAGTTCATCCGTAGCTACGATCCGGCGCGCGAGCATTGCTGGATCGCCGAGCTCGACGGCGAGCCGGTCGGCTCGATCTTCCTTGTCAAGGGCAGCGACGCCGTCGCCAAGCTGCGGCTGCTGCTGGTGGAGAAGAAGGCCCGCGGGCTCGGCGTCGGTCGGGCCCTCACCGAACAATGCATCCGCTTTGCGCGGGAGACGAACTACACGACGATCGAGCTGTGGACGCAGAGCATCCTGACCGCCGCGCGCGACATCTATGCCCGCGCCGGCTTCCGCAAGATCGCCGAGCAGCCGCACGCGTCGTTCGGCGTGGAGCTCATCGGCGAGACGTGGCGACTCGCGCTTTAGCCGCGCTGGTCTCAGGTCGTCACAACCGCCATCATTCGGGAAGGGCCGCAGGCCTTGAACCCGGACTCTCGCCATTGCCTTGCGCGCATGAACGTCTTGCACGCGTCAACGAGCTCGAGATCCCCGGTTCAATCCACGCGCTGCCCGTCGCGGCCGCGCGTGCGGATTGCCCCGAAATGACGGAATAGACCGCCAGCTACGCCGTCGCGCCCTGCGCCTTCGGCCGGCGCAGATGCTCATCGAGCCGCGGCATGATCTCGACGAAATTGCATGGCCGCGTGCGGTAGTCGAGCTGCGCGGCGAGGATCCCGTCCCAGCCGTCGCGGCAGGCGCCGGGCGATCCCGGCAGGCAGAAGATGTAGGTCGCGCCGGCCACGCCCGCGGTCGCGCGACTCTGGATCGTCGACGTCCCGATCTTGGCATGGCTCAACAGGTGGAAGGCGATCGAGAAGCCGTCCATGCGCTTCTCGAACAACGGCTCGATCGCCTCCGGCGTGACGTCGCGGCCGGTGAAGCCGGTGCCGCCGGTGGTGATGACGACGTCGACGCCGGGATCGGCGATCCATCTCTTCACCACCGCGCGGATCTTCTCGACATCGTCGGTGACGATCTCGCGCGCGGCGAGCTTGTGGCCGGCGGCGGTCAGCCGATCGCTCAGAGTGTTGCCGGACTTGTCGTCGTCGAGCGAGCGCGTGTCGGACACCGTCAGCACGGCGATGTTGAGGGGAATGAAGCTCTTGCTCTCGTCGATCGCCATGGTCGCGTCTCCTACAGCGAGTTGGCGCCGAACGTATTGCAGGCCTGCACCGTGCCCTGCTGGTATCCGACCATGAACCAGCGCTTGCGCTGCGCGGCCGATCCGTGGGTGAACGAATCCGGCACCACGCGCCCGGTCGCCTGGCGCTGCAGGGTGTCGTCGCCGATCGCCGATGCCGTCGTCAGCGCGGCATCGATGTCGCCCTCCTCGATGAAGCCCGGCCGCTTCTTGGCCTCGCGATTGACCCAGACGCCGGACAGGCAGTCGGCCTGCAGCTCGACCTTGACCTGCAGCGCGTTGGCCTCCGCCTTGCTGCCGACCTGCTGCTGCATCCGCGTCACGCGCGGCAGGATGCCGAGCAGGTTCTGGACGTGGTGCCCGGCCTCATGGGCGATGATGTAGGCCGCGGTGAACTTGCAGGCGTTGCCGGAGCAGCCGCGGAAGCGGGTCTCGACCTCGCGGAAGAATCCCGTGTCGAGGAAGATCTGCCGGTCGGGCGGACAATAGAACGGTCCCATCGCCGACTGCGCCATGCCGCAGCGGCCGCCATTGGTGCTGTTGCGGAACAGCACGATCTTGGGTCCGGTGTAGCTCTGGCCCGACGCCTGGAAGATCTCGCTCCAGCGATCGTCGATCTCGCCGAGCACGCCGGCGATCATGTCGCCCATCTCGTCCTTGGGCGCCCCGGTCTTGCCGGCCGAACGGCGATCGGTCTGGTAGGTCGGCGCGCCGCCATGGCTGATCATCTCGGCGCCGCCGATCAGGATGCGCGGGTCGATGCCGAAGGCGTAGCCGATCAGGCCGAGCACGATGATCGTGCCGATGCCGAGCCCGCCGCCGCCGATCGGCAGACCCATACCGCCGCCCATCCCGCCGCCTTCGTCGCGACGGTCGTCGATGTCGTCGCTGCGACGGAAATCATCGTAACGCATGGCGGCCTTTCCTCACTGTCCTTGCGCGGCTCTGCGCGAAAATCCCAACGCGGCAAACAGGTAAAATTTCCACTGTGTTAATCAATAACCCGGCCGGCAAATTTTGCCTAGCTTCCGCCAAAAAATCCGTCGCGCGCAGCGTCCCTCGCCGATGGCGGCTTCGCGCGCCGCGGCGAAAACACGATTGCAATCGCCACCTTGCAGCGCGCGCGACCGATGTCGACGGCGCGCATCATATCGCCGATGCGCATGATGAACATGCTTGCTGAGATGCGAAAAATTTTCCTGATTAAGTCCATTTTTACTTTGCCGGGTCAATGTGTGGGCAGTCGGTTGTTAGGTCCCGCGTCGCCGACAGCGTCGCCTGAGTCAGAGTTCTTGAGTCATGGTTGAGTCGCGTCGCGGGGCGTCTGCAAGGGCGCCCCGCACTAAATTTCAGGCTCTTGAAGAGCACCGAATCATCGTCGGCGACTGCGTCGCCGAGATGTCGAAACTGCCAGGCGCATCCGTCGACCTGGTGTTTGCAGATCCGCCCTACAATCTGCAGCTCAAGGGTGAGCTCAAGCGTCCCGACGAATCGCAGGTCGACGCGGTCGACGACGATTGGGACAAGTTCTCGTCGTTCACCGCGTATGACGACTTCACCCGCGCCTGGCTGCTCGCCGCGCGGCGCGTGATGAAGCCGAGCGCGACGATCTGGGTGATCGGCTCCTACCACAACATCTTCCGCGTCGGCGCGATCATGCAGGATCTCGGCTTCTGGATCCTCAACGACATCGTCTGGCGCAAGTCGAACCCGATGCCGAACTTCCGCGGCCGCCGCTTCACCAACGCGCACGAGACCATGATCTGGGCCGCGCGCGACGAGAAGGCGAAGGGCTACACCTTCAACTACGAAGCGCTGAAGGCCTCCAACGAGGACGTCCAGGCGCGCTCGGACTGGCTGATCCCGCTGTGCACCGGCGAGGAGCGGCTGAAGGACGGCGACGGCAAGAAGGTTCATCCGACGCAGAAGCCGGAAGGCCTGCTCGCGCGCGTGCTGCTGTCATCGTCGAAGCAGGGCGACCTGGTGATCGATCCGTTCAACGGCACCGGCACGACCGGTGCCGTGGCCAAGCGCCTCGGCCGCCGCTACATCGGTTTCGAGCGCGATAAAGTGTATGCCGAAGCCGCGGAGCGGCGTATTGCCGCGGTCGAGCCTCTCCCTGCCGAGACGCTCGCGCCGTTCATGACGGCGCGCGAGGCGCCGCGGGTGGCATTCTCCGAATTGATCGAGCGCGGCATGATCGCGCCCGGCGCCAAGCTGGTCGATTCCAAGCGCCGCTACGGCGCGCTGGTGCGCGCCGACGGGGCGATCATGCTGGGCGACAAGGTCGGCTCGATCCATCGCATCGGCGCGGTCGCGCAGGGGCTGCCGGCCTGCAACGGCTGGACGTTCTGGCACGTCGAGACCAAGGGCGGCCTCAGGCTGATCGACGAATTGCGCGCCGAGATCCGCTCCGAGATGAGCGCCGCCTGACGTCGCTACGACCTTCGGCGTCCATGTCCGGAATAGCGCGCCAGGAGGTCCTCGACCTCGTATTGCTCGTCGTAGCGGACGTCGTCGCCCGGCACGACGGACAGTTGCGCCGCCCGCTGCGGCTCGCGCCGCATGGCAGCGGGGTGAAAGTCATCGACAGACGGCAGATGCATGCGGTCGAGCTCCGGCTCGGTCGGCCAGCGCGACACGTAGCGCGCGGCGACCGGCTCGATGCGCAATTTGCGTTTCGACCGGGCCCGCGCCAGCAGCACGCTGGTCGAGAAGCCCGCGACCGCCACCGCGCCGAGGAAGGCGAACAGCCGTGTCCGCGCTGCATCCTCCGGCACGCCGCCGACCGACGTCAGCGGAGCGACCTCGGCGACAGCCGGCGATGCCGCGGCCGGTACGACCGGCGCCGCGTCGCTCGATGCCGCAGCGAGCGTCATGGCTGACGGACGCGGCGGCGGCGCCGGCTGCGTCTGCAGCGTGCCCGACGAATCCGGCCAACGCGCCGCGACCGCGGAATCGCTCGCGGCGGCGTTCTCCGTGTCGACCACCGGTGCGGAACTCAACGGCTCGGGACCTGCCGGAGCCGTGGCGTTGGACGGCGCGGCGGCCGGCGCCGGCGCAGCCGGAGAGGCCGGGACCGGCGGGAAGACTACTGACGCGCGCGCGCCCGCGCTGGGGACCGTCGCCGCCGTCTTCACGTCGTCGCCGGATTGAGACGATTCGATTTCCGCGCGCGCATCGGCCGTTGACGACGACAAGGTCGTGCGGTCGCGATGCGAGGCCAGCTTGCGCTTGACGAGCGAGGCGCCCTGCGCGGCGCGATCATCATCACGCAGATACCAGCACTGCTTCTTGGTCGTGCGATCGACTCGATAGAACCAGTGCTTCCCCGCCGGAGTCCCCCCAGGTTTCGCCAGGCATTCGTCAGCCGCCGATGCCGGTTTAAACTCGATTGCCACCGCAGCCGCTCCCGCCAGCGCGGCAGCAGCAACACACGGCAACAAGCTCGCCGTTCGATTCGTCATCAGACCTCCGACGATTCACGCGCCCCCGTTGCGCCGTTTCGGTGATGACTTCGTTCGGAATAAGGCTGCTGCGGTTCCATTTGTCGAAACAATGATAGAACGGCGGTGTCTATTGGATGCGTTCTAATTTTTTCGGGCTGTTTTGTCGCAGCAACAGCGGGAATAAGCGCGAGATGCGGCGCTTCACCGGCTACGTCGCGATTGCAACAACACGCGCTTGTGAGTGCGAGTCCACATGAAAATCCGCATGCGCTGATCGAACGGCGTTCGATGGTTGCACATTCCAATCATTTCACGATCTTCGACAGCGCTTTCTCGACCAGCTCGCGCGTGTATGGCTTCTGGATCACCGGCGCGTCAGATAGTTCGTCCGGAATCGGTGCGCGCTCGCCATAGCCGGTGGCGAACATGAAGGGCACGCCGAGCTCTTTCAACCTGTGCCCGACAGGAAGGCTGCTCTCCGCGCCCAGGTTGATGTCGAGCAGCGCGAAGCTCGGCACCGCGCGCTCGATCGACCGCAGCGCCTGATTGACCGATGCCGCGCTGTCGACATGCCGCGCGCCGAGCTCGAGCAGGATCACTTCGGCGCCCATCGCGATGATCAGATTGTCCTCGACGATCAGCACCGTGCCGGATAGCCGCGGCGTCTGCTCCTCGATGCCCTGATGACGCGACGGCGCGCCCGTGAGCGCGGGCACCATCTGCACGAAATTGGCGGGGATGACGAAGCGCGCCTGCACGCCGAGCAGGTCGAAGCGGATCTCGGCATCGCCCTTGAGATCGAACGGCACCGAGCGTTCGATGATCGTCGTGCCGAAGCCGCGGCGCGACGGTGGCTGCACCGGCGGCCCGCCGCTCTCCTTCCAGTCGATCACGAGGCTCGATCCGGGATCGAGGCGCCACAGCACCTGGACCTGTCCGGTGGAATCGGCGAGCGCGCCGTATTTCGCCGAGTTCGTCATCATCTCGTGCACGACGAGCGCGAGCGTCGCGAACGCCTTGGGGTCGAGCGCGATGTCGGGGCCTTCCATCCGCACCCGCCCGGCGCGCGCGCCGAGATAGGCGCCGGCCTCGGATTCGAGCAGCGAACGCAGCGCGACCGGTGCCCAGTTGAGATTGGTGATCTGGTCGTGTGCGCGCGCCAGCGCCTGGATACGGCCGCCGAGCACGGAGGCGAATTCCTCAACCGAGGTCGCGGTGTCCTTGCTCTGCGCGACGAGGCCGCGCACCAGGCTGAGAATGTTGCGGACGCGGTGGTTGAGCTCGGCGATCATCAACTCCTGCCGCTCCTGCGCGCCGCGGCGCTCGCGCGCAGCGAGCTCCGACAATTGCAGGATGACCTCGAGCAGCGTGACGCGCAGGCTCTCCGCGATGCGCAGGTCGGCGGCGGTCCATGGTTTCGACTGGCCGGCCACTGTCTGCTGCCACAGCTCGAAGCTCTTGCGCGGCGTCAGCCGCGCGCCGAGCGGGCCCTCGGCATAGGTCTTGTTCGGATCGCCGGCCCAGTTGACCGAGCGCAGCACCTCGCGGCGGAAGAAGATCAGGCAGTCGCGCGGCGCGCGCGAGATCGGGATCGCCAGGAAGCCGGCGGCGCGAGCGCGGAACGCCTCGCCCGCCGCATACACCTTGGCGATCTCGGCGCTGGCGCAGATGCGCCCGGGCGAGGTGCGGTTGATGAAGGCGATGAGGTCCTGCACCTCCGCTTCCGTCGGCGTCTCGCCGTCGAGCGTGATCTCGTCGTCGGACCACACCGCAAGGCCGTCGCATTCGATCATCTGGCGATATTCGGCGACGAATTCCAGCATCGCACGCTTGCTGTGCGCCTGCGACGCCGCGCGCTCGATCAGCCGTTCCTGGATCTGATGCGCGCGGCCCTCATAGGCGACGTCGGTCTCGCGTTCGCGCGCCTCCAGCAGCCAGGAATACATCTGGCCGAACAGCTCGGCCGCGGTGCGCTTCTCGAACGACAGATGCCGCGGCGAATAATGGTGACAGGCGAACAGGCCCCACAGCCTGCCGTCGCGCGGGATCGACACCGACATCGAGGCGGCCACGCCCATGTTGCGGAGGTATTCGATGTGAACCGGCGAGACCGCGCGCAGCACGCTCATCGACAGGTCGAGCAGCCCGGCATTGTGCGTCGGGCTCGACGTCAGCGGCGCCGGCGCGGCGTTGATGTCGGCGATGATGCGCAGCCAGTTGCGCTGGTAGAGCTGCCGCGCCTGGCGGGGAATGTCGGAGGCGGGATAATGCAGTCCGAGAAACGGCTCGAGCCCGGAGCCCGCGGTCTCGGCGATGACCTCGCCGGAGCCGTCCGGATGGAAGCGGTACACCATCACGCGGTCGAAGCCGGTCAGGAGCTTGAGCTGCCGCGCGGCCTCCTGCGCGAGGTCGGTCATGCCGGTCGTCTTGCGGATGCGGCCGAGCATCAGCCGCACCATCTCGCCCGAATTGACTCCCGGCTCGATCACGCTGGGCTCGGCCTCGACCACGAGATAGGCGCCGGAGAAGTGGATGGCGAGATCGAACAGCCGTCCCTGCCCCTGCAAGTCGACGCCGAACACCCGCTCGACCGCGTCGGGCCCGCTCAGATAGTCGACACGCGCCCGGATCACCGCCGCGGCGCTTTCGCACATCACCGCGCCGAGCGGCTTGTGCAGCAGCCAGCCGATGTCGCCGCCGAGAAAATCCGGCGCGTTCTCCGATGCCATGCAGATCGTGAAATCCGACACCAGCGCCAGCAGGAAGCCGAACGGCTGGACACTGCCGGGAACATGGATCGGCTCGCGATCGCAATTGGTGAGGTTGACCGGCTCGTTCATGCTGCTGCCATCGCGAGCGCAAACATCGCGAACGCGGCATGCGCGCCGGCGATCACCCGGCCTTCATCCTCCGGCGTCAGCGGCTCGCGGGCGAGTTGCGACAGGAAGCTCGACCACAGCCCCTGCCCTGCACCATGGCGGAGATAACGCGTCGCACGCCTCACGCGCGGATCGGCAGCGGCCGAAACGACGCGCAGCAGATAGGCGGCGCCCAGTCGCGAGCCTTCCAGGACGTAGAGGGTGCCCAGCGCGAACGGCCGGTCGAATGTCTGCGCCGCCAGGTCCAGCGGAGCGATCGTCCCGTCGAGAGCGGCGAGGTCGGCGCGGACCGCGTCGGTCCGCCGCCGCGAGGACCAATCGCCGATGATGTCGGCGACGCCGGCGTCATCCAGCATCTGCTCCAGCGGCAGCAGCGCTGCGGCGCTGGCTTGCAGGAAGCGGCGATAATGCGCCGTCGTCGTCAGATCGAGCCGGCCGAGCCGCTCGTCCAGCGCATGATGCGCCGGGGCGGTGGCCGCTTTCAGCCTGTCGCGAATGCCGGTGCCGGGCGTGCGCAAGTGATCATCGGAAACGGCTGCCAGCAACATCAAGGGGCCCAGGAAAAGGAGATCGGCCGCAGGCACGCGCCACGGCTTCAAGCAACGTCACTGGACGATCGAGGTTCCCGCCTCCTGCTGCTTTTTTGCCGGCGTGTCAGGCCGCAAGCTCGGCGAACGCCTTCTTCACGGCGTCCCGCTCGGACATGCGCTTGAAGTGATCGGCGACCTTCGGGAAGGCGTTGATGTCGACGCCATCGCCCTCGAGCCATTGCGCGATCGTGAACAGATAGGGATCGCAGATCGTATACTGCTCGCCCATCACGAAGGGCCCGCGCAGCATCTTCTCCTCGATCATCGCGAAGCAGGCGCCCATCGTCTCCGGAATCTTGCGCTTCATGTCGGCAAAGGACGACTCCTCGGTCGCCCAGCGATAGCCGCGCATCTTGTGCGCGTGGGCGATATGCACCGTGGAGCAGAGATAGCTGGTGAAGGATTGCACCTCGGCGAAGGCGAACGCGTCGTCGAGAGGTGCGAGCCGGGCCTGCGGAAAACGCTGCGCGATGTAGGCGAGCATCGCGGGCGTCTCGGTCAGGACACCGCGCTCCGTCACCAGCGCCGGAACCCGCCCCTTGGGATTGATCGCGAGATAATCGGGGCTGTTCTGCTGGTTGGTCTTGAAGCTGAGCTTCTCGATCGCGTAAGCGGCGCCGGTGTCGGCCAGCGCGATGTGGGATGCGAGCGCGCAGGTCCCCGGCGCGACATAGAGCTTGAGCATGATGAACCCCGATGAGATGAGCGGCGAACCTAGCTGCGGTGGCATCCGCCGTCCACCCTGCCGGCGCCCGTCGCCGCAGCCGGCGGCTCCCTCCCGCGTTCGCCCAGACGGGACATTGGGTGTCGCACGCGCGATCCGCGCAGATGCGGTCCCGCTTGCCAACGATCGATCGCGACAGAACGACAGACATGACGACCATGCCAGTCATAACCTACCCCTCTCGCGGCGCGAGACGCGCCCGAGTTGTTGCCGAACAGGACCCTCATCACAAAGAGGGCGCAGGGAATGCCGGGTGCTGGCCGCAACCCATGGCCCGCCTGCAGCAAAAAAAGCAGGCGGCAGTCACCACAGGTCCAGCCGGATCATCCGGCATTCCCTGCGCGATGGGCTTCCGTCTTATACGTGATCTCCCTGGTGCGCCGGGCTTTCTGGCCACCATCCCCGCGCGAAGCGAAAGCCTCAACGCGAGTTGACATCAGCATCGGGATGCCAGGACCACACGATTTCAACGTCCGCGAAAGACCCCGCACTGCGCCACGACGGCAAGCCGCCGCAGCCCTGCACGAGGCCGGTCGACGCCGTTCGTCCAACGACGCCGTCGCAGCCACCGCATCCCGCCCCGCGTCTCGTGACGACGCGTACGCCCCTCCTGCCGGGACGGAACGGGGCGGATAAGACACCTGATTTGGGGTGCGAG
>NZ_CAFJ01000256.1 GCF_000239795.1 Bradyrhizobium sp. STM 3809 | reverse complement strand
ACGACGTGGAAGCAGGTTGGCCGCCACGCCGTGTGCGATCGCCCTGCGGCCGCATGGGAGCGATGGGCAGGGCGGCCTTGCGAGGGCGCGGCAGAGCACGATAAACAGGCCCGGAGGTAACGGGCGGCTGAGATCGCCCGACGGATCGATCGAGGAGACGCTGCCACATGAGTCGGTTCACCGGTCTGTTCATCCGCGTTGTCAGCACGAGGGCTCGTCGATGACGCAGCTGCGCATGTCCCGCCGGGTGATGAACCTCGCGCACATCGTCACGCAGAATGGCCGTCGCTTGGGCGACCGCATCGGCTTCGTGTGGGGCGAGCGCTCGTGGAGCTGGCGCGAGATCGACGCGATGGTCTCGGCGCTGGCGGCGGCGCTGGCCGGGCAGGGGATCGGCAAGGGCGATCGCATCCTGGTGCATTCCAAGAACTGCGAGGAGATGTTCGTCTCCATGTTCGCCGCGTTCCGGCTCGGCGCGGTCTGGGTGCCCACCAATTTCCGCCTGATGCCGGACGAGGTCGCCTATCTCGCGACCGCCTCTGGCGCGAAGGCGTTTCTCTGCCACGGCGATTTTCCCGAGCATGCCGCGGCCGTGACCACGGCTGATTTCACCTGGCGCATCGGCGACGGCGGCACTTTCGGCACGCGCACGGTCGCTGACGCGATCAAGGCGCATGTTGGCGCGGAGGTGGCGAATGCTGCGGTGGAGCACGACGATCCCTGCTGGTTCTTCTTCACCTCGGGCACGACGGGC
Source organism: Bradyrhizobium sp. STM 3809 (assembly GCF_000239795.1). GTDB lineage: Bacteria > Pseudomonadota > Alphaproteobacteria > Rhizobiales > Xanthobacteraceae > Bradyrhizobium. Next base: position 3,320 of record NZ_CAFJ01000256.1, on the reverse strand, counting down.
CGCTCCAAGGCTGCGGTGCTGACGCATGGCCAGATGGCCTTCGTCATCACCAACCATCTCGCCGATCTCACGCCCGGTACCACCGAGCATGACGCCTCTCTCGTCGTGGCGCCGCTGTCGCACGGCGCCGGCGTGCATCAGCTGATGCAGAGCGCGCGCGGCGCCAAGACCGTGCTGCTGCCGAGCGAGAAGTTCGACATCACCGAGGCCTTCCGCCTGATCGAGAGACATCGCGTCAGCAATCTCTTCACCGTGCCGACCATCCTGAAGATGATGGTCGAGCATCCCGCGGTCGATCAGTTCGATCATTCCTCGCTGCGTCACGTCATCTATGCCGGCGCGCCGATGTACCGCGAGGATCAGAAGCGCGCGCTGGCGCGGCTCGGCATGGTCATCGTGCAGTATTTCGGCCTCGGCGAGGTCACCGGCAACATCACGGTGCTGCCGGCCGCGGCGCATGAGGAAGAGGATGGACCGGCGGCGCGGATCGGCACCTGTGGCTATGAGCGCACGGGCATGCAGGTCTCGATCCAGGACGACCAGGGCCGCGAGCTCAGGGCGGGCGAGACCGGCGAGATCTGCGTCATCGGCCCGGCCGTGTTCGCCGGCTACTACGACAACGCGGAAGCGAACGCGAAGGCGTTTCGCGACGGCTGGTTCCGCACCGGCGATCTCGGCCATATGGACGCGCAGGGTTTCGTGTACATCACGGGCCGCGCGTCCGACATGTACATCTCCGGCGGCTCCAACATCTATCCGCGCGAGGTCGAGGAAAAGATCCTGACCCATCCGGATATCGGCGAGGTCGCCGTGCTCGGCGTGCCCGATCCGGTCTGGGGCGAGGTCGGCGTCGCCGTCTGCGTCGCGCGCGAGGGCGCGACAGCGCCGAGCGAAAGCGACATCGCCGGCTATCTCGCGACCAAGCTGCCGCGCTACAAGATGCCGAAGCGGTTCTTCTTCTGGGAGGCGCTTCCGAAATCGGGCTACGGCAAGATCCCCAAGCGTCTGGTGCGCGACGAGCTCGAGGCGCGCGGGCTGCTCGACCTGACCAAGCAGGGCTGACGCGCGATGCGATCGATCACCCAGCCCGGCGCGCCCATCGCTGACCGCATCCAGTGGGTCGAGGCGCGCGGCCGCAGCTTCAGCTTCACGCTCGAAAAGGGCCTGCCGCTGCTCGAAGCGGCGCATCGCGGCTTCGCGGCGCAAGGCTTTGCCGGCGGCGTGCTGGAGATGAAACGCGGCGCGCTCGGGCCGTTCGCCTACGTCATGCCGGCGCTCTCGAAGACGCCGAACCATGCGGCGTTCTACAGCGAGACCCATAGGCCCGGCGGCGTCAGCCAGCTCTCGACCGGCACGATGACGCTGGGCGTGCGCGATGGCGCGCCGTTCTTTCATTGCCACGCGTTGTGGACGGAAGACGGGGCGCGCGCCGGCGGCGGGCACATCCTGCCGGAGGAGACCCTCGTCGCCGAGCCGTTCGAGGTTGCGGCGTTCGGTTTGGACGGCGCGATGTTCACGGCCGCGCCGGATCCCGAGACCGGCTTCAAGCTGTTCGGGCCGGTGGCGGCTGCGCCCCGTGCAGCAAAAACCGATCGCCGCGCCCTCGCGCTGCGGCTGCGGCCGAACCAGGATGTCGCCCTCTGCCTCGAAGCATTCTGCCGGGCGCATGGCATCCGCGAGGCGCTGATCCGCGGCGGCGTCGGCTCGACCATCGGCGCGCGCTTCGAAGATGGCTCCGTCGTCGAGCCGTTTGCGACCGAGCTGACGATCACCGCCGGTGCGATTGCGCCGGGCGAGGATGGTCCCGAAGCGGTGCTCGACGTCGCACTGGTGGACTATACCGGCGCGCTGGCACAGGGGCGTCTGGTGCGCGGCGACAATCCGGTGCTGATGACCATGGAGCTGGTGCTGGAGGTGGTGGCGTAGCAGGAGCTGTCTGGCGCGTGCCATCGTGTTTTCCTGTGTCAAGCGCTCCCCGCGCATGCCAATGGCGCAGCGTTCAGGTGCCCTCCACGTTGTCATTCCGGGACGCCGCGCAGCGGCGGGCCCGGAATCCATACTCGCGATCGTGGTTATGGATTCCGGGCTCGCCCGCCACGGGTCAAATGGCAGGACGCCATTTGACCCGTGTCGAGCGCCCCGGAATGACGGAGGTGAGAGCTGGCCTCGCTCGCGAAGCTTGGGCGTCAGAGCACTGACGGCGCGGCGGCCACGGTGGCCGATTCCGCGGCAATGTGCGAAGCTTGCGGCGAGATCACCAATGGCGAAGGCGTCATGGCGCGAAAGCAGCGCGAGATCCGGCTGCCGGCTCCCTATCTGAAGCGGCTGTGGCTCGATCCGGCGAAGATCGCCGATCGTGCGGCGTACCCGTTCTGCCTGCCGTTTCTGCAGGACGAATTCGAGCTGAGTTTCTCGCACGCCATCACCATCATCGTCGGCGAGAACGGCACCGGCAAATCGACCCTGCTCGAAGGCATTGCCGCACTTGCCGGCTATGACGAGGCCGGCGGCGGCAAGGGCTACATGCCAGTGGACCATAGCCGTGCCATCGAGCGCATGGGCGGGGCGCTTGCCGATGCGCTGCGCGCGAGCTGGCTGCCCAAGATCACGCAAGGATGGTTCTTCCGCGCCGAAAGCTTTTTCTCCGTCGCGCGCTATCTCGACGAGGTCGCGGTGTCGAGTGGCGGCGCGCCGCCCGATTTCCTGTCGCATTCTCACGGCGAGGGTTTTCTGCGCTTCTTCGAGGAGCGCTGTCGCCGCCAGGGGATCTACATCTTCGACGAGCCGGAATCGGCGCTGTCGCCGGCGCGCCAGATCGAGTTTCTCAAGCTGATGCGGCGGATGGATCAGTCGGGACACTGCCAGGTCCTGATGGCCACCCATTCGCTCGTGTTGATGGCTTATCCCGGCGCGACCTTGCTGCGGCTGACCAAATACGGCCTGGAGAAGGTCGCGGTGCAGGACACCGATCATTTCAAGGCGCTGCGCGAATTCTGCAACGATCCGGATGGGTTCGTGCAGGGCGTGTTGGCGGAGTGAGCGAGTGCTCTGGCTCGTCTGCGTTGCTTTGCCTCGCTCGGTACGACACCCCCAGCTGTCATCGCCCGGCTTGACCGGGCGATCCAGTACGCCGCGGCCCATCGATCAACAATGAACGCCTCTGGAATACTGGATCGCCCGGTCAAGCCGGGCGATGACAGGAGAATGTGGAGCGATCGTGTTGCGCAACAACTTGGCATGAAGCACCGTTCTCGCGGTGCATCCGCACCCGAGCTTTTGACTTTCAGTCCGCCCTCCCGGTTGAGAGGGCGCAGGGAAGG
>NZ_CAFJ01000257.1 GCF_000239795.1 Bradyrhizobium sp. STM 3809 | reverse complement strand
CTGCCTGCTTTGTCGCACAAAAGCATCTCGTTGGCTATTCGGTGGGTCAGACTCCGGTATTCGACGAAGGCGGTCTCAAATGTTTTACGACCGCAATCCGCTCGAGCCGCATCTATCTCGAATACGGTAGCGGCGGCTCGACCGTGATGGCGGCTAAGTATGTTTCTCGCCTGGTCAGCGTGGAGCCGGACCCCGTATTTGCCCGAGCCGTGAGAAAGGCATTGCCGGAAACCGCAGCCAATATTTCGATCCTGACGCCGGATATCGGAATGACTCGGGACTGGGGCTACCCTGTCTTCGACGTTCCTACCCCCGCCAGGATCAACCGATGGAAGAGATTGCCCCAGGCACCATGGCACGTGCTCCAGGACACGCCGGACCTGATCCTGGTTGACGGACGTTTCCGAGTCGCCTGCGCTCTGGAGAGCCTCATACGGATCGATTCCACCACCACGCTGCTGGTCGACGACTATGAAGGCCGGGACTATCGCGCAATTGAGCTATTCGGCCACTTGGTTGAGATGCACGGCTGCATGGCGGAATTTCGCAAACGCCCCGATTTCGACGAAGTGGCCTGTCGGGCAGCGCTGGACCGCTTCTATGCCGACCCCCGCTAACCGCCACCAAGAAGATCCCAACGTAGAGCCGACTTTAGGGTAGATTGGCTGATATGATATTGACCTACTGAATGAGCAACGTGCTCGTTTACGGTAGAGACGCTGCATCGATACTGGCCTCGCTTTGCCTCTCCGCTAAGACGTCTTGTTTGGCTTCGCTGTGCTGCGCTAGGCGGGTGGTCGATCGACAGATCCACTATGGCGGCACAACGCCTCAGGCCATCTTGGGTACGCAGCTATGCCTGCGCCGGTACAGATAACGATAGGCAGGATTCCCATGGGAAGAGCGCCGCTTCTGAATATTTCTCTGTTTGAGCGATCCGTTCATAAGACAATTCGGAGTTTGGGGCCAAGGAGTAGAGGCATGCCCTAAACCCTCATAGCTGAACAAATGGATGGCCCCTGGGGTGATAACGACGGCCGCTTGGAGGAACTGATTGGCGTCTGTGCTGCGGCTGAAATTTGAGAGGTAGCCAAACAGCTCATCGATCTTCGCAAAAACCTGTTTCAATAGGCGACGCTCTGCTGCATTCTCAATCACCACAGTCGTGCAATCAGCAGGACAATTGCGGCTCGTCCATGCGGTTCAGTCAGGGAGCATTTGATGTTGAAGCGAACTGAGAAGCCGGTCCGGAAGTCCATCACGCGCTCGTCTCTCGAGAATGAACTCGCGGAAGCCGTTCGACACAGTGGTGCCGAATGTGAACGCTTCGTAGCGGTCATCGTGGAGAAAGTCGCTCCAAAGGAGCGCGGGGGTCCTAACTGGGCGGTTAGAGGCGTGCGATACGGTGGAGCGGATCGCGAACGCGCAAATTCGGTCCTCTCCACTCTAGTAGTGAGCCGTCAGCAGGAAGTCGAACTCAGCGACGAAAGTTGATCTTGTGGACCAAGCCGTCACCGGCGAAGCGGCGCACGGGTTTGGCCGCTCGCCATTGGCTTCGATCTGGATCGACGGCTGATTACCCAATGGAACAACGTCTTACGGACTTCGGGGCGAGAGCGGCGGGACATCAGAGCGACCACGACCAGGCCATTCAGGATCATCCAACTGCCCGCCCATTTGACAATGCTGGACATGGCAAACTCCTCGTCGTGGAACGTCCAATCCGGCAGATGGTTCCACGACACCGTGGGCCCGCACACATACCATAAGCCATGTAGTTCGATATACGACCAAACCCTGCCTTGCAGATAAGTATTCGTGATTAGTTATACCACGCAGACGTCGATTATTCGCTATGTCAACAAACTGCAGCCTCGTGCACGCCACAAACCTGAGCGACTTCGCAAGCAACAGCCAATGCCAGGGCTAACGATGCTGCGGTGCCTTTAACCGCGCATACCGAGACACCGGCAGACGCGGAATTCCTCCGCCCGGGCCGCGCCTAGGACGATCTATCATCTGCTGCAATATTGCCCGCGTTGCTGAACATCGAGCGGCGACGATCCGTATACCTGGAACGCGATCTCCTCGCGAGCAAGGCAGCAAGGACCAAGCCCATTCCGGCTGAAAAGATCCTTCCGGTTGCCTCGGAGGCACGCCGAAAATCACTGCGTCAGAGTGACATTTTGGCGCCACAGCGCTGGAGGTTCAGCCTTGGCGGCCACTAATCGAGCGCAATTTCACCGCCGCTTGGCGGTCTGCCCGCCTACAAGCAGCAAACGTCCAAAACGAACGAACAGTTGCTCGAGCAACTTCCCGATCAAGTAAGATGATGTAGACCTGCGAATGAAAAAAGCGGACACAAAAGTCTTCAGATCCCGCGCCTTAACCGCATCAATCACGTTCAGCCATTGGACGCGCGCATCGATCGATTCGTAGTGTTGGCGAATAAGCTTCCTCTGCTTTTCCGTAAGGGACGCAAATTGCCCAAGCTCCCGATCGCTGTCACGCAATCGCTCCAGATCCAGCTTCGTGTGGTTGCTACTGATCGAGCCCGACCGGACAATGGCAATGTATGTCTTTGATGGAATTACACGAAAGATTGCGCCTTGTGCCAACGCCTTTGCGTAAAGCGCGAAGTCCTCGCCTAATCTCAACTTCTCATCATACCGCAGCTGATACCGATCCAGAAAGGCACGCCGGATTATCGGCTTGAGAAACCCGTACTCTTTTCTCAGTTGCCGCGATTGGCTAATGTTGCCCGCAACGAATGTATCGAAAGTCAGATCGATCTCTCGTTCGAGTCCGAGCAGCAAAGTCGTTGAGCTTGCGTCTTCCGGCTCACCTTCTCTGACCTGTAGGTGATCATCCGCGACGAAGTCCGCCCCATCCGACCTGTCGAGAAGAGCTCGTATTCGACCCGGCTTGAAGTAATCGTCGCCGTCCAGGATCGCAACAAAGGCGGCGTCGGAGAGCTGTACCCCCCGATTGCGCGCTGCTGCCGGCCCCACATTACGTGGCATCTGCTCGAGGACAATTCGTTCCGCGAACTGGCCAGAAGAAAGGCCCTGCACAACCAACGCTGTGTCATCGATCGACTGGTCATCGATCACGATCACACGCCCGACCTCCGGCTCGGCAAGCGCGGAGCGAACAGCGCGTTCGATAGTCCCTGCATTGTTCCGGACTGCGATGATTACGTCGACCGTGGCTGAAGCGGTCATCGCGGCCACCCGCTGCTGGTTCCCAGGGATTGCACTAGCCGTTTGCGCCGAGCGACGACGACGTTCCATGCCGAGCTGCCGACAACCCAGATCAGGAGGCCCATCATGCAAACTGACCATGTTGAGCATTCGCCATCGACAACTGTTTGACTCTCCTTTCGCCGCGAAGCACCGGCAATATGGCTCCATAACAGTGCTGCGGTGAGAAGTGCGCCGTAATCGCGGCAATCCCCCTACTGCCCAGCGAGCGGCGTTGCTCGGTGTCTGCCAATAAGGCAATCACACTTGAAGCGAAGCGGTCGGCGTCATCTTCGATGATCGCGCACGCACCTAGAACGTCCATAACTCCTTGCATGGTCGTCGTGGTCGCGACCACCGCCTTACCTTTCGACAGCGCTTCGATCAGCTTGATCTTCAGTCCCGACCCCAGACGCAGCGGCGAGATGACGACGCCAGCTTCCGCATAGAGATCATCCAAATCGTCGACAACATTCAGTAGTTGCACGCCAGACGGCGGCGTCGCGAGAGCGTTGCAGACGCTCCCTGCGATCTGCAACTCCACATTGGGCATGTTCTGCCGGATGGTCGGCCAGCACGCCTCCAAGAACCACCGGATGCCGTCCACATTTGGCCCAGCGGAGCTGCCCACGAACAAGATGGTCTCGGAGCGCCCCGGGACGGCTTGGCTGACCGCGGTCGCAGCCATGGGAACGACGATGACCTGATGTGCAGGGAGTTCACGCTGCAACACTGCGGCTTCGTCACGCTGAATGGCGAGGATGGTTTCGGCCCTTGCCAGCATCTGCACTTCTTCTTTGAGCGACAATGTTGCCAAAGCGGAGCGATCGGAGCGGCTGGAAAATAGATCGTGCATGATAACCAGCCGGCGCGCATCAGGTCGGAGCGTAAACGCGAATGCTTCCGTTAGAAAACAATAATCGGCGATCTGCACATCTCCACAGGCGACGGTCTCCTTCGCCAGGAAAAGCTGGTCCGCACGCGTCAGGGGCTGCGAGACCGCATAGGGAGCGGGATGGGAAAGCCGCGTCGATATCACGCCAGCCCGATAGAGCACCCGGTCCAGCAGCCCCAAAACTCCCCGGATCACGACGCGCGGGTCACGGGTCACGATATACCGGCCTATGCGCAACGTTCCACGAATCTTGATCGATTTGAAGATGGCCATGTCGTCCGACAGCCTTAAGAACGGCCATCGTCCCAACGTGACGGGCGACGGTACAATCAAATGCACGTCCACGGCTTGTCCGCGCAGATACTCGACGATGTCCAGCAAGTACCGTGAGCTGCCATTGGTGCGGCCTACGATCCTTTGGCGACTGAGCACGCAAATCTGAAGTCGCTCCGTGCGCGTCGGCTGCGGTCTAGCGAGCACGCGCGCCAGCATCTGCCGGATTGGAAGCCGCAACAGTGCCGCGGCCCCAGGGTTTCTGGCCGCAATTGCCAAGGCCCGAAGCGGTTGCCGTCCCTTGATCGCATTGACCAGCTTCTCGAATGCCAGAGCGCGCCCGACGGATCGCTCGCGCGCCCGAAGAACGGGCGCCACAGCGGTCAGTGATTGCTGTTGATCGCGTCCCCGCTCGACCTCCAAAATGCTCTTCAGCACCGCTGGGTTCAGCCGGTGCGAGATCGATCCGCTGTGCCGCCGATAAAAATACCCTATCCAAGGGATCGTGCGGAACTTGGCTCCCGTTGACACGAGGCGGAAGACAAAGTCGTAGTCCTCGGCGATTCTCAATCGCTCATCATAGCGAACCCTGCCGGCGTCGATCAGCGCGCGGCGAAACATTGGCTTGAGATAGCCCAACGCCGGTCCGCGGCCGTAGAAATTGTTCAATCTCACATAGTCTTCGATCGTGACCCATTGCGCCTCTCTCGCCCATTTCCCACGCAGCAACGGATATGGCCGCGATCGCCCATCGGATTCAAAGGCCAGCAAGTCGTCGGCAATAATATCAGTGTGACAGCCTTCAGCCGCATGAACTAACGTCGCAAGCCGGTCCGGATGCAACAGATCGTCGCTATCCATGATAGCGATCCACCGTCCTCTCGCAACGTCAAGCGCGCGGTTTCGTGCGGCCGCAGGACCCTCGTTTCTGGGCAGGCTGACGAGCCGAATTCGATCGTCGGTCGCAGCGATCTGTTTTACGATGTCTACGCTGCCGTCCATCGACGCATCATCGCAAACGATGATCTCAAGGCAACGAAGGCTCTGCTCGCATACCGAATGAATGGCCTCGGCAATGAACCGCTCGCCATTGTAGTTCGCGACGATCACGCTGACGTCGATCGCACCCCCGAATGCATCGTGCTCAGTCTTCGACATTGACAATTTCCAAAAAGCATTCGGCCATTCAGTTGCTCGACCCTGATTTCTGGACTAGCGCGCCAGCCGCATAGCTCAAGAAACCGAATGAAAAACCCAAATGCATGATCATTGCCGCCAGTCCGGCCCCACATGCGCAAGGCTCTCGCTTACGCAAGCCGATTGAAATTCCGTAAGCTATGCAGATCAGCGCCCACGAAAGCGCGGGGACTGCGAGAAGCGGAGCGAAGACGCCTAGCAAAGCGAAAGCGACTGCTGGACCAACCAAGATCGGCAACATCTGCCGCAACTTCAGCATCACGCGATGCTTGTGAGCGTTCTTGGCACGTCCCCGTCCAAAGTTCCAATACTGCCGGAACAAGGCTAGCGGAGACGTTCGAGGATAGTAGGTGATGTCGGCTCCACCACAAAGATAGATTCGAAATCCAGCTTGCTTCAGTCTCCAATCGAGCTCGGCATCCTCGTTATGGGAGAAGGTTTCGTCGTATCCCCCGACTGCCCGGAAGGCGGCAACGCTCATCAGTGCGTGATGCCCGTGATCCACAAAGCGACCGTCGGCCGCGCGTCGATGTGCAGAGCCGCCATTACCGAGAAGTGAATTCTGTGCTGCCGCGGCCGCTTGTTGAAAGCAGATCTTTCCCTTGGCGATCATGCTGACAACAACGGAATCGGCTCCTGTCGCTTCCTGAGCCGCGAGCAAACTCGCGCAAAATCCCGAAGGATAGGCGGCGTGCGCATCGACCCTGACGATGAAGGGAGCGGCGTCTCCCCAGGCCTCGACTGCCCTGTTCATGCCGCAGCTTTGAATCCTGCCGGTATTGTGCATCATGACGATACGGCTATCACGAGCCGCGCATCCTTCGACAATTCCTAATGTTTGATCGGTGCTGCCCCCGTCCGCAACAACGATCTTGCAAACAATGCCGTCCGGCTCCGCCATGAAATGGTTCAACGTCTGCTCGATGTGATCCTCCTCATTTAGACATGGGATCACGACGACACAGCGCCGCAGCTCGCTGGGATTTTGTCCAGTGGACATGCTCAGGATCCTTCACGTGGCAAATGACGGACCTCCGCGAGAGATGCGACAAGCTGTCGGCAACTTTGTCTCGTGTCGGCGATCTCGTCTGAGGGAACAAGATCAACTGCCGCAGCCAGACCTCTATACTGATCTGGCGTCAGTTGGCGCAGGAAGCCTTGCAACTCTGTTTCGGGATCGCCCCCTAGGATTACCCCAATACCTCGGCGCGTAAGCCACCGCGCAGTTTCGACACCGTTCAGCGCGATCGGCACGGCCCCAAAGAACGAGCTTTCATAGATGCGATTGGGTAAAAGCCAGGACGAGTTGAGCCCCTGCTCGAAAAAGTCGACGGCCCAGCTGAAATGGACTTCGCCGTAGAGCTTCGGCAGTTCATGGGACCGATAGGGGCCACTAAAGCTGACACCCGGCGAGCGACGGATCAGAGCGCTGAAATCAGGAAACTCCTTTGGAGACGGCCGGCCGGCAATATTCACCTCAATAGAGCCATCTGCCTCGCGCGCAATGGCTGCGAGAATGTCGAAGCTGCGGCGGCACCGGAGCATTCCGAACCATCCCACCCGCCAAGGAGGTCCGGCCAGGTGTTGCCGAGGTGGACGTGCGAGGACTTCGGCGTCGGGAAACAGCAATTTGTTCTCGACAATTCGTATCTGGCGCTCGAACCGCCTTGGGCCGAAATATTCGGACACAAAGCGCGGCGAACTCGTCAGGACCTGATCCACCTCCCGCATCAGATCCGACTCCAGCGACCGCAGCAGCCAGCTTGGCAACCCTCTTCCCAGCAAAAGCCGATGAATATCGAGGCACTCGAACACCAGCGCAGCTCGAGGCGCGTGGCGGCGGCGGATCGCAGCGCCGAGGTAGAGCATCTCCAGGTTTCTCGCCAGCACGACCTCGCTGCCCCGCGCAGCATCTGCAAGGCCGGCCAACCGCAAACGTGCCGAGGCGACGGACACAATGCGCGCGATGAATGCCCCGTCCATCGTCGCGCCAAGATCGATGGTAAGACAACCTTCAACCTCACGTACAGGCTCGGCGGTGCGCCTGAAGCCAATCAACTTTACATTGGCTCCGCCAGCCTTCAGCATCCGGACCCGCCGGTGTACGGCAGGGTCCGAGAGATCGTGAACCAGGTAGGCGATATTCAGCTTGCCGTCTCCATCTTGCCTGCTGTTCGCACCGGCTTACAAATATTAGGCGGAACCGGTAGATCAAAATAAAACCCGCCGGCTCCTGCCATTAAGGCTAATATCGACAGCCTTGGGTCAGAACGCCGGACCTTCGACTTTCCGCCTTGCGCGCCGGTCCCGACGTCCTTCAATGCAGGAGTGACGATGAATGGCGGCTCCAGACCATCCGCCACCATGAGCCAGGGGCCGTTCGCCTCCGACGGTCGAATCCAACAGATGCTGAATCCGCCTTGCCCTGGGATACTAAGAGGAATGTTCCCCCTCAACGTCGCCGTAACAGCCGGAGCTCGTCCGCGAGCGCAAGCCAGGCGCTTGCCGCTCATGCGGCACAGGCTCGAGGTGGAGCTCCGATGAGCCAGCAACGACCTAGACTATGCAGAGATGAATTCATCCCTCGGAGGAATGCAGCCCCTGTTCCAGACGACGGATTTATTTCGCCCGCCAACGCGTGCGGTCGCGCCCTCCAGTGCCGGGAACACACCAACCTCGTCCGCTGCACTTGCCAGGGCGCCGCCTTGTGAGCAACAGCAAGATCATTGTGGGAACGACCGTTCTCGCTCTCGGAAACGCATGCCGCTATTTGCTTCAGCTTGTCTTGGTTCCCGTTCTGGCTCGGATCCTCGGACCCTCGTCCTATGGCAGCGTTGCACTGGCGACCCCGTTCTTTTTCTTCTTGATGCTCTTCAGCGACCTTGGTCTCGGAGCGTCACTGGTGCGTGCACCCAAACTCACGCGCAATCTGGAATCGAGCGTATTCTGGATCGTCATGGCGATCGCTCTGGTGCTGGCATCCCTGCTCGTCGTCACCGCTCAACCTTTGGCCTGGCTTCTGCAGCAGCCGGCGTTGGCCGGCATTCTCCTGGGATTCGCTCCACTGTTCCTGCTGTCCTCGGCCACCATTGTGCCCTCCGCGCGCCTTCAACGAGCCGGGCGCTTCAAGGCCGTTGCGTTAGCCGACCTTCTCTCGACCGTCGGCGCGGCCGCCGTCGCGATCGTCACGGCC
>NZ_CAFJ01000258.1 GCF_000239795.1 Bradyrhizobium sp. STM 3809 | reverse complement strand
CTCATGTCTTCATATGCGACAACCACCCCATGCGGTGAGGTCGTTCGAACAAATGCCGAGCCCGTGCGACAAACCCGTGCCGGCTGCGCATTCCCAGCATGTCACCGCGCGCCGAATCTGATTTGAGGATCCCCATGATCGATCGTCGTCTCCTGCTTCTCGGCCTCGCCGGCGTATTCGCCACGTCCCCGCTGCACGCGCAGAGCCCTGCCGCCAACGAGCCCGCCGGCATCATGACCGCGATCTACACCCGCGTGGCCAAGGGCAAGGGCGAGGACGGCGGCAGCTTCGTCATCGCGGACAAGGCGGCGCGCGCGAAATATCTGTCGAAGGCACTGGCGGCCCAATGGGCCAGGATGGATGCCCGCACGCCCAAGGGCGAGGTCGGCGCGGTCGATTTCGATCCGATCACCAATTCGCAGGATCCGGATGTCGCCTCGTTCAAGGTGGTTTCGGAGAAGCAGGAGGCCGACAAGGCGACCATCGCCGTCACCCTCACCGGCCATCGCCTGGAGCGCAAGGAACAGGCCGACAACGTCATTCGTTACGACTTCGTCCGCGATGCCGGCCAATGGAAGATCGACGACATCCGCGGCGCCGTCGACGGCAAGCCGTGGTCGATCCGCGACATGCTGGCGGAGTTCATCAAGCTGACCGACAAACCGAAACGAAAGTAGCGCTTAAGAGGAGCGACCATGACCGCCGTCCGCGACAACAAGGCCGAGAGCCGCTTCGAGCTCGACATCGACGGCAGCATCGCCTTTGCCAACTACCGCGCGACGCCGCAGGCGGTCATCATCACCCACACCGAGACGCCGCGTCCGCTGCGCGGGCGGGGCATCGCCTCCGAGCTGGTCAAGGGGGCGCTGGAGCTGATCCGCGCCGACGGCCGCAAGGTGGCCGCCGGCTGCAGCTTCGTCGCCGATTACCTCCGAGACCATCCGGAGAACCGGGACATCATGGCCTGACGGACCGTAGAACTACCGAGCACGACGATTGAAGCCCGCTTTTTAACTCCGTGGCTACCCGGATGGATCAGCAATTCCCCGCCGTACAAACAACCAGACCAATGGGGAGAGGCACATGTTCATCACGGCCATTTTCGACGTTCTCAAGCGCTACGTCCACTATCGCACCCAGCTCGCCTACGTCGACCAGCTCGACGAGCGCACGCTGCGCGACATCGGCTTTACCCGCGACCAGCTGCATGCCGAAGCCTGGGAGCGCGCGGCCTTCGTGCGCGCCTGAGACGCCCGCGCGCCGACGCGCAGGCCGGCGAGCACGCTTTCATCAAACACGACAAAGGCCCGCAAGATGGCGGGCCTTTCGCTTTTTTGCAGTCGCGCACGCAAGCTCAGTGCTTGATCTCCGGCGGCAGCTTGCCGCCATTGGCCGCGAGCTTGCTCATGACCTGCTTGTGCAGCCAGACGTTCATGCTGGCGGAGTCGTTGGTGTCGCCGGTGTAGCCGAGCTCCTTGGCGAGCTCCTTGCGGGCCGCGAGGCTCGAATCGATGTCGAGCGCCTTCATCAGGTCGACGATCGAGGTGCGCCACTCCAGCTTCTCGTGCTTGGCGGCCGCGGCCTTGTCGACGATCGCGGCCACGTCGACGCTTTGCGGCGCCGCAGCAGGCGCAGCCGCCGGAGCCGCGGCGGTGCTGGTGTCAGCCGCCGGCGCGCTGCCGCCCGCAGCAGGCGCGCCG
>NZ_CAFJ01000259.1 GCF_000239795.1 Bradyrhizobium sp. STM 3809 | reverse complement strand
CCGGAACGAACGTGTCTTGTCACGATGATCAGCTGGATTTCCGGCCATTGCCGGGCGGCCGCCTGAGCGCCGCGGCGCTTTCGAGATGCCGCCGCAGCAGCTCGGCGGCGCGCTGCCGGTCGCCGGCCTCGATCTGGTCGAGAATGGCGAGATGTTCGCGGCAGTTCACGACGACGCGTTCATGGCCGAACGCCCAGTCGTAGTTGGCGAAGCGGCGCAGCCGGTTCTGCTGCTGTACCGACACCAGCAGGAAGCGGTTGCCCGAGGCGGCTGCAAGCCCTTCGTGAAACGCGGCATTCATCTCGAACAAGGCGATGCTGGCGGTCTCGCTCCAGGGCTGCTCCAGCATCGCCTGATGCTCTCGGCGCATCTCGGACGCCCAGGCCGGATCGAGCCGGAAGCCGGGCTCGAGCAGACCGGCGGGCTCGACCACGAGCCGGAAGCGGTAGCTCTCGGCGCGGGCGTCGGCGTCGGCGAGACTGGGCGCGAAGCGCCAGCCATGACCCGGCTTGCGCTGGACCGCCGCGACCTCCGCGAGCCTGGCGAGCACGCGCTGCACCAGCGGGCGCGTGGCCCTGTAGCGCTGCATCAGGTCGGCCTCGGACACGTCGAGCGGCAGCCGCCCGGTTCGGCGGTCGCGGGCGATCGCCAGGAACAATTGTTCGGTCTGCTCCGGAACAGGTTTGGCCGGCGCCTTCGCGGCAGGAGCCGTTGTGTCGCCGACGAAATAGCCGCGCAGCGCGCCGCGCTGGATCAGGCGCTTGGAGGCCAGCAGCTTGAGCGCGGCGCGCACCGGTGTGCGCGACACCTGCAGGCGCTCGGCGAGCGCGACCTCGGCGAGGCGCGTGCCCGGCTCCATGGCGTCGCTGCGGATCAGTTCGAGAATGTCGGCCGACAGCTGCTGCTGCAGCCGGCTCGGCGCGGTCCGGGAGGAGAGTGAAGATTTTTGTTTCATGTCATCACAAAATACATTAGGGTTCCCGAGAAGGCAAAGAGAAGTTCAGCCGGGAGCGAAAGCAAAACAGCTGAGCAAAGAGTGAAGCAAAGAGTTCAGCCGAGGACGTTCTGCGACCGTGATGATCGAGCCGTTTCCCCTGATCGAAATTTCCGGCGCGCCGCATGCGCGCGGCGTTCAATACGGCCAGCAGGCGGCCGCGCGCATCCGCAAGGGCACCACACATTATCTGTCGCAGCTGAAGGACCTGTCGCTGGACGCCGCCGGGGTGGCCGCGCTGGTCCGCGACTATCTGCCCGTGATCGAGGCGTTCGAGCCTGACTATCTCGAGGAGATGCGGGGCATTGCCGCGGGTGCCGGCGTGCCGTTCGAGGACGTCGTGCTGCTGAACGCGCGCACGGAGATCCTCAAGCTGGCGCGGCCGAAGGTGCGGGCGCGGCTGAAGACGCCGGACGAGCCGGATGGCTGCACCGGCGTCGTCGCGCTGCCGGCGGCGACGGCGCACCGCCGCCTCATTCATGCGCAGAACTGGGACTGGAAGCGCGAATGCGTCGAGACCGCCGTGGTGCTGCGGGTCAGGCGCGATGACGGGCCCGATCTGCTGACCTTCACCGAGGCCGGCGCGCTCGGCCGTTCCGGCTTCAATGCAATCGGCGTCGCGATCACCGCCAACTATCTGGAATCCGATCGCGACTATCGCGAGGTCGGCGTGCCCCTGGCGCTGATCCGCCGCAAGGTGCTGGAGAGCGAGCACGTCGCGCTGGCCATGCGCACGGTCTATTGCACGAAGAAATCGGCCGCCAACAACATGATCGTCAGCCATTGCGAGGGCGTCGCGATCGATTTCGAATGCGCACCCGACGAGACGTTCCAGGTGCATCCGGAGCGGGGACTGCTGGTCCACGCCAATCACTTCGTGAGTCCGATCGCGCTCGGCAAACTCAAGGATACCGGCATCGCCAACACGCCGTGCAGCCTCTATCGCGACATTCGCGTGCGCGAGCTGCTGCAGCCCGTGATCGGCGCGATCACCAAGGATGCGGTGAAATCGGCGTTGTTCGACAATTTCGCCGACCCGTGGTCGGTGTGCCGGCCGCCGCGGCGCAATCTCAGCAACAATCTCAGCGCCACCGTCGCGATGATCGTGATGGAGCCGGCCGAGGGGATCATGGAGGTGGCGCCGCTGCCGGCCTTGAACAGGGAGTTCACCGCCTACCGGCTGGACATGTCGGCGACCGCGACCTCGGCGGCGAGCCGGCCGGCGACGGCGATGGTGTCGTAATGAAGAAGGGCAGGCGAGCGCACTGGCTGTTCGCGGGCCTCGTGCTCGCTGCGCTGCTGGCCGATGCCGCATCTGCCGGTGCCGAAACGCTGCTGCGCGCGCGGCTCAATGCCGACATCCGCTCGACCGATCCTGGCACCAACCGCGACGCCAACACCGACGGCGTGATCGCCCATGTCGTCGAGGGGCTCGTCGCCTTCCGCGACGACACCTCGGTCGGGCCGATGCTGGCCGACAGCTGGACGGTCTCGGACGACGGCAGGACTTATACATTCAAGCTGCGCCAGGGCGTCAAATTCCACAACGGCGCCGTCATGTCGGCGAGCGATGTTGTCTGGTCGCTGGAGCGCTGGCTCGATCCGGCCACGCAATGGCGTTGCCTCTCGGAGTTCGGCCCGAGCGGCATCGCCCGCATCGAGAAGATCGTCGCTGTTGATCCTCAAACGGTGACGGTGACGCTCGACCAGCCGACGGCGCTGTTCCTGCCCACGCTCGCGCGCCCCGATTGCGGCCAGACCGCGATCCTCCATCGCGAGTCCGTCGGCGCCGACGGCAAATGGATCGCGCCGATCGGCACCGGCCCGTTCAAGCTCGGCGAGTGGAAGCGCGGCCAATATGTCGATGTGATCAAGTTCGACGCCTACAGCTCCCGCAGCGAGCCGCGCACCGGCCTGACCGGCGCCAAGACCGCGGCGGTCGACCGCGTGCGCTTCAACGTCATTCCGGACAGCGCGGCCGCCAAGGCCGGCCTGCTCAGCGGCGCGCTCGATGTCATCATGAGCCTGTCGATCCCCGACATGGACGATCTGAAGACGCGCCCCGATGTGCAGGTCAGCGCCACCCCATCGCTGAGCATGACCGGGCTCCTGTTCCAGACCCGCGATCCACTGCTGCAGGACGCGCGCATCCGCCGCGCGATCGCGCTGGCGCTCGACATGCCGCAGATCGTGGACGTCGTCATGGAGGGCACGGCCAAGGCGAACAATTCGGCGCTGCCGATCGGCAGCCCGTTTCACGGCAGCGTGCAGGAGCAGGGCTATCAGCAGGACCTGACCGAGGCCAAGACGCTGCTCAAGGCAGCCGGCTATCGCGGCCAGCCGATCAAACTGATCACCAACAAGCGCTACAGCTTCGTGTTCGATGCCGCCGTGCTGGTGCAGGAGATGGCGCGCGCGGCGGGGATCAATATCGAGCTCGAGGTGCTCGACTGGGCGGCGCAGCTCGACCGCTACAATCGCGGCGACTATCAGGCGATGACCTTCATCTATTCGGCCCGGCTCGATCCGTCGCTGAGCTTCGAGATGCTGACAGGACCGAAGGCGACGCAGCCGCGCAAGGTGTGGGACAACGCTGAGGCGCAGGCGATGCTGCGGCAGTCGATGCTGACCTCCGACCCGGCGAAGCGCCAGGCGCTGTTCGACGAGATGCACCGGCGCTTCATCGCCGACGTGCCGATGATCGTGCTGTTCAACGGCTCGGAGCTGACCGCGTTGCGCAAGGCGGTGAAGGGTTACGCCGGCTGGCTCTTTCCCCAGGCGCGCTTCTGGGGCGTCAGCCTGCAGCCTTGAGGCCGGAGTGTCATCATGATCGGTTACCTGCTGCGCCGCCTCGTCACGACGATTCCGACGCTGCTGATCGTCGCCATCGCGGTGTTCCTGCTGGTCCGCCTGATCCCTGGCGACCCCGTGCAGGTGATGCTCGGCGATGCCGCCGATCCCGCGCAGGCAGCCCTGCTCAAGCAGCAGCTCGGCCTCGACCGTCCCGTTCCCATCCAGTTCCTGTATTGGCTCGAGCGGCTCGCGCACGGCGATCTCGGCCACTCCATCACCAACGGCTTGCCGGTGCTGCCGCTGATCCTCGAGCGCTTCCAGGTCAGCGCCGTCATCGTGCTGATCGCGGTCGCCATCGCCGCCTGCATCGCGGTGCCGGCGGGACTGATCGCGGCGTGGCGGCAGAACAGCGCGGTCGATCTGATCATCGTCGGCAGCGCCACGCTGCTGCTCTCGATCCCGAGCTTCTGGCTCGGCCTGCTGCTCCTCCTGCTGTTCGGCCTCAAGCTGAAATGGCTGCCGGTGGTCGGCTATGTCCCGTTCTCGGAGAGTTTTGCCGGCGCCGCTCTATTCATGGTGCTGCCGGTCGTCACCCTGGCCATGATCGAGGTCGGCGTGCTCACGCGCATGGCGCGCGCGGCCTCAATCGAGGTGCTCAGGTTGGAATACGTCACCCATGCCCGCGCCAAGGGCGTGCCGGAATGGCGGGTGCTGGCGCGGCACGTGCTGCCGAATGCGTTCGCGCCGACCTGGACCTTGATCGGCCTGGTGCTCGGACATCTGCTCGGCGGCATCGCGGTGATCGAGACCGTGTTCACCTTGCCCGGTCTTGGCCGGCTGCTCGTGGACTCGATCTTCGCGCGCGACTATCCGGTGGTGCAGGGCTGCCTGCTGTTCACGGCGCTGATCTACGTCGTCGTCAACCTGATCGTCGACCTCTGCTATCCCTTGTTCGATCCCAGGGTGGCCGCGGCATGAGGATCAGGGCCAACACGGCGATCGGCGGCATCCTGATCGCGCTGCTCGGCGGCACCGCGCTGGCCGCGGTGGCCTGGACGCCGTTTGATCCGCTGCGCGTCAATCTGCGCGCAAGGCTGCAGCCGCCCTCGGCGCAGCATTGGCTGGGCACCGACGAGTTCGGCCGCGACGTGCTCAGCCGGATCATGGCGGGCGCCTCGACCAGCGTGCTGGTCGCGGTCGCGACCGTCGTGCTCGCGGTCACCGTCGGCGTGCTGATCGGCAGCGTCAGCGGCTATTGGCGCGGCTGGGCCGACCGGCTGATCATGGCGGTGAACGATGCGCTGCTGGCGTTTCCCGGCATTCTCCTGGCGCTCGGGGTGATGATCGTGATCGGCGCCAACAGTATTGGCATCGTGCTGGCGCTGGCGCTCGCCTACATGCCCTCGGTCGCGCGCGTGGTGCGCGGCACCGTGCTGTCGCTGCGCGAGAAGGAGTATATCGAGGCCTCGCGCGTGCTCGGCAATTCCGAACTCTACTCGCTGTTGCGGCACGTGCTGCCCAATGCGGTGGCGCCGGTTGCCGTGCTCGCCACCAGCATGTTCGGCTGGGTGTTGCTGGCCGAGAGCGCGCTGAGTTTCCTGGGCCTCGGCGTGCCGCCGCCGGCGCCGACCTGGGGCAACATGCTGGCGGCGAGCCGACCCTATATGGAGAATGCCGCCTGGCTCAGCATCGCGCCCGGCCTGTGCATCGCGCTGACCCTGCTCGGCATCAATTTGCTCGGCGATGCCTTGCGCGACCGCCTCGACCCGCGGATGGCGCAGCGATGACGGCGCCGCTGCTGCAGATCGAAGGCCTGGGTATCGCCACGGCAGCCGGTGCGCCCATCGTCCACGATGTTTCGTTCGAGATCGGGCGCGGCGAGTTCGTCGCCGTGGTCGGCGAGTCCGGCAGCGGCAAGACGGCGGCGGCACGCGCCGTGCTCGGGCTGCTGCCCGCAGGGTTGGTGCGCGGCCAGGGACGCATCCTGCTCGATGGCGAGGATCTGACCGCGCTGTCGCAGCGGCAGCTGCGCGCGCTGCGCGGTCCCGTCATCGGCATGGTGTTCCAGGAGCCGATGGTCTCGCTCAATCCGGCGCTCACGATCGGCGCGCAGATGATGGAGGGGCTGCGGCTGCACGAGCGGATCGCCAAGGACGAAGCGCGGCGGCGCTGCCTGGACATGCTGGCGCGGGTGCAGATCCGCGATCCCGCCAGGACCTTCGACGCCTATCCGCATGAATTCTCCGGCGGCATGCGCCAGCGCATCATGCTGGCCTCGGTGATGCTGCTGCGGCCCAAGCTCCTGATCGCCGACGAGCCGACGACGGCGCTGGATACGCTGACGCAGCGCGAGGTGCTGGATCTGATGGTCGGCCTGGCGCGCGATCACGGCACCGCAATGATGCTGATCACCCACAATCTCGGCCTGGTCGCGCGCTATGCGCAGCGCGCCGTCGTGCTGTGCCGCGGCCGGCTGGTCGAGACAGGGACGGCGCAGCAGGTGCTGACGTCGCCGCGCGAGGCTTACACGCGCGAGCTGGTCGAGGCCTTGCCGCGCCGCGCGGCGGCAGGGAGCCGTCCGCCCGCGCAGGACGTCGTCATGGCGGTGCGCGGCCTGAAGGTCGCATTCCCCGGCCGTCAGCGGCTGTTTCGCCGCGACGCCGGGCACATGGCGGTGGACGGCGTCGACCTCACCATCCGCGCCGGCGAGACGGTGGCGGTGGTCGGCGGCAGCGGCTCGGGCAAGACCACGCTCGGCCGCGCGATGCTGCGGCTGTTGCCGCTCGCATCCGGCGAGGTCCGCTTTCTCGGCCGCGACGTGACGTCGGCGACCGGCCGGGAGTTCCGTCTCGCGGCGCAGCTCGTGTTCCAGGACCCGTACTCCTCGCTCGATCCGCGGATGCGGATCGGCGACATCGTGGCTGAGCCGCTGCGCCACGTTGCGCTGCCGGGTGCGGAACGCGCGAGCCGCGTGACGGCGATGCTGGAGGAGGTCGGGCTGTCCGGCCTGGCGCAGCGCTGGCCGCACGAACTGTCCGGCGGACAGCGCCAGCGGGTGGCGATCGCGCGCGCGATCATCCGGCGGCCGGCCTTCGTCGTCGCCGATGAGCCGGTCTCGGCGCTGGACATGACGATCCAGGCGCAGGTGTTGAAGCTGTTCGAGCGGCTGCAGGCGCAATACGGCTTCGCCTGCCTGTTCATCAGCCACGATCTCGCCGCCGTCGAGCAGATCGCCGACCGCGTGGTGGTGATGCAGGCCGGACGGATCGTGGAGCAGGGCAGCCGCGACGACGTGTTCGACCGGCCGCAGCACGACTACACCAAGGCGCTGCTGGCGGCCGCCCCGATCGTGGCGTTTTCCGATGCCGTGCCCGCCTGAGGCGGACGGGCCGGTCGCGCCTGAATCAGCTCGCCTTGCGCAGACGGGTTTCGGCCGCCGGGCCCGCGCGCAGGTTCTGGAAGAATTTCTCGACCTCCTGCGCCAGCGTCTGCGCCGTGGAGTTGAGGTCTCCGGAGGCCGACAGGACGGACGCGGCGGCGGTCGAGGTCTCGCCGATCGCGTCGCGCAGCGAGCCGATGTTCATGACCAGCGTCTGGTTGCCCTGGGCGGTCGACTGCGCATTGACCGAGATCTCGCGCGTCGCCTGATCCTGCTGCTGGATGGCGTTGGAAATGTTCGTGGTGATCTCGTTGATGCCGCGCACGGCATCGCCGATCTCCCGCACGGCATCGACCGCGGTCTTGGTCGAGGACTGGATCAGGCCGACGTTCTGGCTGATCTCCTCGGTCGCCTTGGCGGTCTGCCCGGCCAAGGCCTTGACCTCGTGGGCGACGACGGCGAAGCCGCGGCCGGCCTCGCCGGCGCGGGCGGCCTCGATGGTGGCGTTCAGCGCCAGCAGGTTGGTCTGCTCGGCGATGGTCTGGATCAGCGTCAGCACGCCGTCGATACGCTGGGTGGCGGCGGCGAGTCCCTCGATCTCGGTGATCGACTTCTCGGTGCGCTGGCCGGTCTGCTCGACCGCGCCGGCGGACTGGCGGATCTGGCGGCCGATCTCCTCGACGGAGGCCGACAGCTCCTCGGCGGCGCTGGCGACCGCGGAGACGTTGGTCGAGGCCTGTGCCGTGGCGCCGGTCGCGGTGACGGCGCGTTCATTGGCATCCGCCGTCAGACGCGTGATCGTCTCGGCGGTGTGGCGCATGGCGGCAGCGTTCTCGGTCACGGTGCGCATCACGCCGCCGATGGCGGTGCGGAACTCCTCGACCGCCTTTTCGATGTGGCGCGCGCGGGCCTCGCGGATTTCGGAGTCCTGCGACACCTGGACGTTCAGATCGCGGTTATGCGCCATCGCCTGCTGGAACACGCCGATGGCGCGGGCCAGCTCGCCGACCTCGTCGGCCCGGCCGGCATGCGGCACCTCGACGTTCTCGGCGCCGGTCGCGACCTGGCGGATCGTGTCGGTGATCTGGGACAGCGGACGGGCAATCGAGCGGGCGATGATCACGACGCCGGCCACGACCAGCAGCAGCATCACGCCGCCGAGCAAAGTGAGCACCAGCGAGAGCCTGCGGTTGATCTCGGTGTCCTCGCCGATCCTGCGGCCGCGCTCGAGATAGACCTTGGAGAGCTCGTCGAGATCCTTGTTCAGGGCGGAGCGGACCGAGCGGTTGGCGTCGTTGTCGCCCCATTCGCGGCCTGCGGCGGGGCTGATCTCGTTGGCACGGCGCACCAGCTCCTTGCGGAACTCGACGAACTGCTCGATCCGCTTCTTGAAGGTCGCGAACTGCTGCGCGTCGTCGGCCTGGACGATGCTCTGCCACTTGTCGACGATCTTGAGGATCTCGGCGTTGAACTTCAGCAGCCCTTCGCCATAGCGCTTCACGACCGCCGGATCGGTCGACATGTAGACGCCGCGCGATTCCATGACGACCGCGTAGACCAGCCCGTTGACCGACTGCACGTTGAGCGCGGCGAGGTTCGCCGTCTCGATCGCCTTGGTGAGCTCGGCGGCGCGTCGCGAATTGTAGTCCGACAGCCAGGTGATCGCGGCAGTCAGCACGGCGAACAGCGCGAAGATGGCGTAGAGCTTGACCGCAAGGGAGTGCCGTGTGGCCGTCGTCGTTGACGTCAGACGTGTGGTCATGAGGTGGGATACCGGCGGGTGTGAACTGCGACGCGGAACGATTGTTCCTTAATAATTATGCGAAATGTTCATGGAGAAAGCGTTAAGTGGACATCATCAGTATGATGCAACCCCCGCGCACTTCGCTTTGTGTTTCAATCGATTAGCTGGATTTTCCCAGGTGCTGGCGCGGCGCTCGGTCCGTTCGATTACGGAGGCCGCCGGGGGGCCGGCAGCTCTCGCAGCCTTGCAATTGCGTTGCACTGGTGGCGGGCGCGCGAAGGCGCGGCAGGCCTCGCCGAGGCGACTGCGGTCAACTGCGGCCATATGGCTCGCGCTGACATTCCGGCGCGAGGACGAGCTGATTGGAGTGTTCGCCGTCCGCCTTGCGTCCGCGTGCGGTCCGACGCCGCAGCAGCTCAACTTTTCCGGAAGGGGTGGCGAAGGTTTCGCGCCCGCCGTAAGGTAGCCGGATAGCAGGTTGTTGCGAGGACGATCGATGAGATTCGAAGGCATCGAAACGACACGCCGCATTCTCTGTGTGTTCCCGCGCTACACGTCTTCGTTCGGGACCTTCGAGTACGCCTATCCGCTCACGGACGGCATCCAGGCGTTCATGCCGCCGCAGGGGCTGCTGCTGATCGCGGCCTATCTGCCCAGCCGCTGGCAGGTGCGCTTCATCGACGAGAACATCCGTCCCGCGCGCGACGAGGATTTCGCCTGGGCGGAGGCGGTGTTCGTCAGCGGCATGCATATCCAGCGCCAGCAGATGAACGACATCTGCCGGCGCGCGCACGCCTTCGACCGGCCGGTCGCGCTCGGCGGCCCCTCGGTGAGCGCATGCCCGGATGACTATCCCGAGTTCGACTATCTGCATGTCGGCGAACTCGGCGATGCCACCGACGCGCTGATCGAGCACCTCGCCCGCGACGTGTCGCGGCCCGCAGGCCAGATCGTGCTGCGCACGGCCGAGCGCGTGGCGATGACCGATTTCCCGGTACCCGCCTACGAGCTGGCCGAGGTCAGCAAGTACTTCCTCGGCAGCATCCAATATTCCAGCGGCTGCCCGTATCAGTGCGAGTTCTGCGACATCCCCGGTCTGTATGGCCGCAACCCGCGCATCAAGACGCCGCAGCAGATCATCGCCGAGCTCGACAAGCTCCGGGAGTGCGGCGTCACCGGCTCGGTCTATTTCGTCGACGACAATTTCATCGGCAACCGCAAGGCGGCGATGGACCTGCTGCCGCATCTGGTCGAATGGCAGAAGCGCACCGGCTATGTGATGCGGCTCGCCTGCGAGGCGACGCTCAACATCGCCAAGCGCCCCGAGATCCTGGAGAAGATGCGCGAGGCCTATTTCATCACCATCTTCTGCGGCATCGAGACGCCGGATCCCGAGGCGCTCACCGCGATGCAGAAGGACCACAACATGATGGTGCCGATCCTGGAGGGGATCAGGACCATCAACAGCTACGGCATGGAGGTCGTCTCCGGCATCATCATGGGGCTCGATACCGACACGCCGCAGACCGCGGACGCGCTGCTGCAGTTCGTCGAGGAGAGCCGGATCCCGCTGCTGACGATCAACCTTTTGCAGGCGCTGCCGAAGACCCCGCTGTGGGACCGTCTCGCGCGCGAGGGCCGGCTGGTGCAGGACGACAGCCGCGATTCGAACGTCAAGTTCCTGATGCCCTATGACGAGGTGGTGTCGGCGTGGCGCCGCTGCATGGAGGTCGCCTATGAGCCGGAGCGGCTCTATGCGCGCTACCAGCATCAATGCGACCACACCTATTCCAACCGCATCAAGGTGCCGGTCAGCGACGAGATGAAGACCTGGCCGAACATCCGTCGCGGGCTGGTCATGATGGGCAAGATCTTCTGGAAGGTCGGCGTTCTCGGCGACTACAAGCGGCCGTTCTGGCGGTTCGCCTGGACCCAGCTGAAGCGCGGCGAGATCGAGAACTTCATCGCGGTGGCGATGATCGCCCATCACCTGATCATGTTCGCGCGCGCCGCCTCGCACGGCCATCAGAACGCGTCGAACTACTCGCTGCGCCTGCGCGAAGCAGCTTTGCCGGCGGCCTGAGGCGCGCGCCCGTTCCCTGAACCGGCGCGCGCCTCGCCGCGACCGGACAGGCACGCAACGTGCGTGTTGCCTGAGCGAATCAGGTTTCGGGCGTCTCGGCGGCCGCGTGTCCGCAAGGTCTTTTCAACCACGGCAGAATCGTGGCGTCATCCGCGGCGCGAGCCGCTCGCCGTCTTGTGTGGCGCCCCTGGTTGCGGCCGGGGTGTGAACCCTGCTAGACCGCCGTGCGACGAATTTCTGCGTATTTTCAAGGATTAGCTTCGGCTGCGGGCCACAATGCGGTCATGTCAGCTTCGCTGAGTGGCCTTATTTCTGCCCTATGCGCTCAGGCCTCCCCGAATGGGGCCGCGCCGTAACCACTGGACCCCCACATGCTGGAAGTCAGGCACGACAACGAAGTCCATGTCGAGAAGGTCGAGCAGCGACCGGCCGACAGCATCGCCTTCGGGCTGGAGCGCCTCGGGCTGCTCGCCGTCAAGGTGCCGGTGCTGTCGTGCATCGTCCTGCTGCTGCTGATCGTGGCCGCCGTGTTCGGCATCAAGCGCATCCAGATCGATGATTCGCTGAGCCAGCTGTTCCGCTCCGACAGCAAGGAATTCCATCAGTACGAGGAGGTCACGAAGAAGTTCCCGGCCGAGGAGTTCGACGTGCTCGTCGTCGTCGAGGGCAAGACGCTGCTCGCTCGCCAGAACCTCGAGAAGCTGCGCGACTTCGTCACCGATCTGCAGCTGGTCGAAGGCACGCGCGGCCTGGTGTCGCTGTTCTCGGCCCGCCAGGCGCCGGCGCCCGGCAAGCTGCCGGCGGCGCTGTTTCCCTCCGAGCTGCCGGAGGGCGAGGCCTACGACAAGTTCATCGAGACCGTGAAGTCCAACGAGATCATCCGCGGCAAGCTGCTGTCGGAGGACGGCACGCTGGCGCTGATCGTGCTGTCGCTCGAGCCCAAGGTGGTCGCCTCGAACGACCTCGGCAAGGTCGTCGGCGACATCAGAAAGCTGATGACGGATGACCTCGCCGATACCGGCCTGAATGTGCAACTGTCCGGCGTCCCCGTCATGCAGCTCGAGATCCGCAACGCGGTCGAGCGTGACGGCCTGACCTACAATGTCCTCGGCATTCTCGCCGGCTGCATCATCGCCATCATCTTCTTCCGCAAGATCTCCTTCATGATCGTGGCGGCGTTCCCGCCGCTGATCGCGATCATGCTCGCGCTCGGCGCGCTGGGCTGGGCGAATTTCAACCTCAACATGTTCCTGAACGTGATGACGCCGCTCATCATGGTCATCAGCTTCTCCGACTCGATGCAGCTGACCTTCGCCGCGCGCGACCGCCTGATCGCAGGCCAGGACAAGGTGACGGCTTTCAAGAACGCGGTGCTGGTCGTCGGTCCGGCCTGCGTGCTGACCCACGCCACCGCCGGCATATCCTTCATCGCCCTGCAATTCTCCGACAGCGACCTGATCCGCAAGTTTGGCGAGGCGGGGCTCGCCGCCACCGTCATCGCGCTGCTCGCGGTGCTGTCACTGGTGCCGGTGTTCGGCGTGCTCCTGGTGCGCAACGAGAAGACGTTCGCGGTCAAGTTCCAGGGCGCCGATGCCGGCGTCCAGGCGCTGCGCAATTTCTGCTACTGGATTGCGGTGCGCATGGTCGGCCGCCCCGGCCTGTTCAGCCTGATCGCGGTCGTGTTCGTCGGCTCGCTCGCGGTGGTCTATGCGAGCCTGGAGCCGCGCTATCGCCTCGCGGACCAGGTGCCGGACAAGCGTCAGGCCGTGGCCGCGAGCAACCGTCTCGACGCCAAGCTGACCGGCGCCAATCCGGTCAACGTGCTCATCCAGTTTCCGAAGGGCGCCTCGCTCTATTCGCCGGAGACGCTGCAGACGATCGCCGACGTCCACGCCACGGTCGAGAAGACCGCCGGCGTCGGCAATGTCTGGTCGGTGGAGACGCTCAGGCGGTGGCTGGCCGAGAAGGCGCAATCGTCGGATACCGCGACCTTGCAGGAATACGTCAACCTGATCCCCGAGCATCTGGTTCGCCGCTTTATCGACAAGGAGCAGGACGCCGTGGTCGTCGCCGGCCGCGTGCCCGATCTCGATTCCAGCCAGCTGCTGCCGGTGGTCGACAAGCTGGACCGCGAGCTCGATGCGGTCAGGAAGAAGCATCCCGGCTACGAGGTCGCCGTGACCGGTCTTGCCGCGATCGCCGCGCGCAATTCCGCCAGCATGATCGAGAAGCTCAACCACGGGCTGACGATCGAGTTCGCGCTGGTGGCGATGTTCATCGGGCTGGCGTTCCGCTCCTGGGTGGTGATGCTGGCCTGCATCCTGCCGGGCATCTTCCCGGTGGTGATGTCCGGCACCGTGCTCTGGGCGATGGGCGAGGGGTTGCAATTCGCCAGCGTCGTCGCGCTGACGGTCTCGTTCGGGCTCGGCCTGTCGGCCACGATCCACTTCCTCAACCGGCTGCGCATGGAGAGCGCGCCCGGTGTCAGCGCCGCGATCGCGGTCGAGCGGGCGACCGTGCTCGTTGGACCGGCGCTGATCCTCACAACGGTGGTGCTGGCCTGCGGTCTCGTCGTCACCGTGTTCTCCGACCTGCCGTCGCTGCGGCTGTTCGGCTGGCTCAGCGCCTTCTCGATGGTGGCGGCGCTGTTCGCCGACCTCTTCATCCTCCGGCCGACCGCGATGTTCCTGATCAACCTGTCGCAGAAGCTGAAGCGCAAGCCGGTGTGAGGTGAGGGGCTGGTCCTCGCCACACCCACAACTGTCATCGCTGCGAAAGCGGATGGTGTAGAGCCCACACACACCTGTCATCGCCCGGCTTGACCGGGCGATCCAGTACGCCGCGGCCTATCGGCTCTATCGCCACCGCCTCTGGAATACTGGATCGCTCGGTCAAGCCGGGCGATGACAGCGATGGACTGGGGCGCGTCCAATCCTACGGAGGCACGCAAAAACTAAACGGCCCTGACATCGTCAGGGCCGTTTGCTTGTTCAGCGATGAATGGAGCCGATCAGGTCTTCGACATCGTGATGTTGACGCCGCGGATCTCGCCCTTGGAGGAGATCTGCACGACCTGCTTGTTGCCGCTGGTCCGCAGGGAAATGCTCGCGGCGAAGCCGGCCGCCTGCACGAACACGTCGATCTGGCCGTTGCCGGCGGTGCCCTGCAGCTCGCCGTTGACGTTGCGGCTCGATTCGCTCCAGTTGCCGGAAATGCGATCACCCTGGCTGGTGACGTCGCTGGACAGGTCGAACTTGTAGCTGTCGCTGGCGCATTGCAGGCTCTGCTTGAGGTTGGCGCCGGCGACCCGATAGCTCGCCTTGCAGCGGATGCGCTCGGTGGTGCCGTCGGACAGCGCGACCGTGCCGTTGCCCGACCAGGAACCGTCGAAGCCGGCGAACGGGCCGGACTGCGCATGGACTGCCGTTGCGGTCAGGATCAGTGCTGCGCCGAGGCTGGCGGCCTTGACGACGCGCCCGGAGAAAGATGAGCCGAACAGTTTCATATCGAGTTTCCCATCCAAAATGACACCGCTGTGCCGGCGTGAGCCGCCGCTTCGAACACTTTGGTGTTCTCGCCGAAGGTTAGGTTCAAATGACAGCCGGTCGGGCGCTGCGACCGGATGTCATCATTATCGTCGGCACCCTGCGACGGCATTCGCGCCGCACGGCCTTCGCCACAAAACCGCTGCCGCAACCCCAACGGCGCCGCATCTAACGGTCCCCGCGGCACGCATGCAACAGCCAAATGCGAAAAACGCCGCTTGAGAATAACGCCCTAGTATCAACGCCTTGTTTGTGCCAAAGCTGAAGACGTCCGAGCGTGATGGCTCGGCATCATAGGGCGCGAATTTGGCCGCATTTGGCAGCGTACCTCCGGCGCTGGGGGGCTTGCGGTCCTTGCCAAACCAAACAGGTGTTTCCCGGGCAGCATCGGCAATCCCGGGAGGTGGCCTCTGCTGTCAAAATGAAGGAACACGATGCGTAAGATTTGTCTGGCACTTTCCCTGCTGTCTCTGACCGTTTCCACCGCCGCCTTCGCGCAAGGCGGGCGTGGCACCGCCGAGGAGCAGGCGGCCTGCACCCGCGACGTTCAGAAGTTCTGCCGTTCCGTGATCGACCAGGGCGATTTCACCATCCTGGCGTGCCTGAAGGAAAACCGCTCCAAGATCAGCGCCGATTGCGACAAGGTGCTGAAGACCCACAACCAGTAAGCGGTTGCCGTCCGGAACGGCTGTTTCCGGACTTTCTTGGTTAATGGCCGTCGGCGCGCCCCGCACAGGGCTTCCGGCGGCCTGTCCGCGTTTCTCGCCTCCCATCGATTGCATTGGTTTTAGCCGGATCTTGGCCTATATGGAGGCCAGCAATCCGTTCGCATCAGCGAAGCGGCGGGCATTGTTTTCGGTAACGCCCTTTCAACCTGATAGCTGTTTCGTCCATGACCACCGCGAGCGATTTGCGATCCGGCAAGACACACCGGGACGAGAACTTTCCGGTCGCCTCGTGGATCATCCGTCCCGAGCACCGGGCGCTGATTCTCGCCTTCTACAATTTCGTGCGCACCGCCGACGACATCGCCGATCATCCGAGCCTGCCCGGTGACGAGAAGCTGCGGCTGCTCGATCTGCTCGAGGCCGAGCTGACGGGCACCGGCGAGACCCAGGACGTGGCGGTCAGCCTGCGCCGGGCGCTCGCCACGCGCGGCATGCCGCCGCGCCACGCGCTCGATCTCCTGGTCGCGTTCCGCATGGACGTGACCAAGCTGCGCTACGAGAACTGGGACGAGGTCATCCACTACTGCCGCTATTCGGCGATGCCGGTCGGCCGCTTCATGCTCGACGTGCACGGCGAATCGACGGCAACCTGGCCGGCCTCGGACGCGATCTGCGCCGGCCTGCAGATCAACAATCACCTGCAGGATTGCGGCAAGGACTACAAGGCGCTCAACCGCGTGTATCTGCCGCGGGATGCGCTGGCCGAAGCCGGCGCCACCGTCGAGATGCTCGGCGAGGCGAAATCTTCGCCGCAGCTCCTGAGCTGCCTGCAGAAGCTTGCGGTCCGCAATGCGGCGCTGCTCGAGGAGGGCAGGGACCTCAACAGGGGCGTGAAGGATTTCCGGTTCGGGCTCGAGATCGCCGTCATCCAGGCGTTTGCCGACCGCATCGTGGCGCTGCTCCAATTGCGCGATCCCCTCAGCGAGCGCGTGCACCTGACGCCGGCTGGCATGCTCGGCCTCACCGTCACGTCGGTCATGGGCGAGATCGGCCGCCGCGTGGCCGGCCGTCATCCCCAGACCAAATCGGCGGCCGGCGCATGACCCTCGAAGCAACTGCAGACACGATCGATCACGGCACGGCGGCGTCGGGCAGCTCGTTCTACGCGGCCATGCGCATCCTGCCGCGCGCCCAGCGCGATGCGATGTTCCAGGTCTACAGCTTTTGCCGCGAGGTCGACGACATCGCCGATTCCGATGGCCCGCGGCCCGAGCGGCTGGCGGCCCTGCAGAAATGGCGCGACGACATCGACGCGCTGTACCAGGGTAACCCGCCGCCGCGGCTGCGCGACTACGTCGCCTCGGTGAAGACCTTCGGCCTGAAGCGCGAGGATTTCCTCGCCATCATCGACGGCATGGAGATGGACGTGCCGCAGGAGATCCGCGCGCCGGATCTCGCCACGCTCGATCTCTATTGCGACCGCGTCGCCAGCGCCGTCGGCCGGCTCTCGGTGCGGATCTTCGGCATGCCCGAGGAGGACGGCATTCTGCTCGCGCACCATCTCGGCCGCGCGCTGCAGCTCACCAACATCCTGCGTGACATCGACGAGGACGCGGCGATCGGCCGGCTCTATTTGCCGCGCGAGGCGCTGCTGTTCGCCGGCATCACCGGCGACGATCCGGCGAAGGTGACGCAGGAGCGCGCGCTGCCGAAGGTCTGCAATTCGGTGGCGGTGCGGGCCAAGACGCATTTCGAGAAGGCCGACGAGATCATGCGCCGCAACCGCCGCCGCGCCGTGCGCGCGCCGCGGATCATGTCGAAATACTATCGCGCCGTCTTCGAGCTGCTGATGGCCCGCGGCTTCGCGCTGCCGCGCGAGCCCGTCCGCGTGAGCAAGCTCACGAAGATCGGCATCATCCTCCGCTACGCTTTCATCTGATGACCAAGACCGCTCACATCATCGGCGCCGGGATCTCCGGCTTCTCCGCCGGCGTGCGGCTCGCGAATGCGGGCTACGTCGTGCATGTCCACGAGGCCACGCAGCAGCTCGGCGGCCGTTGCCGCTCCTATTACGATGCCGCGACCGATCTCGTGATCGACAACGGCAACCATCTCTTGCTGTCGGCCAATCACCACGTGCTCAATTACGCCCGCGCGATCGGCTCGGAGGCCGGGCTGGTCGGACCGAAGCAGGCGCAGTTCGCCTTCGTCGACATCAAGACCGGGCAGCGCTGGCTCTTGGATCTCGGCAGCGGCCGGCTGCCGCTCTGGGTGTTCGACGAGAGCCGTCGCGTGCCGGATACGTCGTTGGGCGATTACCTCGCGCTGTCGCCGCTGATCTGGGCCCCGACCTCGAAGACGATCGGCCATACGATTCCCTGCAAGGGCACGCTGTACGACCGCCTGGTGCAGCCGCTGCTGCTGGCCGCGCTGAACTGCGATCCGCCGGAGGGCTCTGCGGGGCTCGCCGGCGCCATCGTGCGCGAGACCCTGCTGGCCGGGGGCCAGGCCTGCCGTCCGCTGATCGCGCGCGATGGCTTGTCGGGCGTGCTGATCGATCCGGCGGTGAAATTCCTCGAAGGCAAGGGCGGCAGCGTCCGGATCGGCCGCGAGCTGCGCGGGCTGGAAAGCGCTGCGGGACGCGTGACCGGGCTGAAGTTCGGTGGCGACGAGACCGTGGCGCTCGGCGCGTCCGATGTCGTCGTGCTGGCCGTGCCGCCGCGGCCGGCGATGGCGCTGCTGCCCGGCCTGACCGGGCCGACCAAATATCGCGCCATCGTCAATGCCCATTTCCGCATCACGCCGCCGAAGGATTCACCGGCGCTGCTCGGCGTCGTCGGCGGCCTCATCGAGTGGCTGTTCGCCTTCCCGCAGCGGCTGTCGGTGACGATCAGCAATGGCGACCGGCTGGTCGACATGCCCCGGGAGGAGCTGGCGGCGGCGATCTGGGCCGACGTCTGCAAGGCCGCCGGCCTCTCGGCCGAGCTGCCGCCGTGGCAGATCGTGCGCGAGCGCCGCGCCACCTTCGAGGCGACGCCCGAACAGAACGCGCTGCGGCCGGGAACCAAGACGGCGTTCAGCAATGTGGCGCTGGCGGGCGATTGGACCGATACCGGCCTGCCGGCGACCATCGAGGGCTCCGTCCGCTCCGGTGACCGCGCCGCTGATCTGCTGCTCGGGCGGGGCTAATGGTCGGGCTCGTCTGCGCGTCGGAACCGGGCCGGCTCTCCATCCTCGGCGTCGCCCCGGCCTCCGAGCCGGGACCCAAGCGCCGCGGCGGTCGAAACTGGCGGGGGCGATGGCATACCCTGCCGCGAATCTCACATTTTCGTGGCGCAGTTTTTGCTTAAAGTTCCGTCAGTGGTGACGCTGAGTCACCCTTGTTCCATGTTGGAACAACGGGGGGCGGGACTAAATGGCAACACCGGGTAAAAAACGCAGCGTGTGCGGGTGCAGTGCGGCGCAAACGGGGTTTCCTCGCGGATTTTTTCTGCGTAATCCTCGGTTTGTTAAGGTCTTTCCGCTCTGGCGCCGCCGCGGCTTAAGGCTTTGGAACAAGAGACGGAGACGCCGGGTCCCGGCGTCCGAGAAGGTGTCAGGGGTCGGATAGTGAAGTTGGGGATGGGGGACGATACGTCCACGGATCGCCCGATCGATCCGCGGCCGGTGTTGGTCGTGACGGGACTCGTGCAGGAGGCTCGCATCGCTGCGGGGCCCGGCATGATGGTCATCTGCAGCTCGAGCGATCCGAAGCAACTGCGCTCGCTGCTCACCGTGTTCGACCCGACCTCGATCCGGGGCGTCGTCAGCTTCGGCGTCGCCGGTGGCCTCGATCCCAGCCTGAAGGCCGGCGACATCGTCGTGGCCACCGAGGTCGCTGCGGGCGATGCCCGCTGGCTGTCCGGCCTCTCTCTCCGTGAGGAGCACATCGCACGCGCCGCGCTGAAGAAGCGCCGCGTGGTGCGCGGCGTGCTCGCCGGGGCCGAGGAGGTGGTGGTGGCGAAGGCGCGCAAGGCGGCGCTGCGCATGAAGACGGGAGCCGCTGCCGTCGACATGGAAAGCCACATCGCAGCCGCCTACGCCGCCGAATACGGGCTGCCCTTTGCCGCCCTGCGCGTCATCTCCGATCCCGCCCATCGCACCCTGCCGTCGCTCGCCAAGGACGCGATCAAGCCGAATGGCGACATCGACCTGCCGATGATCCTGCGCGGCGTCGTCCGCAATCCGACCGTGCTGGGCGGTCTGGTGTCCACCGGCATCGAGTTCAACCGCGCCCTCCGCTCGCTCCGCGGCGCCCGCGACCTGCTGCTGAGTGGCCTGCTCGCCGCCGAGCAGTTCCTCGAGACCGAGACGCTGGCCGCCGCCGAGGCGTAGAGCCGGAACGGCAAGCGACCTCCTGTAGGGCTCGGCTCAATCAGCTTGCTCCGTCATTGCGAGCGCAGCGAAGCAATCCAGGGTGGTGTGCGGGATTCTGGATTGCTTCGCTGCGCTCGCAATGACGCGCGGACAGAGCTTCGCCCCAAGATGCAATGTCTGCGCTGCCGGCTGAGGCCCACGCATTCGCATTCTCTATCGACGGAACGAAAACGGCCGCCGGTTGCCCGGCGGCCGTTTCGGTTTGAGCTGGCGCTCTTCGCAGATCAGGCTGCGGTCGAGGCCTTCTGCTGCGCCTCGATGGCCTCGTCGCGGCGGATCTCGGAGAGGCGCTTCTGCACCTCGGAGGAGAACACGTACTGCGCCGGGCGCTGCTTGGAGAGGTCGATCTCCGGCGCCATCGGGCCCTCGGTGCGGATGCCGCGCAGCGACACCGCCATCGCCTTGATCGGGTTGCTGAGCGCCGCGTTGGCCGCGGTGGCCTCGTAGCCGCAATGCGCCATGCAGTCGGCGCACTTCTCGTACTTGCCGGTGCCGTAGGAGTCCCAGTCGGTGGTCTCCATCAGCTCCTTGAAGGTCTTGGTGTAGCCTTCGCCGAGGAGATAGCAGGGCTTCTGCCAGCCGAAGATGTTCCGGGCGGGCATGCCCCAGGGCGTGCACTCGAACTCCTGGTTGCCGGCCAGGAAGTCGAGGAACAGGCCGGAATGCATGAAGTTCCACTTCTTGCCCTTGCCGAGCTTGAAGACGTCGCGGAACAGCTGCTTGGTCTTGGTGCGGTTCAGGAAGTGCTCCTGGTCCGGCGCGCGCTCATAGGCATAGCCCGGCGACATGGTGACGCCGACGCCGAGCTCGGTGGTGAAGTCCAGGAACTTCGCGATCTCCTCGGCCGGGTGGCCATCGAACACCGTGGCATTGACGTTGACGGTGAAGCCGCGCGCCTTGGCGGCCTTGATCGCGGAGACGGCGCGGTCGAACACGCCCTTCTGCGACACGGCCTTGTCGTGATGCTCGCGCAGGCCGTCGAGATGCACCGAGAAGAACAGGTAGGGCGAGGGCTCGAACAGATCGAGCTTCTTCTCCAGCAGCAGCGCGTTGGTGCAGAGCGAGACGAACTTCTTGCGCGCGACGAGGCCGCGCACGATCTCGCCGATCTCCTTGTGGATCAGCGGCTCGCCGCCGGGGATCGCGACCATCGGCGCGCCGCACTCGTCGGCCGCGTCCCAGCACTCCTGCGCCGTCATGCGGCGGTTGAGGATCGCATCGGGATAGTCGATCTTGCCGCAGCCGGCGCAAGCGAGGTTGCAGCGGAACAGCGGTTCGAGCATCAGCACGAGCGGATAGCGTTTCCGGCCGAGAAGCTTCTGCTTCATCAGATAGGCCCCGATACGCAGTTCCTTATGAAAGGGGATTGCCATTACGTCTCTTCTTTCTGGACCAAACGAGGAGCGATCAGCCCGCGACCAGCTCGGCCGGCAGGCGGAATTCGATGTTTTCTTCCCGCCCCGGGACCACCGAGACCGCGACCGGTCCGATGCGCCGCAAGGCCTGTATCACGTCGTCAACGAGCACTTCGGGGGCCGAGGCGCCGGCAGTGATGCCGACGGCCTTGGCGTCCTTCAGCCAAACCGGATTCAGCTCGCTCCCATCTGAGATCAGATAGCTCGGGATACCGGCCTCGGTGCCGATCTCGCGCAGTCTGTTCGAGTTGGAGCTGTTGGCGGCGCCCACCACCAGGATGACGTCCACCAGCTTTCCCAGGTCCCTTACCGCAGATTGCCGGTTCTGTGTCGCATAGCAGATATCCCGGATATCGGGACCTTGAAGGTCTGTAAAGCGGGCCTGAAGGGCCGAAATGATGTCCTTTGTGTCGTCCACGCTGAGCGTGGTCTGGGTGATATAGGCCATCGGCGTGTCCAGCGGCAGGGGCAGGGCGGCCACATCGGCCACGTTCTGAACCAGATGCACCGGTCCGGGAACCTGGCCCATGGTTCCCTCGACCTCGGGATGGCCGGCATGGCCGATCAGCACCAGGGTACGGCCCTTCGCCATGTACCGCTTGCCCTGGTTGTGAACCTTCGTCACGAGCGGACAGGTTGCATTGAGCACCGGCAGCCCGCGGGCGGCGGCCTCCTCCTCGACGGAGCGGGCGACGCCATGGGCGCTGAACACGGTGACGGCGCGCGGCGGCACCTCGGACAAGTCCTCGACGAAGACCGCGCCCTTGGCCTTCAGGCTCTCGACCACGTGCTTGTTGTGCACGATCTCGTGACGCACATAGACCGGCGGACCGTGCTTCTCCAGCGCGCGCTCGACGATCTCGATCGCGCGCACGACGCCAGCACAAAATCCGCGCGGTTGCGCGAGATAGACCTGCAAGGGACTTTGCAAGGGACTCTGCAAGGGACGCCCGTCAGCCACGTTGCCTCACTTTCGACCTGCCACCTCCGTGCGTGCGATGGGGTGCAATATCCACACCAAGCGGATGCCCCATTTTGCCCGCGGATGCGCATGGAAGCGCAGGCTTTGTGTCAAAAATCGAGCCGAGAGGAAAGCCGGTTTGCAAGTCGCTCGCACATGATCTGCGGCACACAGCTCCCGAATGTGCTGAGGTATTTTAGTAATCATAAATTAATTCAGTCAAATGAGTGGCTTACACTCTCACTCGTTCGTCACTTTACCGCCGAGAACAGCCGCTATATCAGCCGCCCCCGACGGTTCCGTGCATCGCTCGACCTGATCCGCCGTCCAGGACCGTCCTCGTCTGCGAAGGCTGGGCCAAGGACCCGGCCAGACACCCGGCCGGGCTTGTTCCGAGCTGGGCGCTGGCTTGGGAACTCCGCCATGACGCGGACGTTTCCGCCCAGCTCTCTAAACCTTAGAAAGTCACGAAGTGCTGACCACGTTTGTCGTCTCGATCGTCAAGGCCTGCACCCGCTTTGCCTGGCCGACATTGATTGCGGGCCTGCTCTTGTCGGTGGGCGCGGGCATTTACACGGCGCGCCATTTCTCGATCAACACCGACATCAACAAGCTGATCTCGCCCGATCTCGACTGGCGCAAGCGCGACCAGCAGTACGAGCAGGCATTCGATCGGGACCGCATGATCCTGGGCGTCGTGGAGGCGGCGACGCCCGAGCTGACGGGCGTGGCCGCGGATGCGCTCGCCAACAAGCTGAAGGGCGACACCACGAACTTCTCTTCGGTCGAACGGCTCGGGGGCGGCGAGTTCTTCGCCAGGAATGGATTGCTGTTCCTGCCGACCGATGAGGTCAAGCAGCTCACGGACCAGTTCGCCGCGGCGGCGCCGCTGGTCGAGATCATGGCCGGCGATCCCTCGATCCGTGGCCTCACGGGGGCATTGGAGACCGGCCTGGCCGGCGTCAAGCGCGGCCAGGTCCAGCTCGACAATGCCGCGCGGCCGTTCGACTACATCTCGCAGACCGTCGAGACCGTGCTC
Organism: Bradyrhizobium sp. STM 3809; assembly: GCF_000239795.1. Taxonomy (GTDB): domain Bacteria; phylum Pseudomonadota; class Alphaproteobacteria; order Rhizobiales; family Xanthobacteraceae; genus Bradyrhizobium. Next base: position 2,364 of record NZ_CAFJ01000259.1, on the reverse strand, counting down.
GACAAGGGCGATGCGACCTTCTCCTGGCGCCAGCTCATCTCCGACAAGCCGCTCAGCGACAGCGACAAGCGCGCCTTCATCCAGTTCAAGCCGATCCTCGACTATCAGGCGCTGGAGCCGGGCAAGGCGGCGACGGATGCGATCCGGCAGGCGGCCGCCGAACTGGATTTTCCCAACCGCTTTCACGCGCGCGTCCGGCTGACCGGCCCGGTGCCGATCGCCAACGAGGAATACGCCACCGTGCAGGAGGGCGCCGTCGTCAACGGCATCGGCACCGTGGTCGTGGTGCTGATCATTCTCTGGATGGCGTTGCATTCGGCCAAGATCATCTCGGCCGTGTTCGTCAATCTGTTCATCGGCCTCGCCATCACCACGGCGGTCGGCCTGATGATGGTCGGCTCGCTCAATCTGCTGTCGGTCGCCTTCGCGGTGCTGTTCATCGGCCTCGGCGTCGACTTCGGCATCCAGTTCAGCGTCCGCTACCGCTCCGAGCGATTCAAGAACGACAATCTGGACCAGGCGCTCGCGGAGGCGGCGAGCCGCTCCGCCGTGCCGCTGTCGCTCGCCGCGATGGCAACCGCTGCCGGTTTCCTGTGCTTCCTTCCCACCGACTACAAGGGCATCTCCGAGCTCGGCGCGATCGCCGGCGCCGGCATGATCATCGCCTTCCTGTCCTCGATCACGGTGCTGCCGGCGCTGCTCAAGATCCTCAACCCGCCCGGCGAGAAGGAGCCGGTCGGCTACGCCTTCCTGGCGCCGGTCGACGAATTCCTCGAGAAGCACCGGGTGCCGATCATCGTCGGCACGCTGGGCCTCGTCATCGCCGGCCTGCCGCTGCTCTATTACATGAAGTTCGACTTCAACCCGATGAACCTGCGCAATCCGCATGCGGAGTCGATCGCGACCTATCTCGACCTGCGCAAGGATCCGAACACCGGCGCGAATGCCATCGACGTTCTGACCCGTTCCGAAACCGAGGCCAAGGCGATCGAGGCCAAGCTCGAGAAGCTGCCGGAGGTGGCGCGGGTGATGTCGCTCGACAGCTTCGTGCCCGAGGACCAGCCGGCCAAGCTGAAGCTGATCGCGCAAGGCGCGAAGGTGCTGGGGCCCGCGCTCAATCCGGATCAGATCGACGCCGCGCCGACCGACAAGGAGAATGTCGATGCGCTGAAGTCGACGGTCGACAATCTCCGGCGCACCGCCGGTGACGGCAAGGGTCCGGGCGCGGTGGCGTCGCGCCGCCTGGCCGATGCGCTGGCCAAGCTCGCTGGCGCCAGCGAGGCCGTGCGCAACAAGGCCCAGGACGTGTTCGTCGAGCCGTGGAAGATCACGCTGGCGCAGCTCAGCGCCACGCTGCAGGCGCAGCCGGTGACGCTCGCGAATCTGCCGCCGGATCTGGTGTCGCAGTGGAAGAGCAAGGACGGCCTGATTCGCGTCGAGGCGCAGCCGAAGGGCGATCCGAACGACAACGACAATCTCCGGCGGTTCGCCAATGCCGTGCTGACCGCCGAGCCGAACGCGATCGGCGGTCCGGTCTCGATCCTCAAGTCCGGTGACACGATCGTGAAGGCGTTCATCCACGCCGGCATCTATTCGCTGGTGGTGATCAGCCTGCTGCTGTGGGTGACGCTCCGCCGCTTCTCCGACGTGCTGATGACCTTGGTACCGCTCCTGGTCGCCGGCGCCGTCACGCTCGAGATTTGCGTGCTGATCAAGCTGCCGCTGAACTTCGCCAACATCGTCGCGCTGCCACTGCTGCTCGGCATCGGTGTGGCGTTCAAGATCTACTACGTGGTGGCGTGGCGCGGCGGCCGCACCAATCTGCTGCAGACCAGCCTGACCCGGGCGATCTTCTTCAGCGCGCTGACGACGGCGACCGCGTTCGGCAGCCTGTGGCTGTCGAGCCATCCCGGCACATCCAGCATGGGCAAATTGCTGGCGCTGTCGCTGGTCACGACGCTCGCCGCCGTGCTGCTGTTCCAGCCGGCCCTGATGGGCAAGCCGCGGGAGGTGCACGAATAGGTGCACACCGGAGTGAGTCGCAAAACGAAAAAAGCGGCCGAGGATCGGCCGCTTTTTTGATTCCGTCGAACCAAGCCGCGTCAGTGGGCGCGCGCGACGTCCGGCAGCAGGCAGATGTCGCCGATCTGATCGGCAGGCCTCGCGGCCGGCTTGGCCGCTGCCATTGCGCCGGTATGGGCGCCTGTCGTGGTCTTGGGCGCGGGAGCCGGTGCGATGGGTTTCTGCGTACCTTTCGCCATGCTGTTCACCGGGCTCGACGGGATCGGCGGCCCGACCCGCGTCCAGGTCTCGCCGCCGCACAGGAAGCCGAGAACGCATCCCTTGATTTCCAGGTGATCCGGA
>NZ_CAFJ01000260.1 GCF_000239795.1 Bradyrhizobium sp. STM 3809 | reverse complement strand
GACGGCCATGAGCGGCTCGGGCGGTCTTGTCGCGCTGGGCCGCAAACAAGCCACACGAGTTGCCGCGCCACAACTAACAAGGGAGATAGTCGAGATATCGAGAGAGAGGCCCTGTCGGCTGTCTCAGCTGCCGGCGTTCGCCACGTCAGCGCTCAGGCGGATGTCCTCGACCAGGGAGGACGACACCATCGGCACCTGCTCGCCGTCGGTGCTGCGCGCGATGGCGTTGCGGGTCTTGGTGAAGACCGCCTCGGCGCTCGGGCTGCGGCCGAGCTGGTTGAGCAGCTCGGAGACGAGCATGCTGTTGCTGCGGTCCGTCGGGTCGTCGAGCACCCTGCCCGGTGTCGCCGACGACAGGATCAGCGCGTTGGCGGGAGCATTGATCGGGGCCAGCCCGTGCGAATAGGAGCGGAAGCGTCGCTCATAGGGATTGCGGCGCGAGGCGTCGAGCACCACGAGCTTGGCGCGGGCGCCCTGCTCGCGGACGGTCTCGACGAACTGCTCGACGCTGGTGCCCTCGCGGCGCACGTCGGATTCGCGCCAGATCTTGGCGTCGACCGGGATCATGTAGCTCTCGCGGCCGGCCTGGATGGCGTAGCCGCCGAAGAACAGCATCACCACCGAGTCCGGCCTGATCCGGGACTTCAGCCGATCGAGCGCGCGGGCCATGTCTTCCTTGGTCGCATCCTCGACCACGTCGACATCGAAGCCGCCGCGGCGCAGCGCGCCGGTGAGCGCGCGGGCGTCGTTGATCGGCTGGGCCAGCGGCGCATTGGCGTCGGGATAATGCGCGTTGCCGATAACGAGGGCGAGGCGCGCGCCATTGCTGGGTGCAGCCGGGCTCTGCTCGGTGGCGGCGGCCTTGCCGGAATCGGCGGCGCGCTTGTTCAGGGCAGCGTTCGCGCCGAGCGCGAGCGACACCGTGCACAGAAGCGCGGCGGCGATCACGGCCGAGCGGCGCGAGAGAGAAGGCTGCCTTGCGGTCATCACGTCAATCCTGGTCCGAGCCGATCCTCTCGACCAAGGGGCGCACCCTTTGGTCGCGCTGACGCCTCTGAGGTTTGAGGGGTTGCGAGACGATGTGTCGTCACTTTGCGCGCAAATTGCGGCACCGCAACGAAGAAAGGCTTAACCCGAACCCGGAGCCGAGGCAACATCGGAACACCAATGACATTTCAACCACTTGAAGAGAAACGCAAATTTAACCATGGCGCCGATCTCCAAACGGCCGCTTCAGGACCGTCCGGCCGCCATATTGCAGCCCCATCCACAGCCGCGCAGTGATGCCGGTCACGTTGTCTTTGGCCGCCACGCATGCCAGTTTGCCCCGTGCATGCGCGTCAGGAGCCGTTTGCCGGGCTTTTCATGCCGTGCGCGCCGTCTGTCCCGCCTCGACAACCGCGAGTCCCCACGTTGAGTTTCCAGTATTTCGCCGGCGCCGCCTGCCGCGCATTGACGGCCCGCAAGGACGGTCCCTCGCTATACGACGTCTGCGATCCCGTTCTGCGTCAGCCCGGCCGCGGCGACCCGCATCTGGCGAAATTCTACCGGACCGCGCTCGGCAACCCCGCGCTGCGCGCGCTGCTGCGCCGCGCCGGCCTGCCAGAGCTCAACGATCCCGGCCGTCTCAATGCGCTGCGCCAGGCGCTGGTTCTCGCCCGCGACAATCCGACGCCGGACTGGGACGAGGTCGGCCGCCCGGTCGCCGAACTGGTCGACAGCGTCGCGCTGCACCATCCCTCGCCGCCGCGCAGGACCGCCGACGTCGCGATGCCACCGGCCGGCGAGATCGATCGCGTGATCCGGGCCTGCGGCGCCGACCTGCTCGGCTCCTACGCCCGCAACGGCTTCCTGCCGACCTACGCCGCGTTCAACCTGATCGGTGATCCCGACATGACCGGCCGCGAGGTGCTCATGGCGCTGCAGGGGCTGGACGCGCGCGGCTACAAGAACTCGACCCTGCTGTTCAATCTCGCCCGCGTCTTCATCGCCCGCTCGCCGGCGGCCGCCGTGATCAACCCGCCGTGGCGCGGCATCGCCGAGCCGATGTGGGAGCCGGTGCAGATCCGCCACCGCTCGGCCTATTACGACGCGTTCTTCATCGAGGCGCTGCTGAGCTATCTGGAGACCGGGCTGGCCTCGTCCGATCAGGCGCGCGCCGCCCGCGGCGCGGTGGCCGCGATGGTCGAGTTCTGCCTCAGGACCAGTCGCGAGGAGGTCCGCGGCGCCGACGGCAACAGCTACGATGTCGTCACCGCGCTGGCGCCGCACCCGCATCCGCGGTTCTCGCGGTTCTTCACCCAGATCAAGCAGGACCTCGGCTTCGGCGTCTACGTGCCGGATTGCGACACCACGGCGTGCTCGTTCTCGGCCGCGACGCAGGCGGGCTCTGACGATCCGATCCTCAACCAGCCGCTGGTCGATTTCTATGCCGGCTATCAGGTGCGCGCCGGCAGCAACGAGCCGCGCGTCACCGTACCCATCAACGACAACATCGACTATGAAGGCGGCGTGGCGACCTGGATCGACAGCCTGGCCGGCGAGCGGCCCTATGGCAACGATCTCGATCCGACGCTGAATCTCGACGTGCTCGAGGTGTCGTTCCGCAATCTCGCGCGCTGGCAGATCCTGGAGACGCAGGGCCGCCTCGACTTTGTCAGGCGGATCGTCGGCTTCCAGCTGCGGCTGGTCACCAGTGGCGCCTTTGCCGATCCGCGCTCGCACATCTATTATCTTCCGGAGCTGTACTGCGCCTATTTCGGCCGTTGCTATCACGCCTTCATGGCGCTGCCGCCGGCGGCGCGGCAGGCGATCGATCCCGACGGCGCGTTCGAGCTGATCCGCCTGCGCGTGCTCGCCTATGTCGAGGACGAGCTGATCGGCCGCGAGATGAACCCGTTCGACGCCGCGCTGGCACTGATCGCGCTCGGCCATCTCGGCGGCAACCAGGCGAGCTTCGCGCCGGCAGTGCATTGCATCGTCGCGAGCTTCGGCGAAGGCGGCCGGCGCCACCCCTATCGCGCCTATGAGTGGAACAAGATGAAGACCCCGACCCGCATCCTTGTCGGCGGACCCGAGGTGACGTCGGCCTTCGTGCTGATGGGCCTGGCCCTGGCGCGGCGGGTGGCGGCGGGGTGACGGAACGAGGTTTCACGGCAGTCGCGGTCGACTCCCCTTTGCCTGGAGGGGAGGGGGCGCACCGCCGTGGTGGTTAAGAGGCCGCTCTTTTAACTTATCAGACCCGCCATCGCGCGAAGTTGAGCAAGTCAGGCAATCACGGCGCTGGAACCGCCACGCGATCCGCCGCACAATGGCGGGCATTGCCGATCCTCGAGGATGACCCGCGCCCGTTCATGCCGATGAAACCCGCCCTGCTCGCGCTGCTCCTGCTGCTCCCCTCCGTCGCCTTCGCTGCCGATATCACCGGGACCGCCAAGGTCCGCGAGGCCGACAGCGTGGTGATCGGCACCACCCGCATCCGGCTCGGCGGTGTCGATGCGCCGTCGGTCGACCAGCTTTGCCTCAACCAGCAGGGCGAGCGCTGGACCTGCGGCGTGGCCGCGCGGGACGAGCTGATCAAGCACGCCGACGGCAAGAGCTGGGTGTGCCATCCGCGCTCGATCGACCGCCGGGGGCGGCAGGTGGCGCGCTGCGACGTCGACGGCGAGGACATCCAGAAATGGCTGGTGCGCAACGGCTGGGCGCTGGCCTATCGCACGGTCTCACATGACTACGAGCCGGACGAGGCCGAGGCGCGCGCCGCGAAGGCCGGGATGTGGCAGGGCGCGTTCATCGCGCCGTGGGACTGGCGCGTGCGCAACAAGAAGACCGCGATCCTCGGCGCCACCAAGCCGCCGGAGGGCGCGCGCAACATCCTGCTCGCCTCGGCCTCCGGCCCGGTCGCGCCGTCGCCGGACTGCACCATCAAGGGCAACGTCAACGGCGCGGGCGAGTGCATCTATCACACGCCGAAGAGCCGCTGGTACGCGCAGATCAAGATGCACGTCGCCAAGGGCACGCGCTGGTTCTGCTCGGTCGAGGAGGCGGAGGCCGCCGGCTGCCGTGAGACCCGGCGCTGACGCCCGCACCGCTCGCCGCCGGGGCATGACAGCCCCCCGGCTTCTCCGGCTTTTCATCAGCGACCGCGCCACGTAAAACCAGTCCGGGTCCGCCGCGTGCGAGGACCCGCCTCTACCGCAATCGCTAGACCACATCGCCCCAAATCACATCGCCGAGGACACTGACAATGACCGTTCGCGCGGGCCGGGAGTTTCTGGCCATCCCGGGACCCACCACGATGCCCGACGAGGTGCTGCAGGCGATGCATCGCCCGGCACTCGACATCTATTCGAAGCAGATGGTCGAGCTGACCGACGGCATCCTGGCCGATCTCGGCCGCCTGTTCGCGACCAAGGGCAAGACCTACGTCTACATCGCCAACGGCCACGGGGCCTGGGAGGCCGTGCTCTCCAACGTGCTGTCGCGCGGCGACAAGGTGCTGGTGCTGGAAAGCGGCCGCTTCGCGGTCGGCTGGGGCAACGCGGCCAAGGCGATGGGCGCCGAGGTCGAGGTGCTGCGCGGCGACTGGCGCCGCGCGGTGCGCCCGGCCGAAGTCGAGGCGCGGCTGCGCGCCGACAAGGAGCACACCATCAAGGCGATCGTGGTGGCCCAGATCGATACCGCGTCGGGCGTCGTCAACGACGTCGAGGCGATCGGCCGCGCGGTCAAGGCCTCAGGCCACCCCGCCCTCTACATGGTCGACACCGTCGCCTCGCTCGGCTGCATGCCGTTCGAGATGGACGCCTGGAACATCGACGTCGCGATGTCCGGCTCGCAGAAGGGCCTGATGACGCCGCCCGGGCTCGGCTTCGTCGCGGCGAATGCGCGCGCGCTCGAGGTGCACAAGCGCGCCAACATGCGCACGCCCTATTGGGACTGGAGCGAGCGCGAGGGCACCGAACATTATCGTAAATATGGCGGCACCGCGCCGGTGCATCTCTTGTTCGCGCTGCGCCAGGCGATGGACATGCTGTTCGCCGAAGGCCTGCCGCACGCGTTCCGCCGGCACCAGCTGCTCGGCGAGGCGGTGCGCCGCGCGGTCGCGAAGTGGAGCGAGGGCCAGGTGATCGGCTTCAACATCCAAGAGGCCGCCGAGCGCTCCAACACCGTGACCACCGTGCTGGTCGGCGAAGGCTATGATCCCGCCGTGCTGCAGAATTACTGCAAGGAGCAGTGCGGCGTCGTGCTCGGCACCGGCATCGGCGATCTCCAGGGCAAGGCCTTCCGCATCGCCCATATGGGCCATGTCAACGCGCCGATGGTGCTGGGCACGCTCGGCGTGATCGAAATGGCGCTGGTGGCGTTGAAGATCCCGCATGGCCGCGGCGGCCTCGATGCCGCGATCCAGTGGCTCGGCGAGAGCGTGACCGCATAAGGGACTGATATGACCGATCGCAGCACTCCGCCGGTGGCGCCACGCCGCCCGTTCTCGTTCACCCGCCACGGTATCACCGTCCAGGACGATTATGCCTGGCTGAAGGATGCGCGCTGGCAGGAGGTGCTGCACGATCCCGCGCTGCTCGATCAGGACATCAGGGCGTATCTCGAGGCCGAGAACGCCTATGCCAATGATGTCCTCGGCCACACGGCGCCGCTGCAGAAGACGATCGTCGCGGAGATGCGCGGCCGCATCAAGGAGGACGATTCCTCGGTGCCGTCGCCGGACGGTCCTTACGCCTATTTTCGCAAGTACCGCGAGGGCGGCCAGCACGAACTGTTCTGCCGCACGCCGCGCAACGGCGGCGCGGAGACGATCGGGCTCGACGGCGACGCGCTGGCGCGCGGCCACGACTATTTCAAGTTCGGCGGCAGCCGGCATTCGCACGACCACAAGCTCGTGGCGTGGAGCGCCGACACCAAGGGCTCGGAATACTTCACCATCCGCGTGCGCGACTGGGACGGTGGCGACGATCTTGCGGATCTCGTCGAGGAGACCGACGGCGGCGTGGTGTGGTCGCGCGACTGCAAGAGCTTCTTCTACGTCAAGCTCGACGGCAACCACCGCCCGATGCAGGTCTGGCGCCACAAGCTCGGCACCGAACAGGCCGAGGACGTGCTGGTTTACGAGGAAAAGGACACCGGCTGGTTCACGCATGTGCACGAATCGACCTCGGGCCGGTTCTGCGTCGTCGCCGGCGGCGACCATGAGACTTCCGAGCAGCGGCTGATCGATCTCGACGCACCCGAGGCGCCTCCGCGACTGGTGGCCGCGCGCGAGACCGGCGTGCAATATTCGATCGCCGACCGCGGCGACGAGCTGTTCATCCTGACCAATGCCGACGGCGCCATCGACTTCAAGATCGTCACCGCGCCGCTGGCGTCGCCCGAGCGTGCCAACTGGCGCGATCTCATTCCGCATCGCGCCGGGATCTACGTGCTCGACCATGATCTCTATGCAGGCCATCTGGTGCGGCTGGAGCGCGCCAATGCGCTGCCGTCGATCGTGATCCGCGACCTGAAGTCGGGCGAGGAGCACGCCATCGCCTTCGACGAAGGCGCCTATTCGCTGGATGCGATGGGCTCCTACGAGTTCGACACGACCAATCTGCGCTTTGCCTATTCGTCGATGACGACGCCGTCGGAGGTCTGGGACTACGACATGGTGACGCGC
>NZ_CAFJ01000261.1 GCF_000239795.1 Bradyrhizobium sp. STM 3809 | reverse complement strand
GCTTCGTGGAGAGCGCGAGGATGACCTCCGACAAGTTCATCTCCATCGAGGGCATCGCCAAGCGCTATGACGGCGCGCGGAGCACGACGATCTTCGAGAATCTCTGGCTCGGCATGGCCCGCGGCGAGTTCGTCTGCGTGATCGGGCATTCCGGTTGCGGCAAGACGACGGTGCTCAATATCCTGGCGGGCCTCGATGCGCCGAGCGAGGGCGTGGTTGTCGTCGATGGCCAGGCCATCGAAGGCCCGAGCCTCGACCGTGCTGTCATTTTCCAGAGCCATGCGCTGCTGCCGTGGCGGACGGTGCTCGGCAATGTCGCCTATGCCGTCTCGTCGAAGTGGCGCAAATGGGATCGCGCGAGGGTTAAGGCGCATGCGCTGAAATACATCGAGCTGGTCGGTCTCGGCGGCTCCGAGCACAAGCGTCCCTCCGAGCTGTCCGGCGGCATGAAGCAGCGCGTCGGCATCGCGCGGGCGTTGTCGATCACGCCGAAGATCATGCTGATGGACGAGCCGTTCTCGGCGCTCGACGCGCTGACCCGCGGCACGCTGCAGGACGAGGTCCGGCGCATCTGCGTCGAGACCGGGCAGACCGTGTTCATGATCACCCACGACGTCGACGAGGCGATCTATCTCGCCGACAAGATCGTGCTGATGACCAACGGGCCCGGCGCGGTGCTCGCCGAGATCGTCGAGAACCCGCTGCCGAAGGACCGGCTGCGCGGCGATTTGCACCGACATCCGCTGTACTACGCGCTGCGCAATCACATCATCGATTTCCTGGTCAGCCGCAGCAGGACCTTCACGGCCGAGACGCCGGACCACGATCCGCGTAAGGTGCCGGTGGTGAAGATCGGCCGCACCGAGCCGACCATCGTCGCGTCGAAGCCGGCCGACAACGACGCGCCGCAGGCCGTCGCGCGCTGACGATCAGAAGAAACCCATCAACGAAGGCCCATCAAGGGAGACCAAGCATGAAGCGATCCGACCTGACCGAAAAGCTGCTCGACATCAAGCGCGAGAAGGGCTGGAGCTGGAAGTACATCTGCGAGAAGATCGGCGGCTATTCCGAGGTGCTGATCGTCGGCGCCATTCTCGGCCAGATGAAGCTGACCAAGCCGCAAGCTGCCAATGCGGGCGAGCTGTTCGGCCTGTCGAAGAGCGAGATCGCCATGCTGAACGAGACGCCGATGCGCGGCGAGGGCGTGCAGATGCCGCCGACCGATCCGCTGATCTATCGCTTCTATGAGCTTGTGATGATCAACGGGCCAGCCTGGAAGGAGCTGATCCAGGAGGAGTTCGGCGACGGCATCATGTCGGCGATCGATTTCGACATGGTGATGGAGCGCCTGCCCAACGCCAAGGGCGACCGCGTCAAGATCACGATGTCGGGCAAGTTCCTGCCGTACAAATATTACGGCGCCAGCGGCAATGTGCCGGAGTACGGCTTCAAGGAAGAGTAGCAAAGGGGCGAACGGCGAATAGGGAGTAGCGAGCAGGGAACGAGGGTGAACTGACCCCTATTCGCTACTCGCCATTCGCCTCTCGCCGCTATTCGCCTGCTGTTACTGTCCGGCCTTGACCTGCGCCACCGCGGTCGCCAGCAGCTCGCTCATCTTCGCCCGGATCTCGGCCTCGGTGACGCCCTTGGCCGAGAGATCACCCAGCACCTTGCGCACGACATCGGCGTCGCCGGCTTCCTCGAAATCCGCCGCGACGACCTCCTTGGCATAGGCGTCGGCGTCAGCGCCGGCCTTGCCGAGCTTTTCGGCGGCCCACAGGCCGAGGAGCTTGTTGCGGCGGGCTTCCGCCTTGAATTTCAATTCCTCGTCATGGGCGAACTGCTTCTCGAACGCGTCCTCGCGCTTGTCGAACGTGGTCATGGCCGGAACTTCCAGTGTTGCCGAAAAGGGTTAACCGCGCAGGCGGTTGCGGGGCGGTGGCCGCATGCCTAAATAATTGGAACACAACGCCAATACAACGGGCACGAGGCCGCAGGGAAGCGCGGTAAAACTAAGGTCCGGAGGACCGGATCGATTGTGCTCGGGACCCCAATGGGATAGGTTCAAATTGGCCCGGTTCTTGTTCTGTTTCCGTCCATCCGGGCCCTCGCGGCAGCTCCGTCGTGGTCCTGTCCAAAGTCATCCGGAGCCCACCATTTCATGGATTTCAACAAAACACGGTACATC
>NZ_CAFJ01000262.1 GCF_000239795.1 Bradyrhizobium sp. STM 3809 | reverse complement strand
ACTCCCTGGGTGAACTATCCGGGCAACAACTTCGACGGTCTCGCCGGCGGCGGCGGCACGGTCACTGGCGTCAATCAGCTGAGCTACACGGCCGACTTCGGCTCCGGCATCACCTTCACGGTGTCGGCTCAGGACGCGACCGCCTACTACCAGAACAACCTCTGGAACGTCGCTGGTTCGACCGCGGCTGGCGTGATCGGTGGTGCTTACGGCACCAGCAACTACGGCGGCAACGTGTCTCCGGACTTCGTCGGCATGGTCCGCGTCGACCAGGCTTGGGGTCTGTTCCAGGCGTCGTTCGCGGCGCATGACAACCACGTCGCCTACTACGGCGCGTCCGAGACCTCCGGCCACCCGGCCGACAAGTGGGGTTGGGCGGCTCAGCTGGCCCTGTCGATCAAGAACATCCCGACCGGACCTGGTGACACGATCAGCTTCCAGGGCGTCTACACCAACGGTGCGAGCCGCTACAACATCCAGAGCCTGATGCCGAACAGCTACGCGATGTACGGCAGCACCGGCCTCGCTGGCGCCTATCAGAGCCTCGGCATTGCTGGCGTGGGCGACTCGGTGTTCACCACCGGTGGCGAGCAGCAGCTGACCACGACCTACGGCGTCCGTGGTGCCTACACCCACAACTGGAACCCGGCCTGGAACACCGCGGTCTACGGTTCGTGGGCTGCCATCCGCTACAACGGCACTGCCAAGGGCCTGATCTGCACCAGCCCCGGCGTGGTTGCGGCCTTCAACGCGGGTTCGACCTGTAATCCGGACTTCGATCTGGCCACCATTGGCTTGATCACGCGCTGGACCCCGGTCAAGAACCTGACCTTCTCGGCCGACTTCGCGTACTCCTGGCTCGACCAGAAGAACACGGGTTCGGTGACGGCTCCGGCCGCCGCTGCTGTCGCCAAGCCGGGCGCGGTGTACGAGCTGAAGGATCAGACCTCGGCCGTCCTGCTGCTCCGCGCTCAGCGCAACTTCTGATCCCGATCGTCTGATCGGATCGAGAGCCCCCGGCAGGCAACTGCCGGGGGTTTTTCTTTGCCCGAATGCCCGCGATATGAGGGCCGTTGCGCTGTCATCGGGGCTTGTCGGCGTTTCCTGCCAGCTCACGTGGTCGCACCGTCTTCATCGACACCTTGGGGACGAGATCATCGGATCCCGCCACGCCGCCCGAGGCGAGCGCGTCACCAGACGGTTCATTCGCGTCTGCGTCGTGACCTTCAGCCTCAAACATGCGTGAGCTGCGGCTGGCCAGGCCGTGGGACTGAGGGCCGCCTCACCGCCGCACTTGCCGACGCCTCGGCTGCCTCGCGGTTCGAGGTCAGACCCGTTCTGCTCTATTCCGGCCACATCTTCGACGCCGAAGCGGCCAGCCTCGCGGCAACGCGCACATTATAGTCGACCGCTTCTCCGGCGTGCGTCCTGCCCCCGCACGGCCACAAGCGTGATCCGGCGCGTCACGAGAATGGTCCGATAAAACACAAAAAATGCCTCCGGATCGTTCCGACTGCAACGCTATGGGCGAGCAGTGTGAGGCCGCTGGAGATGAGCTGACTCGTCGGGTGGGGACGTTCGCCCCTGCTTCAAGGGGGGCGGTCTGACGTGAGCAATTTGGAGGTTAGTATGAAGACTGTGCGGAGCCTTGTGCTGGGCTCGGGGGCGGCGTTGCTCGCCGTAAGTGGGGCTCAGGCCGCCGACCTTCCCATCAAGGCCAAGGCGGTCGAGTATGTCAGGGTCTGCTCGATGTACGGCGCGGGATTCTTCTACATCCCCGGCACCGACACCTGCATCAAGCTGGGCGGCTATCTGCGCGCCGAAGCAGCGTTCGGAACCAATGCGATCTTCCAGAACGCCGTGAACGGCGTTGCCGGCGGCCAGAATCGCTTGAGGAACTACTACACGACGCGCTCCCGCGCCGACCTGAACATCGACACCAGGACCGCGACCGAATACGGCGTCGTCCGCACCTATTTCGACGCCGTGTTCCAGTGGACCTCGGGCGGCTACGCCGGAACCGGCTCCGCCACGGGCGCGACCGCCTATTCGACGGCGGGCGCACCCGGCGCGCAGGCCGATGGCAACATCGCGCAAGGCGGCATCGGCGTCTTCTACGCTTTCATCCAGTTCGCCGGGTTCACGATGGGTAAGGCCGTGTCGCAGTTCGATGCGCCCTGGGCTAACTATCCCGGCAACAATTTCGACGGCCTGACCGGTGGCGGCGGCACCATCACCGGTGTCAACCAGTTCACCTACACCGCCGATTTCGGCTCCGGAATCACGGCGGCGATCTCGGCCCAGGATGCGACGCAGTACGGCCAGTCGCAGATCTGGAACACGGCGGGACAGACCGCCGCCGGCGTGGTCACCGGCAACTATGGCACGTCGAACTTCGGCGGCAACGTTGCGCCCGACATCGTCGGCATGGTGCGGGTCGATCAGGCTTGGGGCCTGTTCCAGGCGTCGTTCGCGGCGCATGACAATCACGCCGGCTTCTTCGGCGCGACCGAGACCACCGGGCATCCGGCGGACAAATGGGGCTTTGCCGGCCAGCTTGCCCTGTCGGTCAAGAACATTCCGACCGGTGCCGGCGACACCATCAACCTGCAGGGCGTCTATACCAACGGCGCCAGCCGCTACAACTTCCAGAGCCTCGCGCCGATCAACTACGCGATGTATGGCGGCACCAATGTGGCCGGTGCCTATCAGAGCCTCGGCTTCGCCGGCGTGTCCGATTCGGTGTTCGGAGCGGGGACCCAGCAGCAGCTGACGACGACCTACGGCTTCCGCGGCGCCTTCACCCACAATTGGGATCCGTTCTGGAACACCGCGCTGTACGGTTCGTGGAGCGCCGTCCGCTACAACGCGACCGCCAAGGGCCTGATCTGCAACGGCGCCGGCATCGTCGAGCTCAAGATCGCGGCAGCCAACTGCAACCCCGACTTCAACATCTCCACGGTGGGTGTGATCACGCGCTGGACCCCGGTCAAGAACCTGACCTTCTCGGCCGACGTCGCCTGGACCAGGCTGGATCAGAAGTTCACCGGCACAGCGACGGCTCCCGCCGTGGCCGCTGTCGCCAAGCCTGCGACCGTCTACCAGCTGAAGGACCAGGATTCGGTCTCGATGCTGGTTCGCGCGCAGCGCAACTGGTGACGACAGGCGAGTAGGGCATGGGGAGTAGTGAATAGCGGTTGACTGACCTTCCGAGGTCAGTTCGCTACTCGCTACTCGCTACTCGACGACCGCGCCGCGGCGCAGATCGGCCTCGATCTGCAGCCGCGAGCCGCCGCCGAATCGGGCGCGATAGACCTGCAGGTTCTCCATCACGCGCTGGACGTAATTGCGCGTTTCCGCAAACGGAATCAGCTCGACCCAGTCGACCGCGTCGACATTGGGATCGCGCGGGTCACCATAGCGTTCGATCCATTTCTTCACGCTGCCGCGACCGGCATTGTAGGCCGCGAACGTCATGATGTAGGAGCCGCGGTAGTCCTCGAGCAGGCCGCCGAGCTCGGCGGCGCCGAGCTGGGCATTGTAGACCGGATCGGTCTTCATCCGGTTCAGGTCGAAACTGACGCCGGCCCGCTTGCAGACGTAGCGGCCCGCATCCGGTGTGACCTGCATCAGCCCATAGGCCTGCGCCGGCGACACCACCGCCTGGTTGAACGCGCTCTCCTGGCGGGCGATCGAGAAGATCACGCTCTGCTCGACCTCGGGCCCGATCGCCCGGAACGCCGGGATGCCGTTGACCGGATAGGCGTAGTGATCGAAGGGCAGGCCGCGATTGAGCGCGGCTTTGCCGACCAGCAGCATCGCGCGTGCGTCGCTCTGCCGGCCCGCCGCCTCGGCGAGGCCGAGCAGCACGTCGGGATCGCCATTGTCGCCCATATCGGCGAAGATCGGGATCGCGACCTCGCCCTCGTCGAGGTCATACAGCAGCTGCACCGCGCGGACCACTTCGAGGCGCTCCACGCCGCGGCCGCGGCCGGCGGGCGCTGCATTGAGGCCGAGCTGCGGCAGGCCGAGCTTGGCTCGCGCCAGCTGGCCATAATAGCTCGTCGACTGTTCGGCCGCTGCGCTGTAGGCCGCGCGTGCCTCCTGCATCCGGCCCATCGCCTCGGCGGCGCGGCCCTGCCAATAGCCGGCGCGGGCCAGCGTGGTGGGGTTGACGCTGCCGACGCCGATGCGGGCGAAGTGCTGGGCCGCCGTCGCCGGATCCTTGAGGAAGCGCAGCGCGATCCAGCCGGCGGTGAATTCCTGCTCGGTCTTGTAGATGTCGCGGTTGGGCAGCGCCGCGTCGCGGGCGATCAGATAGGCGCTGCGGTACTCGCCGGCGTCGATCATCTTGCGCGCCAGGAGGCGGCGCTCGATCCACCATTCGTCGAGATTGTGCAGGCGGCCCGGATCCTTCGGCGCGCTCAGCATCAGCTGCGCGGCCTCGGCGAACTGCTCGTCGCGCCTGAGCAGCTGGATGCGGCTGAAGATGTAGCCGGCGTCGCCATGCAGCTCGCGCGGAACGGCGTCGAGCAGGGCGCGGCTGTTGGCGGCCTTGCGGTAGGTCGCGATCCGCGCCTTCGCCAGCGCGACATGGCCCGAGCCGAGCCGCCGGGCCGCGCGCATCGCCGCCTCGTGCTCGCTGCCATACAGCAGCGTGTCCATCCGCGCCTTGTGATCGCCGCCGGAGAGCAGGGCGCCGAACTGGTCGAGGATGATGTTCTCGGTGTCCTCGGACATCGCGTCGTTGTGCCAGGCCTCGCGCACGAGGCGCTCGGCATTGGCGCGGTCGCCGCGGTTGAGCATGACGCGCGCGAGCGCAAAGCGGCCCTTCGCCGACAGCGGCGATTCGTTCTCGAACCACGACCACACGACGGAATCGTCGCGCTTGTCGTCCCACAGCGCAGCCTCCAGGCGGCGGCGCAGGAAGCTCTGCGACGGCCAGCTCGGATTG
Source organism: Bradyrhizobium sp. STM 3809 (assembly GCF_000239795.1). Classification (GTDB taxonomy): domain Bacteria; phylum Pseudomonadota; class Alphaproteobacteria; order Rhizobiales; family Xanthobacteraceae; genus Bradyrhizobium. The sequence continues at coordinate 12,978 of NZ_CAFJ01000262.1, read as the reverse complement.
GCGGTGATGAAGGCGCGATAGCGCTCGACGGTGGCGTTGTTGTTGTCGCTGCGCAGGATGATCCATTCGGCGAGCTTGCGCGCCACCGGGTCGGAGATCGCCTGCTCGACCTGCGTCGCGTCGTCAGGCTTGCGCTTGCGCACCAGCTCGATCACGTTTTCGAGCGCATCCTTGTCCGACTGCGAGGTCGACGCCGTCGCGGCGATCGCGGCGGGGATGACCGGCTTGCGCGACGCGGGCAGGGCCGCGTGCAGGCGGGGCGGCAGCACGCTGGGGGATGCACCCGGCGTGATGTCCCTCGGCGCGCCACGGGGCGGTTCCGCGCCTCTGGCAATGCTCTTGGTGTCGGCCCTGAGATCGGCTTTGGCCTCGGCCCGGGCGTCGACCTTGCTCCGGGCGTCCGCGGTATCCTTTGCAGCGGCGGCGGGAGCCGTCGATCGCGCGATCGGACGCGCCTTCGGCAAGGGAACCTTGTCCTTGGCGAGCGCGAGATCTCCGCCGAGCACGAGGCCCAGCGTCAGGCCCGCGGCCAGGGACACCGAGAGAGACATCGACAGGGCGGTCGATCGCAATGCGGCAGCGCGGGCAGACAAGGGCACGGCGTTCCTTTGCGGCGGATGACTTCGATCCCTGACGATCTTGGTCTATCGAAAAGGTGAACAAATACTAAATATACCGGGATCGGTTGCAACCTGCGCCAACACCGCGGCGAAATCACGACCGAAGGGCGGCGGTGGGGCCGTCCGGCAGGGATCGGTGGTCTCAGCCAGAGTCCTGCGGACCTGCGCCGCACGCTGGGATGGACGGCCGCCGCGCCTGATTCGGCGCGCGGTGCGTGCCTGTTGAGAAGGCTGCCGACATCGGGCCGGCCCTTCCGCCAGATGTCCAGACCCGGTATGAAGTGCGCTTCGCTCTGGGGCAACGCGCGTTGGGAGGGAGTTTCATGGCAGCCAAGACGAATTTCCGAGGCTCTTTCACCGCCTTGGTGACCCCTTTCAAGAACGGCTCCGTCGACGAGGCGGCGTTCCGCAGCCTCGTGAACTGGCAGATCGACGAGGGCACCAATGGCCTGGTCCCGGTCGGCACGACCGGCGAGAGCCCGACCTTGAGCCATGACGAGCACAAGCAGGTGGTCGAGTGGTGCATCGCCGAGGCCAAGGGCAGGGTGCCCGTGGTCGCCGGCGCCGGCTCCAATTCGACCAAGGAGGCTGTCGAGCTCGCCCAGCATGCCGAGAAGGCCGGCGCCGATGCCGTGCTGGTCGTCACGCCGTACTACAACAAGCCGACGCAGGAAGGCCTGTATCAGCACTTCAAGGCGATCAACGACGCGATCGGCATTCCGATCATCATCTACAACATTCCGCCGCGCTCGGTGATCGACATGTCCGTCGACACCATGAAGCGGCTGTACGACCTGAAGAACATCGCGGGCGTCAAGGACGCCACCGCGAGCATGGTGCGGGTGTCGCAGCAGCGCGCGGCGCTCGGCGAGGACTTCAACCAGCTCTCGGGCGAGGACGCCACGATCATCGGCTACATGGCCCATGGCGGCCATGGCTGCATCTCCGTCACCTCGAACGTGGCGCCGCGGCTGTGCGCGGAGTTCCACGCCGCCTGGCAGAAGGGCGATGTCGCCACCGCGCTGAAGATCCACGACAAGCTGATGCCGCTGCACACCAATCTGTTCATCGAGTCCAACCCGGCGCCGGTGAAATACGCGCTGTCGCTGCTCGGCAAGATCGAGGAGAAGCTGCGGCTGCCGATGGTGCCGGTGTCCGAGCCGACCCGTGTGGCGGTGCGCCAGGCCATGGTTCACGCCGGGCTGATCAACTGAGTCGAGCCGTTTCTTTTCACGTCTGATGGGGAGACAGACATGCTGAAGGAATTCCGTGAATTCGCGTTGAAGGGCAACGTCGTCGATCTCGCGGTCGGCGTCATCATCGGCGGCGCGTTCGGCGCCATCGTGACCTCGCTGGTCGGCGACATCATCATGCCGATCATCGGCGCGATCACGCCCGGCGGTTTGGACTTCTCCAACTACTTCATCCCGCTCTCCAAGAAGGCGGCCGAGGCGACCAATCTGGCGGATGCCAAGAAGCTCGGCGCAGTCCTCGCCTATGGCAGCTTCCTGACGCTGACGCTCAACTTCTTCATCATTGCGTTCGTGCTGTTCATCGTGATCCGCGCCATGAACAAGCTCAAGCGCAAGCAGGAGGCCGCTCCGGCCGCGCCGCCCAAGCCGAGCGCCGAGGTCGAGCTCCTCACCGAAATCAGGGATCTCCTGAAGAAAGCCTGACGTGGCGAACAAGAACGAGCCGAAGATCACCGTTGCCGCCGAGAACCGCAAGGCGCGGTTCAACTATGCAATCGAGGACACGATCGAGGCCGGCATCGCGCTGACCGGCACCGAGGTGAAGTCGGTCCGCGGCGGCAAGTCGACGATCGCGGAATCCTATGCGGATTCCCGCGACGGCGAGATCTGGCTGATCAACGCCAACATTCCCGAATATCTGCAGGCCAATCGCTTCAATCATGAGCCGAAGCGGCCGCGCAAGCTGCTGCTGCATCGCAAGCAGATCAACAAGCTGATGGGCGCGGTCGAGCGGGAGGGCATGACGCTGATCCCGCTCAAGCTCTATTTCAACGAGCGCGGCCGCGCCAAGCTGCTGCTCGCCGTCGCCAAGGGCAAGAAGCTGCACGACAAGCGCGAGAGCGAGAAGAAGCGCGATTGGGGCCGCGAGAAGGGCCGCCTGCTGCGCGCGCGGGGGTGACGCGCTGCGCGCCGTTGCGCGCTTGCCTGGGCCGCCGTCTGAACGCCAAAGCCTTGATGCCTAAGCCTTCCTAGTGCCTAAGCCGTGGGATGCAGCGATGACTCAGAAGAACCTGCTGGAGGTCGACTGGAGCAAGATCCCGGCGCCGACCGATGACGGTGCGGCCGATCATCTCGCCGGCATGACCCTTCCGCGGCTCAGCCTGCGCGCCACCGACGACTCCCTGGTGACGCTGTCGGAGCTGCCGGGACGGACGGTGGTGTTTGCCTATCCGCGCACCGGTGAGCCCGGCAAGGTTTCCCTGGTCGAGGACTGGGACCTGATCCCGGGTGCGCGCGGCTGCACGCCGCAGGCCTGCAGTTTCCGCGACCTGTTCGGCGAGCTCAAGGCCGCGGGCGCCGCCCAGGTGTTCGGCCTGTCGACGCAGAGCAATGCCTATCAGACCGAGATGGCCTCGCGCCTGCATCTGCCGTTCCCGGTGCTCTCGGACGAGACGCTCGCACTGACTCACGCCTTGCGCCTGCCGACGATGGAGATCGCCGGCCTGACGCTGATCAAGCGTTTGGCGCTGGTCGTCGACGACGCCCGCATCACCCACGTGTTCTATCCGGTGTTTCCGCCGGACCGGAACGCGACCGACGTGCTGGCGTGGCTGAAGGATCATCCAGCAGCGGCGGCGTGAGGTCGTGTAGGGTGGGCAAAGCGACGCCGCCAGGCGTCGCGTGCCCACCGGCGGTGCCGGTGACTGAGGCCGGTGGGCACGGCGCGCGAAGCAGTCATGCTCACGACAACAACCCGGGCGCGCCTTTGCCCACCCTACGGATTGTCGTTGCGGCACGCTTCGCTGCGCTCGCAATGACGAGGCTGAGACTTAGGCCGGCCGAACTAATCCAGCTCGGCCTTCACCCGCGCGAAGACCGCGTGGAACATCTCGGTCGTCAGCACGCCGGTGTTCGTGTTGTAGCGCGAGCAGTGATAGCTGTCGTAGAGCCTGATCTTGCCGGCCTGGTGCACGGCGCCGTGAGAAAACGGCGCGGCGGCGGCGCGCAGGCCCAGCAGCTTCAGCAGCGTGTCATGCGAGATGCGGCCGAGCGCGACGATGCTGCGCAGGCGGGGCATCGCGGCGATGCTGGCGCCGAGGAAGCTGCGGCACTGGTTGATCTCGGCCGGCAGCGGCTTGTTCTGCGGCGGTACGCAGCGCACGGCATTGCTGATCCGGCAGTCGACCAGGGTCAGCCCGTCATCGGGGCGTGCTTCGAATCGGCCTGTGGCGAAGCCATATTGCAGCAGCGTGCCGTACAGCAGCTCGCCGGCGTAATCGCCGGTGAACGGGCGGCCGGTGCGGTTGGCTCCCTGCAGTCCCGGCGCCAGGCCGACGATCAGGAGCCGCGCGTTCGCATCACCGAACGACGGCACGGGCGCGTTGAACCAGGAGGGTTCGCGCGCCCGCTGCGCCGTGCGGAAATCGACCAGACGGGGACACAGCGGACAATCGCGGTCCGGATCGGTGCTGTGGGCTGCGGGGGAATTCGGGGCCGAATCGGTCTTGGGAGCGCCGCGCGTGACCGCCTTAGTCCTCGAAGTCGTCATCGGGGGACGTGGTGGTCGGCGTGGGCGTGCGAGCGGCCGGCGTGGTCGAGCGCTGCAGGAATTGTGGCGAATGATGGCGCGGCTCGCGCGGGGCAGGGCGTTCGGAGGGATCGCGGCCGAGCTTCGACTGCAACTCGACGAGATCGGTGAACACGTCGGCCTGGCGGCGCAACTCGTCGGCGATCATCGGCGGCTGGCTCGAGATCGTCGAGATCACGGTGACCCGAACGCCGCGGCGCTGCATCGCCTCCACCAGCGAGCGGAAGTCGCCGTCGCCCGAGAACAGCACCATCTGGTCGATGTGCTCGGCCAGCTCCATGGCGTCGACGGCAAGCTCGATGTCCATGTTGCCCTTGACCTTGCGGCGGCCGCTGGCGTCGATGAACTCCTTGGTCGCCTTGGTGACCACCGTGTAGCCATTGTAGTCGAGCCAGTCGATCAGGGGACGGATCGACGAATACTCCTGATCCTCGATGATGGCCGTATAGTAGAACGCACGGAGCAGCGTGCCGCGGCTCTGAAATTCCTTGAGCAGGCGCTTGTAGTCGATGTCGAAGCCGAGCGTCTTGGCCGTTGCGTATAGGTTGGCGCCGTCAATGAAGAGCGCAATTTTATTGGTCGAAGATGACATTCAGTGTCTCGCGTTCAGTTAGCTTCTATTTTTGGCGCGATGGCGGGCGTTCGCGCATTCCATTTCAAGATGACTGCCAAGGACTGCCAAGGCTCGTGCGGATGGTCAGGTGTGACGTTACCGCAAACGGGAGTGATCGGGGCAACAAAGGCGCACTTGTGACCGCGCAATGAAGCGTTTTCTTGTCCAAAGCCATGTTTGGCGGCTTGGACGCCCCGTCAGCAACGTCCCGGAATTCGACTCCCCTCGGCCGGTTAAAGAGACCGCCAGCCAGTTTGGCCTTGCGAAAACCGGTCAGTCTCTATAACTAGCCCAGCATAATCAGCATATTAAGCACACAAAGGACCGGAGCGACAATGGCGCGCGTCACTGTGGAAGATTGTATCGATAAAGTCGACAACCGGTTCGACCTGGTCCTCCTGGCCGCGCATCGCGCGCGTATGATCTCGTCGGGTTCGCAACTTACAATTGACAGAGATAATGACAAGAACCCCGTCGTGGCACTCCGGGAGATTGCGGATTCGACCATTTCTCCCGAGGATCTGAAGGAAGAACTGGTTCATTCGCTGCAGAAGTTCGTCGAGGTCGACGAGCCCGAGCCCGACACGGTGCCACTGATCGGGTCGGCCGGCGCCAGCGTCGATGCCGACGACACCGAGGTGGCGGTCGAGCGGATGACCGAGGAAGAACTGCTGAAGGGCCTCGAAGGTCTTGCTCCCCCGGAGGAGCAGCCCGAAGAGGACGAGTGATTCTTATCACCGTCGGCGCGAGCCTGGATTAACTTGTGAGAATGTGAAGGCCCGGACGTTGTCCGGGCCTTTGCATTTGAAGGTGATTTCGTGATTACCATAGGCCCGCTGCGGCCGACTGCGGTCCGCCGGATTCGTTCCGAAAGATAAAGGTTTAGTCATTTTCCATGGTGGTTCCGGGCCACACTTCCCAGCAGATGCAGGCGGCGGCCGACCAGGCCGCGGTGGCGCCGGCGGCCGAGCGGCCGCGGACGCAGAAGCCGCGCTCGCGCATGATGCGGCAGTACGATCTGGTCGAGCGGGTCCGCTCCTACAATCCGGATACGAACGAGGATCTGCTCAACCGCGCCTATGTCTACGCGATGAAGGCGCATGGCTCGCAGACCCGCGCCTCGGGAGACCCGTATTTCACCCATCCGCTCGAGGTCGCGGCCATTTTGACCGACCTCAAGCTCGACGACGCCACGATCGTCGCGGCCCTGCTGCACGACACCATCGAGGACACCGAGGCGACGCGCGCCGAGATCGACCGCTTCTTCGGGCCCGAGATCGGCGCGCTGGTCGAGGGCCTGACCAAGCTGAAGCGGCTCGAGCTGGTGTCGCGCGAGGCCAAGCAGGCCGAGAACCTGCGCAAGCTGTTGCTGGCGATTGCCGACGATGTCCGCGTGTTGCTGGTCAAGCTCGCCGACCGCCTGCACAACATGCGCACGCTCGAATTCGTGCCCGAGGCCTCGCGCCGGCGCATCGCCGAGGAGACGCTCGACATCTATGCGCCGCTCGCCGGCCGCATGGGCATGCAGGAGATGCGCGAGGAGCTCGAGGATCTCTCGTTCCGGACGCTCGATCCGCAGGCCTATGGTGTGGTGATGCAGCGGCTCGACGCGCTGGCGGATCGCAACCGCAACCTGATCGGCGAGATCGAGAGCCAGCTGGCGCGCAAGTTCCGCGACCACGGCCTGACCGCGCGGGTGTTCGGCCGCCGCAAGCGACCGTTCTCGATCTGGACCAAGATGGAGCGCAAATCCATCGGCTTCGAGCAGCTGTCCGACATCTTCGGCTTCCGCGTCATCATGCCGGACCTCGAATCCTGCTATCGCGCCCTTGGCATCGTGCACACGACCTGGCCGGTCGTGCCGGGGCGCTTCAAGGACTACATCTCGACGCCGAAGCAGAACGACTATCGCTCGATCCACACCACCGTGATCGGGCCGGGCAAGCAGCGCGTCGAGCTGCAGATCCGCACCGAGGACATGGACCAGATCGCCGAACTCGGCATCGCCGCCCATGCGTTCTACAAGGATGACATCGGCTCGCCGACCGAGCTGCTCAAGCGCGAATCGAACGCATTCGCATGGCTGCGCCACACCATCGGCATCCTCTCGGAGAGTGCCAATCCGGAGGAGTTCCTCGAGCACACCAAGCTCGAGCTGTTTCACGATCAGGTGTTCTGCTTCACCCCGAAGGGCAAGCTGATCGCGCTGCCGCGCCACGCGAACGTGATCGACTTCGCCTATGCCGTGCACACCGACGTCGGCAACAGCGCGGTCGGCTGCAAGATCAACGGCAAGTTCGCGGCGCTCTCGTCAGAACTGCAGAATGGCGACGAGGTCGAGGTGCTGACCTCGGATGCGCAGTCGGCGCCGCCGTCGGCCTGGGAGACGCTCGCCATCACCGGCAAGGCGCGGGCGGCGATCCGGCGCGCGACGCGCACCGCGGTGCGCGATCAATATGCCGGGCTCGGCCGGCGCATCGTCGAACGCCTGTTCGAGCGCACCAAGCTCGAATATGCCGACGACAAGCTCAAGGGCGCGCTGCCGCGGCTGGCGCGGGCCTCGATCGAGGACGTGATGGCGGCGGTCGGCCGCGGCGAGATCAAGGCCTCCGACGTCGCCCGCGCGATGTATCCGGACTACAAGGAAGAGCGCGTCGTGCGCTACGGCGCCAAGAAGGGCGCAACGCCCGCGGCTGCCGCGAAATCGGCGGCGCCGGCGAGCGAGCCGCATCGAGGTCCGTTCGCGATTCCGATCAGCGGCCTCAACTCCGGGCTGCCGGTGAAGTTCGCGCCCAATGGCGGCGCGGTGCCGGGCGACCGCATCGTCGGCATCGTCACGCCGGGCGAGGGAATCACGATCTACCCGATCCAGTCGCCGGCGCTGAAGGACTTCGAGGACGAGCCGGAGCGCTGGCTCGACGTGCGCTGGGACGTCGACGAGACCTCGCCGCAACGCTTTCCCGCGCGCATCAGGGTCGAGAACGTCAACGAGCCCGGCAGCCTCGCCCAGGTGGCCACCGTCATCGCCGAGCATGACGGCAACATCGACAACATCAGCATGAGCCGGCGTTCGCCTGATTTCACCGAGCTGACGATCGATCTCGAGGTCTATGACCTCAAGCATCTCTCGGCGATCATCAACCAGCTGCGCGCCAAGACCATCGTCGCGCGGGTCGACCGCGTGAATGGCTAATCTGCGGGTTTGCCGGCAGCGTTTCCCCCGGCGATGCGCTAAACCAGCAATCTCCGTTTCGAGAACTCTGAGAGCCCGCCGATGTCCCATCCCCCGAAGCTGCGCCTCGGTGTCAATGTCGACCACATCGCCACCCTGCGCAATGCGCGGGGCGGCCGGACACCGGATCCGGTGCGCGCCGCGCTGCTCGCGATCGAGGCCGGTGCCGACGGCATCACCGCGCATCTGCGCGAGGACCGGCGGCACATCCGCGACGACGACATGGCGAGGCTGAAGGCGGAGATCTCCAAGCCGCTGAACTTCGAGATGGCGGCGACCGAGGAGATGGTCCGGATCGCGCTCGCGACGAAGCCGCATGCCTGCTGCCTGGTGCCGGAGCGGCGCGAGGAGCTGACCACCGAGGGGGGCCTCGATGTCGTCGGCCAGCACAATGCGCTGGCGCCGGCGATCGCCCGGCTGAGCGAGGCCGGCATCCGGGTCTCGCTGTTCATCGCCGCCGATCCCGCCCAGATCGAGATGGCCGCGCGGCTGCGCGCGCCGGTCATCGAGATCCATACCGGCGGCTGGTGCGATGCGATCACCGACGGCCACCATGACAAGGCCGCAGCGGAGTGGGAGCGGATCGTGGCCGGCGCCCGGCAGGCCTACGCCGCCGGGCTCGAAGTTCATGCCGGCCACGGGCTCGACTATGCCACCGCCGAGCAGATCGCGGCACTGCCCGAAATTCGCGAGCTCAACATCGGCTACTTCATGATGGGGGAGGCGCTGTTCGTGGGCCTCGCCGAGAGCGTGCGCACGATGCGCGCGGCGATGGATCGCGGCCGCGCCCTGGCGGGGACATCGGCATGATCATCGGCATCGGCTCGGACCTGATCGACATCCGCCGGGTCGGCGAGGTGATCGACCGGCATGGCGAGCGCTTCCTGAACCGGATCTTCACGGCGGCCGAGCGCGCCAAGGCCGAGCGGCGGGCCAAGAACGAGAAGATGGTGGTCGCTACCTATGCCAAGCGATTCGCCGCCAAGGAGGCCTGCTCCAAGGCCTTGGGCACCGGCATCCGCCAGGGCGTGTGGTGGCGCGACATGGGCGTGATCAATCTTCCGGGCGGCCGGCCGACGATGCAGCTCACCGGCGGCGCGGCCGAGCGCCTGAAGGCGCTGACCCCCGCGGGGCACGAGGCCCGGATCGACCTGTCGATCACCGACGACTGGCCGCTGGCGCAGGCTTTCGTCATCATCTCGGCGGTGCCGGCGGGGCCGTCCTGAGCCCGCAGGGCGCTGGCAAGAAAACAAAAATCCGATTGATTCCAGGCTGTTATGTTATTTTGATGCGGCCCTTGATTGCGCGTCCCCGCGCAGTCGTCTAAAACCCGCTGGCATCGAAACGGCAGCATCACGAGGCGGATTCTGGGTCAAACCGGAGTTGGCCTCAACCACCAGAATCAGGACAGACTCCCTTAAGCTGCGGACCGGTACGTTGTTCGCGGACGGCGGGGTGTTATGCAACGGCTGGCGAATCGTCGGACCATTCGCCCAAGGACAGTGAAAGAGCGATGAGCGTGACCTCCGGAACCAAGACTGAGAGCGGCCTCGGTGAAACCGTTCGGGTCGTCGTTCATGCCCTCCTGATCGCGCTGGTGATCCGCACCTTCCTGTTCCAGCCCTTCAACATCCCCTCGGGCTCGATGAAGGCGACGCTGCTCGTCGGCGACTATCTGTTCGTGTCGAAATATTCCTACGGATACAGCCATTTCTCGATTCCGCAGTCGCCCAACATCTTCTCGGGCCGCATCTTCGGCTCGGAGCCCAAGCGCGGCGACATCGTGGTGTTCCGCCTGCCGAAGGACACCGAGATCGACTACATCAAGCGCGTGATCGGCCTGCCTGGCGACAGCATCCAGATGCGCGACGGCCTGCTGTACATCAACGACGCCCCGGTCCAGCGCGAGCGGCTGAGCGATTTCGTCGGCGAGGACCCCTGCGGCACATCGGATTCGATTGCGCGGGTGAAGCGCTGGAAGGAGACGCTGCCGAACGGCGTCAGCTATGAAACGCTGGATTGCTTCGACCACGGGCTTTACGATAATACGAAAGTGTACACCGTGCCGCCCGGCAATTTCTTCATGATGGGCGACAACCGCGACAACTCGACGGACAGCCGCGTGCCGGACGGCGTCGGCTATGTCCCGTTCGAAAACATCATCGGCCGCGCCCAGATGATCTTCTTCTCCATTCGAGAGAACGAGCATGCCTGGGCGTTCTGGCGCTGGCCGATGTCCATCCGTTGGGAACGTCTGTTCAAAATCGTGCGATGATCGACGATTCACACGAGATCCAGGCCACACAAGCCGCCGCGGCGAGCCCGCAAGCCGGCACGGGCGCGCTCGAGGCTGCGCCCAAGGCCGCGGCGCGGCCCAAGCTTGATGCCAAGCCGGATGCCAAGCCGGATGCCAAGCTTGACGCCAAGACTGAGCTCAGGGCTGAACCCAGGCCCGAGCCGAAAGCCGACGCCAAAGCTGATCTCAAGGCTGAAGCGAAGGCCGAAGCAAAGACCGACATGAAGGCCGAGCCGAAGGCTGCAGGGGTCGCCGAGGCAGCGCAAAGCGGATCGAAGAGCGCCGAGCCTTCGGTCGAGGCGGAGCCCGACGCCAAGCCGTCCGGCAAGGCCAAGGGCAGCCGTCGCGCCAAGAGTGCCGGGACCGGCGCTGCAAAGAGCGCGAAAGCCGCCGACAAGGCCGCCAACGCCGCAATCGAGGCGCGCATCGGCCACCACTTTGCCGATCCGTCGCTGCTCAACACGGCCTTCACGCATGTATCGGCGCTGAAATCGTCCAAGAAGCGTGGCGACAGCTATCAGCGTCTCGAATTCCTCGGCGACCACGTGCTCGGCCTGATCGTCTCGGACATGCTGTATCGCTCGTTCCCGAGTGCCGACGAGGGGGAGTTGTCGAAGCGTCTGGCCGACCTCGTCCGCAAGGAGAGCTGCGCCGACGTCGCCAAGTCGCTCGGCCTGCTCGACGACATCAAGCTCGGTGCGGTCGGCGCCGGTGCCGGCGCGCGGCTGCGCAAATCGGTGCTGGGCGACGTCTGCGAGGCGGTGATCGGCGCGATCTTCCTCGACGGCGGCTATGCCGCCGCCGCCGGCTTCGTCGAGCGCAACTGGACCGAGCGCATGCACAAGCCGCGGCGCCCGCTGCGCGACCCCAAGACGGTGCTGCAGGAGTGGGCGCAGGGCAAGGGCCTGCCGACTCCGGTCTATCGCGAGGTCGAACGCACCGGTCCGCACCACGATCCGCAGTTCCGCGTCGCCGTCGATCTGCCCGGTCTGGAGCCGGCCGAGGGCGTGGGTGGATCCAAGCGTGCGGCGGAGAAGGTGGCGGCTTCCGTCATGATCGAGCGCGAAGGCGTCAGCGGCGGCAGCAATGACGGCTGAGCACCAGGCCGGGCCGGCGGCCGCGACCCGCTGCGGCTTCGTCGCGCTGATCGGCGCGCCCAACGTCGGCAAATCGACCCTCGTCAACGCGCTGGTCGGCTCCAAGGTAACGATCGTCTCGCGCAAGGTGCAGACGACGCGCGCGCTGATCCGCGGCATCGTCATCGAAGGCGCCTCGCAGATCATCCTGGTCGATACGCCCGGCATCTTCTCGCCGAAGCGAAGGCTCGATCGCGCGATGGTCACGACCGCCTGGAGCGGCGCCCATGACGCCGACCTGGTCTGCGTCCTGCTCGACGCCAAGAAGGGGCTCGACGACGAGGCGCAGGCCATCATCGACAAGGCGGCCTCGGTCGCGCACGAGAAGATCCTGGTGGTCAACAAGGTCGACCTGGTGCCGCGCGAAAAGCTGCTGGCGCTGGTGGCCGCGGCCAACGAGAAGCTGTCCTTCGCGCGCACCTTCATGATCTCGGCGATCTCGGGCGACGGCGTCGACGATCTCCGGCGCGCGCTGGCGGAGATGGTGCCGCCGGGGCCGTTCCATTATCCCGAGGACCAGATGTCGGACGCGCCGATGCGTCACCTCGCGGCAGAGATCACCCGCGAGAAGATCTATTCGCATCTGCATCAGGAGCTGCCTTATCAGTCCACGGTCGAGACCGACAGCTGGACCGAACGCAAGGACGGCTCGATCCGGATCGAGCAGACGATCTTCGTCGAGCGCGACAGCCAGCGCAAGATCGTGCTCGGCAAGGGCGGCGCGACGATCAAGTCGATCGGCGCGCAGTCGCGCAAGGAGATCGCGGAGATCACCGGCGTGCCGGTGCACCTGTTCCTGTTCGTGAAGGTTCGCGAGAACTGGGGCGACGATCCCGACCGCTACCGGGAAATGGGACTCGAGTTTCCCAGAGAGTGACGATGAGCGTGCCGCGCAACGTGTTGTGGTTCGAAGTCCTGCTCTACATCTCGCTGATGCTGGATGCGCTGTCGGTTGCCGTCTCCGACCGTACGCCGACCTTCGAGATGACCGAATCCATGATCACGCAACAGACGATCTTCAGCGGGGTCATGATCCTGCTGATGTTCTATTTCGTCTACCTGGCAGCGCAGCGGCGCAAGAACTGGCCGCGCTGGGTGCTGCTCGGCGCGCTGGTTCTGTCCGACATCGGACTGATCGAGGTCATCAACCAGAAGGGCATGACGCTCGATGCCGGCATCGAGGTCATCTCCTGCGCACTGACCACGATCGGCCTGTACTACTCGTTCACCGGCGACGCGCGCGGCTGGTTCGACGCGTAGTTGTGTAAGCGTAGGGTGGGCAAAGCGCAGCGTGCCCACCG
>NZ_CAFJ01000263.1 GCF_000239795.1 Bradyrhizobium sp. STM 3809 | reverse complement strand
TGTCCCGGCCATCCACGTCGGGCGGCATGCTGGGGACGACGTGGATGCCCGGGACGAGCCAGGACGAGCCCGTGCATGACGGAGTATAAAATTGGCAGGATCGTTCGCTGATACGGCTGCGTGTCTGAAAATGCGATAGCCTGCCCTGCAGGGAAGGGTGGCATCGTTGCGCAGCGCCGGCTACCGCGGCATCTTCCTGATCAGCGCCGTCGCCAGCTTCATCGTCTGCTGCGCCAGCGGCGTCGGGCGCTTATGCGCCGAGGTGACGAAGCACAGCACGCTGGTCGGGGCGGGATCGGTCAGCGGGCGGATCGCAAGCTCCCCGGCGCGGCCGGACGCCGCGACGCCGCTTGGCGTCAGCACCGCGTGACCATACCCCGCGCAGACGAGATCGATGATCGACGGCACGCTCGAGACCTCCCAGGCGATCTCGAGCTTGATACCGGCCAGCGCGGCCTGCGTCTCCAGGAGACGCCGCATCGCGTGCACCCGCTCCGGCATGATCAGCTGATAGCGCGACAGCTCGGCCATCGGCAGCGGCGCGGTGACGCGGCGCCTGCCCTTCGGCGCGTGGCTGACCAGCGCCAGCGGCTCCTGCAGCACCGGCGTGATCTCGATGCCGGCCTGCGCGTCGGGATTGTAGACCATGCCGACATCGATGCGGCCCGAGGTCACCCACTCCACCACATGCGTCGACAGGCCCTCGACGACGGCGAGCCGCGCCGCCGGATATTCCTTCCGGAAGCGGTCGATCAGCGGCAATGTCAGTTGCCGCGCGATGCTCGGCGGCAGGCCGATCGTCACGCGGCCGACCGGCGCGTCACGGCTGGCGCCGAGATCCTCGCGCGCATGCGCCACGAGCTGCAGCACGCCGACGCTGTGATCGAGCAGCCGTTTGCCAGCCTCGGTCAGCTCGACGCCGCGGCCGTTGCGCGCGAACAGCTGCTGCTTCAATTCCGATTCCAGCGCCCGCACCTGCCGCGACAGCGCCGGCTGCGCCACGTCGAGGACGGAGGCCGCCTTGCTGAACGAGCGGAGCTCGGCGACCTGGACGAAATATTCGAGCTGCTTGAGGTTCATGGGTTGAAGGCTCGAAATTCGGCCGCGCGTTTGCCCGGCTGCCCGCCCCACCTCAAGCCGTCGTCCCTGCGAACGCAGGGACCCATACCGCGGACGGCCGATTGTCGGAAACGACTCGGAGTCGCCTGTCTCGTCCAATGATGAGAGCCGGTGGTTATGGGTCCCTGCGTTCGCAGGGACGACAGCGGAGGATGCGGCGACGGCACGACCCACCGCTGGCAGGGTCCCGGCGCTCGCCGGGACGACGGCCTCGCAGGGTGGGCAAAGCGAAGCGTGCCCACCATCGATCTCCGAATCCGAATGCCGGTGGGCACGGCGCGTTGCGCCTCTGCCCACCCTACCCGGTTCGGCTGCCGTCTCGCTCTCATTTCAATTCAGCACATTGACCGACAAATTCAGCACCGACGCGAACGCGACCCAGCAGGCGTAGGGGACGAACAGCAGGGCCGCGATCCGGTCCGCGCGCCATTGCATGACGATGAAGGTCACGATCAGCACGAACATGCTGGCGATGATCGCGAACGCGGGCCACATCAGATGCGCGGTGAAGAACACCGGCGACCACGCGAAGTTCAGCACCAATTGTCCCCACCACACCTGCATGACGGCACCGCTCACCACCCGCTCATAGGTGCGCCAGCCGGCCACCGCGATCATGATGTAGAGCACGGTCCAGGCGATCGGAAACAGCCAGCCGGGCGGGGTGAACCAGGGCTTGTTGAGCGACCCGTACCAGGCGCCCGGCATGTTGGACGCACCGATGATCCAGCCGCCTCCGACCACGAGGACCAGGAGGACGAGGAGATGCAGGATGGATCGATTCATATTCCGCTCGGCGTGATTTCGGGGTCCGTCCGCTGGCGACCGGCAGCCATGCGGCCGGGACACCCACGCGCGCACTGGACAGGGCAGCCCGCTGCGCGTAGCCAGGACATAACACAATGCGAGGAAAAGTCAGGGTTTTCCCCTGACGCCCACGTCCAGGGACCGGGAACGCCGATCAATTCAGCGCCGGGGTCCTGATACCAGGAAAACGGAGCACCGCCAGTGGCTGAGTCGCCGGCCCCCTCTTCCGCCACCGCCTCGATCGCGGCCGTCGAAGCCGGCCTCGCCGCGCAGGGCTATATCGCCAGCCGCCAGATCGCGACCGCGGTCTATCTGTCGCAGGCGATCGACAAGCCGATCCTGGTCGAGGGGCCCGCCGGCGTCGGCAAGACCGAGCTCGCCAAGGCGATCGCCGCCTGGCGCGGCCTCAAGATGATCCGGCTGCAGTGCTACGAGGGTCTCGACGAGGCCAAGGCGCTGTACGAGTGGAAATACGCCAAGCAGCTGCTCTACACCCAGATCCTCAAGGACAAGCTCGGCGAGGTGCTCGGCGGCGCCCAGACCCTGCACGCCGCGCTCGGCCAGTTGCACGA
>NZ_CAFJ01000264.1 GCF_000239795.1 Bradyrhizobium sp. STM 3809 | reverse complement strand
CGCCTACGTCTCGTTCGCCGCCTCTGCCTTCCTCGTCGCGCTCGGCGTGTTCTTCATGCCGATCGATCTGTGGATGAAGGGCTATCTGACGATGGGCATCGTCATGCTGGTGCAGACCTGCGTCACCCTGACCAAGACGCTGCGCGACCGTCACGAGAGCAGCAAGCTCGTCAACCGCATCGAGGACGCCCGCGCCGAGCGCCTGCTGATGGAAGTCTCGAAGGCCGCGTGAGCGATGAACTCCATCCATGAACACGCTCCCGGCGTGTTCATGGTCCGGCGGACGGCGCCGCGCTCGGCTCTTGACCCTCTCCATGAACACGCCTCTCGGCGTGTTCATGGTCGATGTGCAGGACCCCGTTGGGTGCCAGACCCTCATGGTGAGGAGCGCCGCGCCGATCTGGTCGGACAAGGCAAGATCCTCGTTCGCGGCGCGTCTCGAACCATGAGGTCCCGCTGGTGGCCTCGCCCTTCGAGACGACCGCCTGGAAGGCGGTCTCCTCAGGGTGAGGGTCTGATGTCTGCGGCGAACGACAGGAGAAGAGGTCGAGAACCATGAAGTCCTTGATCGCAGGCGGTGGAGGCTGCCGCTCGCCGTCCTTCAACGCGCGTTTACCGTGACTGCGACTTCGTCGCCGGACGTGGTCACGCATTAACGCCAGCGGCGGCATATGTCTCTGCGACCGAGCCGCATGCTAATAGGCCGGGCGGATGAGGGGAATGAACGTCGTCGCAGCCGCCAGGCGCATCAGGGACAATCTCGGCTTCTGGCTCACCGCGCTGGGCCAGGAGGCGATGGACCTGTCGCTGCGCACCCATGCGGAGCTGCGCACGCGCATCGTCGAAAGCCCGGGCACGACGCTCGATGATGCCGCGCTGGCCGCGCTGGTGGCCGATCTCCGCAGCGTCGCCGGCAAGACGCTGCCGGCCGGCGATCTCACCTACGGCATCTTCTCCGGCCAGCGCGAGGCGCTGGCCCGCGCCATCATCACGCTGGTGTCCGACGCGGCGAGCGGCCGGCCGATCGCCTTCAATGCGCTCGCGGTCATGCAGGTCGCGTGCGACGGCGAGACGCAGCAGGTCATCCATCTCGGCCTGGTGATGGTCGATCCCGACGCGCGCGGCAAAGGCCTGTCCGGCGTGCTCTACGGCCTCACCACGCTGCTGCTGTTCATCCGCGACGGCCTGCGGCCGAAATGGATCTCCAACGTCACCCAGGTGCCGGCGGTGGCCGGCATGGTGTGCGAGACGTTCTCCGACGTCTATCCGTCGCCGCAGCCCGGCGCGCGGCAAAGCTTCACCCATCTGGAGCTCGCGCGCGGCATCATGCGGGGGCATCGCGCCGTGTTCGGCGTCGGCGACGAGGCCGGCTTCGACGAGCAGCGCTTCGTCATCACCAATGCCTATACCGGCGGCTCCGATGCGCTGAAGAAGGCGTTCGAGGAGGCGCCCAAGCATCGCGACGAGATCTACAACGGTTTTTGCGCGCGCGAGCTGGACTATCAGCGGGGCGACGATCTGCTGCAGCTCGGCCGCATCGATCTCGCCGCGGCCCGCCGCTATCTGCTGCGCGAGATTCCCTCCGGCTCGCTGCCGGCGCTGCTCGCGACCTCGGCGGTGCTGGCGCTGCAGCGGATGATCCTGCCGCTCGTGCACTGGCTCGACGACAGCAGACCCTTCGGCACCTTGCGGCCGCGGCAGCCGTCCGGCGAGGCCGCGCCATGATGCCGGGCGTGGTCGCCGATTCCGTCGTCAATCTCTGCGGCGCCATCGGCCTCGCGGTCGCCGCCGCGATGCTGCACCGGCGCGATCCCCGGGGGCCGCTGACGGCGCGGCTGGTCACCCTGCTGGCGCTGGTCGCGGCGCTGTTCCTGCTGCGCGGCATCGCCTGGTGGACCGGCAACGCGGCGCTCGACCGCGTCTCGCTGATCCCCGCGGCGCTGATCCCGCTCGGCGCGCTGCTCGTCACCGAAGGCCTGCTGCGCCGGCACGCCGACCGCAGGCTGAAGCTTGCCGCGCTGCTCGGCGGCCTCGTGCTGGCGCTGGCCGGCGCGCTCGGTCCGGTAGAGCTCGAAAACGAGCACACCGCCGTGCTGTCGGCGTTCCAGCTCGCGGGCTTTGCCGTGTGCGCGCTGCTGCTGCTGCGCCGCGATCGCGGCAGCCTGCTCGCCTGGGAGAACCGCGCCATCGATCGCGTCGCGTTCGGCGCGCTGATCGTCATTCCCTTCATCATCACCGATTTCCGCGTGCTGGCGCCGGACATGCCGGTGCGGCTCGGCGCGCTCGGCGCGCTGCTCGCGGTGACCGCGATCCTGATCGCGGGCGCCGGCGCCGAGGCGCAGCGCCAGGGCGTGTGGTTGACGCTGCTGCGGATGTCGGGCGCGGCCCTGCTCGGCGCCGCCGCGGCGGCGCTGTCTGCGGATGTCGACGCGGCGCAATTGCTGCGCTTCTGCGCGGTGGCGATGGCCGGCGTGCTCACCATCGGCCTGCTGGGCGATGCGCTGCGCGCCGTGCTCGAGGCACGCGAGCCCGGCGTGCTGGATTCGATCGGCGCCTCGGGTGCCGCCACCCGCGACGAACTGATCGCCGAACTGACGCGCCAGCCGATCTTCGAGAGCGCGCGCCGTTATCGCGAGGCCTCGCTCGCCGCGTATGACCCGCCGCTGCTGCGCGATTTCCTCGCCTCACGCCGCGTGCTGCGGCGGGCCGATGCGCCGTGGGGGCAGGCGGCGACAGATCCGGCGGTCGAGCGCATGGTGGCGCTGATGGCCGCGCGTCACGCCACGCATGTCATCGTGCTGTCGCATGAACCCGTCGATCTCATCATCCTCGCCGTGTCCGTCATCGCCGCCGATCCGGCCACCGAGACCGCGCTCGCGCTGGTCAGGCGCCTGCTGGTGCAGGCGCCCGAGACGCCGTGACCGGGGCGAGGATCACCGCTTGACGAATGCCGCGAACGCCTCCGCATAGTCCGCATGCCAGCGCGACAGCGGCGGCCGGTTCTCGACGATGTCGCCGGCCGCCCACAGGATCCGCCGCTCGTCGAGCGAACGCGGCACATCATTGTCGGGGCACAGTACGTAGAAATCGCCGGCCGAGACGCGCTCCAGCATGAAGTCCACGGTCTGTTCCGGCGTCCACGCGGCGGCCGGCTTCTCGACGCGGCCATTGGCGGTCAGCGGCGTGAACACGAAGCCGGGGATGAACAGGTGCGCCGTCACCTGGCAATCCCTGGTGTTGCGCAATTCGTGCTGCAGCGCCTCGGTGAACGCCTTCACGCCGGCCTTGGAGACGTTGTAGGCGGGATCGCCCGGCGGCGTGGTGATGCCCTGCTTGGAGCCGGTGTTGATGATCAGCGCCGGCCGCCCTTGCGCGATCATGGCGGGCGCGAACACCTGCGAGCCGTGGATGATGCCCCACAGATTGACGCCGAGGATCCGCTGCCAGTTGGCGTCGGCGAGCATCGTGCTGCCCGGCTGGATGCCGGCATTGTTCATCAGCACGTCGACCGCGCCGAAGCGCCGGCGCACCGCCGCTTCCAGGGCGACCACGCTGTCGCGGTCGCTGACGTCCACCTTGGCGTTCATCACCGCGGCCTCGCCGCGCGTCGCGGCGGCGCTGGCCCTGGCGGCGGCCTCGCGCAGCCGCGCCTCGTCGACATCGGCGATGCAGACGTTCAGGCCGCGTTCGGCGAAGCGCAGGGCGGCGGCGAGGCCGATGCCGGAGGCGCCTCCGGTGATGACGGCAGTGCGATCAGGGGACAGGGCAGGGTGCGACACGGGCAGGTTCTCCGGCAGGACGTTGACGACATCTGTCTATGACGTCCTGGCGCGGCCGCAAGATCATCGCTCCAGGACATGACAGGTTGTCGTGGCTGCAACGCAGCACGCCCCGGTCCGGTTGCTGTCGCGCCTGCGTCCGTCGCGTTACGACGCGGCCTTGGCGCCGCGCGGCTTCTTCGGCTTCTCGATGTCGCTGCGCAGCGCGGCGAGATCCTTCTTCACCGCATGCGCCGCGTCGCGCTCGATGCGGCGGTAACGTTCGACCAGTTGCGCGCCGAACGGGGTCAGCGCCGCGCCGCCGCCATTGCGGCCGCCGGTCTGCCGCGCCACCGCGGGCTGCCGGCACACCCGGTTGATCTCGTCGACGAGGTCCCAGGCGCGCTTGTAGGACATGTCCATGGCGCGCCCCGCGGCCGAGATCGAGCCGTGCCTCTCGATGTTCTCCAGCAGCGCGATCTTGCCCGGCCCGATCCGGCTGCCGTCATCGAGATCGATGCGCAGGCTGAGGGAGGGCAGGGCGTTCGCTTTCGGCATGGAGGGTCTGCTCGGAGTGACGTGGGGCGGACATTGCCACCATCATGTTTTGCGAACAAGATGATCCCAATCGACAATCACAACGTCCTCAGGGGGAGAAATGCTGCCTGCGCTGTTTTCGCCGCTCACGATCGGTCCTTACCATCTCAAGCATCGCGTCGTGATGGCGCCGCTGACGCGCATGCGCGCCGCCAGGGACACGCTCGCGCCGCGCAAGCTCAACGTGGAATACTATGCGCAGCGCGCGACGCCGGGCGGCCTGATCATCGCCGAGGCCTCGCCGGTGCTGCCGACCGGCACCGGCAGTCCGAACGTGCCCGGCATCTACAGCGAGGCGCAGGTCGAAGGCTGGAAGCAAGTGGTCGACGCCGTCCACGCCAAGGGTGGACTCATTTTCCTGCAGCTCTGGCACGTCGGCCGCGTGTCGCATTCCTCGTTCCAGCCGGGCGGTGCGCTGCCGGTGGCGCCGTCGGCGATCGCGATTCCCGACGATCTCAAGGCGATGACGGCCGATGGCAAGGGCGCGGCCTACGAGACGCCGCGTGCGCTCGAGACCGACGAGATCCCGGCGCTCGTCGCCGCCTATGGCCAGGCCGCGCGCAATGCGATGAAGGCGGGCTTCGACGGCGTCGAGGTGCACGGCGCGAACGGCTATCTGATCGAGCAGTTCCTGCAGACCCGCAGCAATCAGCGCACCGACCGCTACGGCGGCTCGATCGAGAACCGCTGCCGCTTCCTGCTCGAGGTGATGGAGGCCGTGATCGCGGCCTGCGGCGCCGGCAAGGTCGGCGTTCGGCTGTCGCCTTACGGTATCGCCAACGGCTCCGGCGAGGCCGATCCGATGCCGCTGTATACGCACGCGATCGAGGCGCTCAACAAGCTCGGCATCGCCTATTTGCACCTGATCGAGCCGCGCTCCTCCGGCGCCGGCCGCGCCGACGTCAACTGGCAGAACGTGCCGTCGGCGATCGCCCTGTTCCGGCCGGTCTGGAAGGGCGTGCTGATCGGCGCCGGCGGCTTCACCGGCGAGCCGGCGGAGGCCGCGATCCAGGCGGGGCATGCGGACGCCATCGCCTTCGGCCGCTACTTCATCAGCAATCCGGACCTGCCCGC
>NZ_CAFJ01000265.1 GCF_000239795.1 Bradyrhizobium sp. STM 3809 | reverse complement strand
GGCTGCCGGCCTTGTAGTAGATGCCGGCATGGATCACTTCGCTGTTGCGAGATGACGTCACCGTGCCGATGTCCTCGGCGGCCTCCAGGACGATGACCTCGCGGCCCGCTTTGGCCAGTTGGCGGGCGATGGCCAGCCCCACGACTCCCGCGCCGACAACGACGCAATCCACTCTATCCATTCGCGTTTCCGAGACGATTCCGAGAACTCATTGACCGCTACAATCGCCAGTGGGCGGGGCCCCGATCCAGAGCACGCCATTGCTTAGCAAACCATTCATCATAGAACGGCATCGCCGGGATTTGCTTCGTGTTTTTCGAAGTTTGCCGAAAGCGTTTACCCGATCCAAACCGGTCGAGCCAGAGGATGCCATCCGAATACCGCGGGTGATTGATGGCTGGCAACTTTTGGCAGGCAAGCGACCGAAACGCGTATCGTGCGCGTGGCGTTGCGGCCTGGATGGCCGCCACGGCAGTGATGATGGCTGCCTTGTCGACACCAGCCTGGGCTACCGCCGATGTCTCGCCGTCCAGTTCCATCGGCTCGGTCGAGCCCGACGTGCTGTGGAAGGTCGTCATCGGCGGCATCGTCGTCTGCGCCTTTCTCGCTTCGGTCTTGATCTGGATCCACTCCGCGCTGCGACGCACCAAGCGGGCGCAATTGCGGCGCAACGCCTTCATCAGCTCGGCCCTCAACAATCTTAGCCAGGGCCTGATGATGACCGACGCCAGCAATCGCGTCGTCTTCTACAACCGCCGCTTCCTCGAGATCTACGGCATGAGCCGGGCGGACATTCCTCCGGGTTGCACGGGGCGGGATCTGGTCGAACTGCGGCGCCAGCGGGGACTGCTCAAGCTCACCATCGAGGACTATGCCCGCAAGGCCCGCGAGCCCGACGGCTGCCTGACCGAGTTGCCGGACGGCCGCGCGATCCGCGCCAAGATTTTTAGGCTCCCGACCGGCGGATCAATCGGCATCCATGAAGACTGCACGGTGCAGTGCCGGCTCGAACGTGAGCTGGCCTCGACCAAGCAGTTCCTGGAGTCGGTGATCGATCAGGTTCCCGTCTGTGTCGCCGCCAAGAACATCGAGGACGGTCGGTATATCTTCGCCAACCGGGCGTTCGAGCAATTCTCGCAGATGTCGCGGGAACAGATCATCGGCCGGCGCCCCGGCGAGCTGTTCGGCGACGAGACGGCCGCCAACATCGCGGCTGCCGATCGCGCGGCATTGCTGGCGCCCGGCACCACCCATCGCAGCGAGCTCGTGGTTCGGCGCGGCGACGACAAACGCATCCTGGAATCCCACCGTGTCGTCGCGCGCAACGACAAGAACGAGCCCCAGTTTCTCATCGCGCTGTTCGACGACGCCACCGAGCGTCGTTCGCTCAGCCTCGAGCTCGAGAAGACCAAGAAGTTCCTGGAGCTCGTCGTCGACAACATCCCGGTGTCGCTGATCGTCGAAAGCGCCCGCGACGGCCGCTATCTGCTCGCCAACCGCCGCGCCGAGATCATCCTCAACCGCAAGCGCGAGGACGCCACCGGCTTGACCGCGGCGGACATCTTCAATCCGCGCGAGGCCCGGCTGATCGTGGCGCGCGACGAGGCCGCCATCAGGAAGCGCGGCGCGATGACCGAGGAGCACCCGATCTCGACCAAGGACGGCCTGCGCCTGTTCCTCACCCGGCGGGTGACGGTCATGGGTGAATCCGACGAGCCGCAATATCTGATCAAGACCTATGAGGACGTCACCGACCGGCGCCAGACCGAATCGCGGATGGCGCACATGGCCTATCACGACGGCCTCACCGATCTGCCCAACCGCGCCGCCTTCCTGCAGGCGCTGAGCCAGATGATCGAGGCCTGCCGCGACACGGGCGAGGAGTTCGCCGTGCTGAACGTCGACTTGAAGGCCCTGAAGGATGTCAACGACGTCTTCGGCCATGCCATCGGGGACAAGCTTCTGATCGAGGTCGCGCGCCGCGTTCATGCCGTGGCCCGCGGCGGCGTCGTGGCGCGACTTTCCGGCGACGAGTTCGGGCTGATCATCGACGGCAAGCAACCGGAGGCGGGCAGGGCACTGGCCGAACAGCTGGCCGAGGCGATCGCCGTCGAATTCCAGATCGACGGCAAGTCGATTCGCACCGCGCTCACCACCGGCATCTCGGTATTCCCCCACAACGGCTCGGACCCGGCCTCGCTGCTCGCCAATGCCGGCGCCGCCCTGTTCCGCGCCAAGGCCAAGGCCCGCGGCAGCATCACCTTCTACGAGCCCGAGATGGACCAGCAGATCCGCGATCGCCGGGTGCTGCACCAGGAGCTCTCGGTCGCGATCAAGCATGGCGAGCTGTCGCTGTACTTCCAGCCGCAGGCGAGCTCCGGCCGCACCGTCGATTCCAGCGAGATCATCGGCTTCGAGGCGCTGGCGCGCTGGCAGCATCCGGTCCGCGGCTTCGTGCCGCCGAGCGACTTCATCCCGCTCGCCGAGGAGAGTGGGCTGATCGTCGAGATGGGCGAATGGATCCTGCGCGAGGCTTGCCGCGAGGCGGCGTCGTGGCCGAAGCCGCTGCAGGTCGCAGTCAACCTGTCGCCCGCCCAGTTCGTGCATGGCGATCTCGTCGGTCTGGTTCATTCGATCCTGCTCGAGACCGGGCTGTCGCCGGGACGGCTCGAGCTGGAGATCACCGAGGGCGTGCTGATCGAGGACTTCGATCGCGGCGTCTCGCTGCTGCGCCGGCTGAAGGCGCTGGGCGTCCGCGTCTCGATGGACGATTTCGGCAGCGGCTACTCGTCGCTCAGCTATCTGCAGGCCTTCCCGTTCGACAAGATCAAGATCGACCGGGCGTTTGTCATGAATCTCGGCCGCAACCCGCAATCGGCAGCGATCATTCGTGCGGTCATCGGTCTTGGCCACGGCATGAACATGTCGATCGTAGCCGAGGGCGTCGAGACGCCCGAGCAGCTCGGCTTCCTGGCCGAGCAGGGCTGCGATTCGGTTCAGGGCTATCTCCTCGGCAAGCCGCTGCCGATCGACAAATATGACGGCATCGTCGGACGCGCCCATGACGATGTGGTGGAGAGCGTGCGGAAGACGGGCTGACTTTCGGGGCACGTCAGAGGCTGTCGCGCAACAGCGTGGAATTATCCGCTGACTCTCCGACTCCGCGACTACGAGAATCATCGGTGCAGGTCTACGATCGCGCGTCCTGACACGCTCGAAGACCTGTGCGCATGGCGGACTACGATCTTGCAATCATCGGTGGAGGTCTGAACGGCGTCAGCCTGGCGCGCGACGCGGCCGGCCGCGGCCTGCGCGTGATCCTGCTGGAGCAGGGCGATCTCGGCGGCGCCGCTTCATCGGCGACGTCCAGGCTGGTGCATGGCGATCTCGCCGCACTCGAGCGACGCAGCGTCCTGCGCGTGCGCAGATCGCTTGCCGAGCGCGACATCTGGCTCGCGATCGCCCCGCATGTGGTGCGGCCGATCCGTTTCGCCATACCCGCCCCCGCCAACGAGCGTCCGCACTGGCAGCTGCGGACCGGCCTCTGGTTCTACGACCGGCTTGCCGCGCGAAGGCAGCTTCCTTCGGCGACAACGCTCGACGTGACGCATCATCCGATCGGCGATGCGCTGAAGCGTCCGATCGGCACGGCGTTCGAATATTCGGACTGCGTGGTCGACGACTCGCGCCTCGTGGCGCTGACGGCGCTCGACGCCGCCGAGCGCGGCGCGGCCATCCGGACCGGCGCCCGCTGCATCCGGGCTGACCGCGACCGCATCTGGCGCCTGGCGATCATCGACCGCGGCCATCGCCGCATCGTCACCGCCGGCGCGCTCGCCAATGCCACGGGGGCGTGGAGCGTCTCGACGGCGGAGACGGTGCTGCGCCAGCCGCCGTTGCGTGTCACCGCGCGGCAGGTCAACCAGGTCGTGGTGCCCCGGCTGTTCGATGTCGATGCCGTCTACGTGTTTCAGAATTCGGACGGGCGGCTGATCTTCGCCCAGCCCTATGCCGGTGACTTCACCCTGATCGGAACCGTTGCTCATGGCTTCACTGGCGATCCGGCCGTGGTGACCATGCCGGCGGCCGACGTGGTCTATCTGTGCAAGGCGGCGAACCGCTACTTCCGCTCGGACATCCAGCCGGCCGACGTCGTCAGAACGGTCGCCGGTGCCAACATGATGCTGCGCGGGAGTGAGAGCGGACAGCTCGAGACCGTGGTGAGCTTCCAAGCCAGTCGCGGCGAGGCACCGCTCCTGACCATGTGCGGTGGCGATGTGACCACGGTTCGAAGCCGCGCTGAGCAGGCCATGTCCAGGCTTGCCAGGTTCTTTCCGATGTCGCCGCGCTGGACTGCCGAAGCGCCGCTGCCGGGGGGCGATTTCGACTGGAAACGTTTCGAGGACCTCGTCGATGACGCCGGGGATCGCTGGCGCTTCCTCGGCGAGGCCGAGGCACGGCGGCTGGTCGGCGCCTACGGTACCCGGCTGAGCGAGATCCTCGGTGACGCCACCAGCCGGTCGGATCTCGGCCTGGCCTTCGGCGCGCAGCTCACGGAAGCCGAGGTCCGCTATCTCATGACCAGGGAATGGGCGCGGTTTCCCGAAGACGTGCTGTGGCGGCGGACGAAGCTCGGCCTGACCCTCTCGGCCGTCGAGCGCGACGCGCTGGCGGGGTTCATGGCGCGGGCAGCGGGCGTTGGGAATGCTGTCCCGCCGCGCGACGGGGACGTGAACGGGGATAGCGCGGCGCGTGCGGTTGAGCTGCAGTCGATCGGCGGCTAGCTTGCCCTCGCCGCGCCGTTCAGGCCGGCAGGGTGAATTGACCGGATCATGGCCGACGACATCGCGACTTCAGAGCCCGCCGCCGAGCCGGCGCCATCGCCGCAAGGGGAGCAGCGCCCCGATCCTCAGCCTCCCGTTCTGCGTATCGAGAACGTCGTCAAGACCTTCGGCAGCTTCCGCGCGGTCGACGGCCTCTCGCTGGACATCCGCGCCGGCGAATTCTTCGCGCTGCTCGGTCCCAGCGGCTGCGGCAAGACCACGCTGCTGCGCATGCTGGCCGGCTTCGAGGCGCCGGACGAGGGGCGTATCCTGCTGTCGGGAGAGGACATCGCGCAGATGCTGCCGCACCAGCGCCCGGTCAACATGATGTTCCAGAACTACGCGCTGTTCCCGCATCTGAACGTGCGCGACAACATCGCCTTCGGATTGAGACGCGCCGGCATGCCGCGGGCCGAGATCGCCACGCGCGTGGCCGAGATGGTGGCGCTGGTCCGGCTCGAAGGGCTCGAGAAGCGCAAGCCCGACCAGCTGTCCGGCGGCCAGAAGCAGCGCGTGGCGCTGGCGCGCTCGCTGGCGCGGCGACCGCAGGTGCTGCTGCTCGACGAGCCGATGGCCGCCCTCGACAAGAAGCTGCGCGAGACCACGCAAGCCGAGCTGATGGAGCTGCAGCGCCGGCTCGGCATGACTTTCATCATCGTCACCCACGACCAGGAGGAGGCGATGACGGTGGCGACGCGGATCGGCGTGATGAACGCGGGCAGGCTCGAGCAGGTCGCCGTTCCGCGCAGGCTCTATGAGGAGCCGGCCTCGCGCTGGGTCGCGGAGTTCGTCGGCGACATCAATCTGTTCGAGGGCGAGGTGACGGCGCGAGAGCCGCTGCGGCTGCGGGTCGCGACCGCGACGGCGGGCGAGCTCGTCGCTGCGCAGCCTGTGGCTGCGATCGGTGAAGGCAGGGTCGCCGTCGCGATCCGACCCGAGAAGATCCGCCTCGCCCTCCGGCGACCGGCCGGCGATGCCGCCGCGATCAATTGCGTCGAGGGCGCCATCACCGATGCGAGCTATCTCGGCGGCAAGACAGTGTACAAGGTCAGGCTCGATGGCGGCGCCGTGCTGCACGCCGCCCAGGCCAACACGGCGCGGCTCGATGCCGACGGCTACGGGCTGAACCAGCGCATCGTCGCCTGGTTCACGCCCGACGATTGCGTGGTGCTGGAGCGATGAGCGCGCGCCGCATCTTCTCGCGCCCGGCGCGCTTCGCCGCGATCGCGCCCTATGTCTGGATGGTGCTGTTCTTCCTGGTCCCGTTCGCTTTTGTCGCCAAGATCAGCCTGTCGCAGACCGCGATCGCGCAGCCGCCCTATACGCCGGTGTTCTCGCTGGCAGAAGGCTGGTCGTCGCTTTCGGAGGCATTCGCCGCGCTGTCGCTCGACAATTTCCGCCTGCTGCTGTCGGACGATCTGTATCTCGCGTCCTATCTGCGCAGCGTCATCGTCGCTCTGACGTCGACGGCGATCCTTCTGCTGATCGGCTATCCCATCGCCTATGGCATGGCGCGGCTTCCGAAGCGCTGGCAGGGCATCGCGATGATGCTGGTCATCATCCCGTTCTGGACTTCGTTCCTGATCCGCATCTATGCCTGGGTCAACATCCTCCAGCATGACGGCCTCTTGAACCAGATCCTGCTCGCGCTGCATCTGGTGTCCACACCGGTGGTGTGGCTGTCGACCGACAGCGCGATGTATGTCGGCATCGTCTACTCCTATCTGCCGTTCATGATCCTGCCGCTGTTCGCGACCTTGACCAAGCTTGAGCCGGCGCTGGAGGAGGCCGCCGCCGATCTCGGCGCGACGCCGCGCGAGATCTTCTGGCTGGTGACGTTCCCGCTGTCGCTGCCGGGCGTCGGTGCGGGCGCCCTACTGTGCTTCATCCCGATCGTCGGCGAGTTCGTGATTCCCGACCTGCTCGCCGGCTCCAAATCGCTGATGATCGGCCAGACCCTCTGGCTCGAGTTCTTCACCAACAAGGACTGGCCGGTCGCCTCCAGTATCGCCGTGGTGCTGCTGGCCGTGCTGCTGCTGCCGCTGCTGCTCTACGACAGGCTGCAGCGCCGGCAATTGGAGGAGAGCCGATGATGGAGGGTGCGCTCCCGATGCGCGCTCCGCCGCTCACCCGCCCCTGCAGGGCAGGGCTGTCACATATGGAGATGCGGAGCTGTCCTGCCGAACCATCCTGCCGATTAGTTCCTCCGTCACGCCCGGCCGTGACGACGCGGAGAGAGACGGAAACAAAATTACGATCGTCAAAGGCGATAGCCCTGGAAGGGAGGGGCGTCCAAAGCCGAGGCTGCTTAGAGTCTTACTTCAAGCTGAGGTCTGCTTCGCAGGAGTTCGCCGCTCATGCCTAAGCCCTCCCGCCTCTCCCGTTTCAACGTCGCCTCGCTCTCGCTCGGGCTGGCCTTCCTGTATCTGCCGATCCTGATCCTGGTGATCTACTCGTTCAACGCCTCGCGGCTGGTGACGGTGTGGGGCGGCTGGTCGATGCGCTGGTACCACGAGTTCTTCAACGACCGCGCCATGATCGACGCCGCCTGGATGAGCCTGCGCGTCGGCGCGACGTCGGCGACGGTGGCAACCGTGCTCGGCACGCTCGCCGCCGTGGCGCTGTCCCGCGGCCAGGGTTTTCGCGGCCGCATGCTGTTTTCCGGCATGCTCTATGCGCCGCTCGTCATGCCCGAGGTGATCACCGGCCTGTCGCTGCTCCTGCTGTTCGTCGCGCTGGACGCCGAGCGCGGCTTCTGGACCGTGACGATCGCCCACACCACGCTGACGATGTGCTTCGTCGCCGTGGTCGTGCAGTCCCGCCTGGTCTCGCTCGATCGCAGCCTTGAGGAGGCCGCGATGGACCTTGGTTGCGATCCGCTGCGCGCGTTTGTGATGGTCACCCTGCCGCTGATCGCGCCGGCGGTGGTCGCCGGCTGGTTGCTGGCGTTCACGCTGTCGCTCGACGATCTCGTGATTGCGAGCTTCACCACGGGACCGGGCTCGGCGACCCTGCCGATCCGGATCTATTCCGAGGTGCGGCTCGGCGTGAAACCGGAGATCAACGCGATCTGCACGCTGGTGATCGGGCTGATCGCGGTGGTGATCGTGATCGCGTCGCTGGCGTCGAAACTGTCGAGCGACCGCGGCGAGAGCGCGGCCCCGCTGTAACGGCCGTCATTGCGAGCGCAGCGAAGCAATCCAGGGCCGAGCAAGCACTCTGGTTGCTTTGCTCGCAATGACGGAGGATGTCGTGGCGGCGTCACTCAACAGTGAACAGCTGCAACGCGGCGGCGACGACGGTGCGATGGACTGCGCCGCGATCGACTGACGGCGGATCGACGCAGCAGGCCGGATCGGAGCTGCGGCCGAGCTCGGTGCTCTCGGGCAAGAAGACATAGTGGCCGGCGTCGGCGGCAACAATGTCGAACGCGCTGCTCGCCAGGCGCTCCTGCAGCCAGCGCGAAGCCGGCAGCAGCGCATCCGCGCCGCCGACCATGATGCGGGTGGGAACGTTGATCGCGGCGACGCTCTCCGCGGAGAAGCCCTGCACCGAACGGCCCGGCGCGAGCAGCAGCGCCGCCTTGATTCGAGGATCGTAGTAGGACGCCGACATGCGCGCCCAGGAGTCGCGGAAGATCTGGCTCTCCTCCATCAAACGCGGCAGATGATCTACGAGGTCGGGAAACTCGCGCGGACCCCGGCCGAGATTGGCGCCGGGTTCAAACGGCGAGCGGATCATGACCGCGCCGAGCAGCGAGGTCGCCGTGACGCCGCCAAGCGAATAGCCGACCGCGAAGATGCGATCCGGATCGATGCGGCCTGCGATGTCGGGATGAGCCAGAAGGTGGTCGATCAGCAACGACACATCACGCGGCCGCTCCCATGAGCACAGGAAGCCCTCGGCGCGGTACGGTTCGGCATTGCTGTTGCCGTGATGATTGACGGCCACAGCGACGAAGCCGCGCGCGGCCAGAGCACGCGCCAGCCATTCGAATTGCAGCCCGTTGCAGCCGGTGCCGTGCGAGTAGACCACCAGCGGATACGGCCCGTTCGCGGCGAGCGGAGCATTCAAGGCGGCAGGGCCAGCCTTGAACCATCCTTCGGGCCAGGGAGCGATCGAAAGCCCGGCTTCGACCGCGTCGTCCGCGGCGGGATACCAGGCGAACCAGTCGACCGGCCGCGGGCCGTCGCCATCCCAGTTCGTCCGCGAGGCGTCCTCGAACCGGCCTTGCCGAAATCCGACGCGCATCACGCCGTCACGACTTCACGGCGCCCGCGGTCAGTCCGCCGACCATGTAGCGCTTGAAGGCATAATAGACCGCGGCCGGCGGCAGCGCGTAGATGAAGCCGGTGGTCATCAGCAGTTCCCAGGGCGAATCGTCGGCGGCGAGGAAGTTGCCGAGCGCCACCGGCAGCGTGATCGCCTTGTCGTTCGACAGCAGCAGGAAGGCGTAGAGATATTCGTTCCAGGCGAGCAGCACCGCGTAGGTGCCGATCGCGACCAGCGACGGCATCATCAGCGGCACATAGACGAGGCGGAAGATCTGCAGCGGGCTCGCGCCGTCCATCACGGCGGCCTCGTCGAGTTCGACCGGGAGCTTGTCGGAGGCCTGCTTCAGCACCCAGATCGCGTAAGGTGAGGCGATCGTCACCATCGCCAGGATCAGCGACCAATCGTTGTTGAGCAGGCCATACTTGCCCATGGTGCGATACATCGGCACCGCGAGGAACGCGGCCGGAATGAAATAGGTGAACAGCGCGAGATTCATCACGACGCGGCTGCCCGGAACGCGCAGGCGCGAGATGGCGTAGGCGGCGCAGGTCGCGATGATCAGCGTCAGCGCTCCGACCGCCGCCGCGATGATCACGGAGTTGCCGAACTGAATCCAGAAGTCGCGCAGGAAGTAATGCTGCTGGTGGAACACGATCGAGAAATTGTGCAAGGTCGGATGGTCCGGCCACAGCTTGCCCGAGAACGCGTCCTCCTTGGGCGAGATCGCGAACAGGAACATGTGGTAGATCGGAATCATCGTCCAGATGAAGACGGGGATGCCGATCAGCAGCAGCCGGGCCTCGGTGCCGACCTCGCGCAGGGTGGGGAGCTTCATCGCGACAACCGCTTCATCATGAAATAGACCAGGGGGAGCACCAGCGGCATCGCGCAGACGATCGAAGCCATCGCGAGGCTGAGCTGGTCGAGCCGGAGATAGCGGATGCCGAGCGTCGACAGCACGTGGGTGAGGTCGGCCGGTCCGCCGCCGGTCAAGAGATAGACGCTGTTGAAGTCGCCGAGCGTCCAGATCATCGAGAGCAGCGTGCAGGTGATGTACAGCGTCTGCATCGACGGCCAGGTGATGTAGCGGAACTTCTGCATCCAGGTCGCGCCGTCGACCTCGGCGGCCTCGAACAGGTCCTGCGAGATCGCGAGACGACCGGTCATCAGGATCAGCGTCCAGAACGGCAGCGACTTCCAGATATGCATGCCGATCGCCATGCCCAGAGCAACGCTCGGGTTGTTCAGCCAGTTCGGGCCGTCCTCGCCGGTGAACTTGAAGATCAGCTGGTTCACCACGCCCCATTCGGGGTTGAGCATGAAGCGGACCGACAGGATGGTCGGGATCGACGGCACTGCCCAGGGCAGGATGAAGATGACGGACAGCCATTTGATCCAGCCGCGCTGCTGCACGAAGAAGCCCGACAAGAACAGCGCGATCAGCATCTTCAGATTGATGCCGATGAGCAGGAAGATCAGCGTGTTGACGGCGGCCCGCGCGAAGATCGGATCGTTGAACAGCGCGACATAGCTCGCCGGGTCGCGCGCCAGCCACAGGCCGTAGCCGACGGGATAGACGACGAAAGCGAGGAAGACGAGCAGGTACGGCGCGAGCATGACGATGCCCCAGACCTGGGGCGGGGTCAGCCGCGCCGGCCGTGGTGCCTCCGCGAGTGCGGGATCGGAAGCTGAGAGCGTGATCGCCATGGTGTCTCTCTTGCGTGTCTCTCTTGGTCGTCTGTTCCCGTCGATAACGAACCGGCCGCAGGGGCTGCGGCCGGCAGGTTTGGGTGTTGCGAGGACGTCAGGCTAGTGCATCGCAAGGCGAGAGACTAGCCCGCGACCTCCTTGATGCGGGCGATCAGCTCGTCCACGGCCTTCTCGACCGGGACCTTCTCGCTGACCACGCGGTTCATCGCCTTCGCCCAGACGTTCTCGTTGTTGAGGATCGTGAACTTGTAGTTCTTGGTAAAGTCGAACGGCGAGGTGCCGCCGGTGAACTGGGTGTAGACGGCCTTGCGATGGCGGTCGGCCTGCCAGAACGGGCTCTTCTGGCCGGCTGTCGTCACCGGGAACCAGCGGCCCAGCGCGCCCTCGACGTACGGGCCGAGGTTCTCTTCCTGCATCAGGAACTTGATGAACTCCTTGGCCTGCGCCTTGTGCGGCGCATTGGCGAAGATCAGGCCGGTCTTCACGTCCGAGCGGTACTTGATCGGCGTGCCGTCCGGCTTGTTCGGGAAGGACGCGGTGATGATGTCCTCCTCATAGGCCTTCTTGCCGGCGGCGCGCTGCTCGGGCGTCAGCGCCTGGTTGGTCGAATCCTCGAACCACTTGGCCGCGATCGAGATCGTGAAATTGTGCGTCATCACGATCGTCTTGTTGTGGAAGGCGACGTTGTTGTCCGGGTCCTTCCAGGTCGTCGAGGACGGCGGGGTGCAGCCCTTGATGTAGGTGTCGGTGTAGTCCTTCAGGGCCTTGATCAGGCCTTCGCGCACCTTGGGATCGTCGACCAGGAGCTTGCCGTCGTCATCGACCAGCTTGACGTTGTAGGCGTCCATGAACGTGTAGAACGACTGGAACGAGTCGGTCGATTCCACGCCCATCGGCTGTCCCACGCCGTAGATGCGCTGGCCGGTCGCCTTGCGGATACCCGGCTGCACCTTGTCGCACCAGAACGTCCAATAGTCTTCCCACTTGGTGGGGATGTCGCTCTGCTTGAAGCCCGCCTTCTCCAGCATGTCGCCCCAGATCTGGACGTGCATGCTCTGCTGCTTCAGCGGGAAGCCGTAATAGGCCTTCTTCTTGGTGACGTTGTTGTACAGATAGGCGGTCTCGATCGTGTTCGGGGCGAACGCCGACTTCATCGGCTCCAGGATGTCGGTGAGGTCCTCGAGCTTGCCTTCATACGCCCACTTGCCCTGCGCCTGCACGTCGTAGGTGTCGGCATAGGCGACATCCGGCACGGTGCCGGAATCGAGCGCGGCGACCGTCTTCGGGATCATGTCCTGGATCGCATATTGCGACAGCTCGACCTTGATGCCGGTCTTGGCCTCGAACTTCTTGACGACGTTGAGCAGCGCATCGTCCTCGGACTTGTAGAAGCCCTTGCTCCACCAGATCGTGATGGTGTCCTGAGCGACGGCTGGTGCTGCAGCGCAAAAAAGCCCGGCGGCTGCGACTGCGATTGAAATCGCACCCATTCCTCTGGATTTCACGTGTCTCTCCCTGATCCGCCGATCTTGCTTGATCGGTTGGGGCGGACACTAGCCCAGGGATCAGATGCGATCCAGAAGTAATATATCAGACATAGGTCGTGGCCGCGGCTCCGACGCGACCGCGCTTCACGCGGTCGCGCTGATCAGTTCTGTTTTGTGGGACCGTCGCTTCCGGGAGCATCGGCCTGCGGGGCATTGTCCTGCTGCGCCGGACGCAATCCACCGCCGGTGAACCGCTCGAGCATCGAGCGCACCTTGCGGTCCTTGAGCGCGTCGAGCAGGGGCGCTGCAGCGGGCGCGCGGCGGATCAGGCTTTCCGGATCCGGGAAGATCAACGGATCTTCCCACGGCCCCTGGACAACGAAGGGCAGCTCGAAGCCGCTGCCGCCATTGCCTGCTGCCAGCAGGCTCGCGACGCCCTTGAAGTCGTATTCGCGGCTCGGCACCGACGCCGTGCCGGTCATCGTGATCCGCGCGGTCGGGCTCTCGACGCGGATGTCCTCCGCGGTCGCGACGCCGTCGGCGAATTTCACGGCGATCGTCAGCGAATCATAGGGCGTCGATCCCGTGCGGAAATTGCCGCCGCGCGACAGCGGGCTGCGCTCGAGCCGCTTCAGCAACTGCTCGACGTTGAAGCCGGAGATCGCGCCGTCGCGGCCCTGCAGATTGGCGCTGCCGTCGAGCGATTGCGCCAGCCCGAACGGGCTCGAGCCGGAGGCCGTCAGCGAGACGTTGAGGTTGCCGCGGCCCGACAAGGAGGAGACGCCGAACATCTCGTTGGCGCAGGCCTGCAGGTCGACGTCCGTGAACTGCAACTCGGCCTTCACGTCGGCCACGGTATCCGCCCGCGCAATGCCGAAGGAGCCGCGCACCACGCCGCCATACATCTGCGCTTCGCCGACCGAGAGCGCGAGCACGCCGTTGCGCAGATTCGCGCCGAACGCCGTCCGTCCCAGCTTCGACGAGCCCACCGTGACCTTTGCGGCCGATAGCCGCATATCGAGGTCGGTGGTCGACAGCGCCTTCAGGTCGAACAGCTGGCGGTTCCAGTCGCGCGCGCCGTTGGCGAGCAGCCGGAACGTCGAGATATACGGCGTGAAATCGAGCGCATCGGCCGCCAGCGTCGCCTGCAGCGCCTGGCGCCCGTTGTTGACGTAGGTCATCACGCCCTCGGCCGTGTTGCCGTCGAGCTCGACATTGACGTTGGTGAGCGCGACCGAGGCGCCGACCACGTTGGCGCGCGCGCGCAGGGCGAAGCGCCCGAAGCCGCCGCCGCCGAGCGGGGTCTGACCGGTCCAGCGCAGCGCGTCGCGCAGCGAGGGGCTGTCGACCGTCAGGGTGCCTTCCATCAGCGCGCTGGTGCGATTGGCGACCGTGCCGTCGAACGCCACTTTCAGCGGCGCACTGGCGAGGCGCATCTTCAGACCGGAGCGGTCGCCGGACAGGGCCGCCAGGAAGTCGCTGACGCTGATCGAGCCCTCGATGCGCTGGCCGCGCCAGTCGAATTGCCCGGTCGCGGCGAAGGAGCGCGAGATCGACGGCCAGGCGAGCGACAGGTCGATGTCGTCGAGCCGCTCGGAGGCATGGTGGCTGGAGTCCTCGTAGACCAGGACGCCATCCTGGATGCGGATCTCCGAGAACGACATCTGGCTGTCCGGACCCGGACGCATGGTGCGCGCGATGGTGTCGATGAAGGGCGTCCAGTTGCTGTTGCCGTCCGCCTCGCGGGTGACGTTGATCTGCGGCCGCAGCATCATGACGTCGGCGATCTCGAAGCGCTGCAGCAGCAGCGGCAGCAACTGCAGATTGGCGGTCAGCACGTCGACGCGCAGCGCCGGATCATCCGTGGTGCTGCCCTTGAAGCCGACGTCGTGGAACGAGACGTAGCTGCCGGGGAACAAGGAGACGTCGATGTTTCCCTTGACGACGAGCTCCAGTCCGGTCACCGCGCGAATCTGGGCCTCGACGGCGCTCCGCAGGGCTTCGCGATTGACCAGCCACGAGCTTGCGAGCAGGCCCACGAAAGCAATCCCGAGCAGCACCGCGATCGGTGTGCCGAGGCGCCTCATTCCTTGGGCCATGGTCACAGACATGTCCTGGGGTCGTCGGATCGCTGGTTCCTGAGGATGGGCAGGGCGCGCCGAAAACCCTTGCCAACATCAACAACTTGATGCGTTTTCTTGACGCTTTCAAGGCCGCGCCGCCGGTGTGGCGGGATTGCGGCTGGCGCCGCTCGTCCGGAGCTCCGGACAATTCCGGAGCGGCGAGCCGGTGCGACAGCTAAAGCACCGGCTGCGCGTTGGGAAGCCATCATTGACGCATTGCGAAGATTTCGCCTAATACTCCAACAGATCTCCGCGCGGTCGTCGCTTTCCATCAGGTCATTTCCGTATGAACAAGGTCTATTCGGACGCCAAATCCGCCCTTGCTGGCCTCCTCAAGGATGGCATGACCATCATGTCCGGCGGGTTCGGCCTGTGCGGCATCGCAGAAACGCTGTCCGATGCCATCCGCGAGTCCGGGGTGAAGGACCTCACCGTCATCTCCAACAATGCCGGTGTCGACGGTATCGGCCTCAGCCGGTTGCTGGAGACGCGGCAGATCAAGAAGATGATCTCGTCCTATGTCGGCGAGAATAAGCTGTTCGCACAGCAATATCTGGCCGGCGAGCTGGAGCTCGAATTCTGCCCGCAGGGCACGCTCGCCGAGCGCATCCGCGCCGGCGGCGCCGGCATCCCGGCCTTCTTCACCAAGACCGGCGTCGGCACGCTGGTCGCCGAAGGCAAGGAAGTGCGCGAGTTCGACGGCGAGAAATATCTGATGGAGCGCGGCCTGTTCGCCGACATCGCGATCGTGCATGCCTGGAAGGGCGACACCGCCGGCAACCTCGTTTACCGGAAGACCGCGCGCAACTTCAATCCGATGATGGCCACGGCGGCCAAGGTCACGGTGGCGGAGGTCGAGCACCTGCTGCCGGCAGGCCAGATCGATCCCGACCACATCCATACGCCGGGGATCTTCGTGAAGCGCATCATCCAGGTTGGAACCGCGCTCAAGCGCATCGAGCAGCGCACGGTCCGCAAACGTGAGCCGGCCGCTGCAGCCGGGGAGGAAGTCTGATGGCCTGGACGCGAGAGCAGATGGCGGCGCGCGCCGCCAAGGAATTGCGGGACGGCTACTACGTCAACCTCGGCATCGGCATTCCGACGCTGGTCTCGAACTACATCCCGCCCGGCGTCGATGTCGCGCTGCAGAGCGAGAACGGCATGCTCGGCATGGGTCCGTTCCCCTATGAGGGCGAGGAGGATCCCGACCTCATCAACGCCGGCAAGCAGACCGTCACCGAGCTGCCGATCACCAGCTATTTCTCGTCGGCCGATTCGTTCGCGATGGTCCGCGGCGGCCACATCGAC
The DNA here is from genome assembly GCF_000239795.1 of Bradyrhizobium sp. STM 3809. Lineage (GTDB taxonomy): Bacteria > Pseudomonadota > Alphaproteobacteria > Rhizobiales > Xanthobacteraceae > Bradyrhizobium. The sequence goes on along the minus strand of NZ_CAFJ01000265.1, from coordinate 62,289 downwards.
CTGTCGATCCTCGGCGCCATGCAGGTCGCCCAGAACGGCGACCTCGCCAACTGGATGATCCCCGGCAAGATGGTCAAGGGCATGGGCGGCGCGATGGATCTCGTCGCCGGCGTCAAGCGCGTGGTCGTCGTCATGGAGCACAGCGCCAAGGACGGGCCGAAGCTGCTCAAGCAGTGCACCCTGCCGCTCACCGGCGAGCGCGTGGTCGACATGGTGGTCACCGATCTCGCGGTGTTCACGATCGACAAGCACGGCAATGACGGCATGGCGCTGATCGAGCTCGCCGACGGCGTCACGCTCGACGAGGTCAAGGCCAAGACCGAGGCCGAGTTCCGGGTCGCCCTGAAGAACAGCTGAGCCGCTACCAGCGCCGGCACAGCAGCTCGGCGACCTTGACCGCAAGGCGGCATGCCGTGTTGTGGCTCGTCGGGGCGGCCGGCGACGTCATCCCACTCAGGCTTTGAATGACGAGACAGGGCACGCTGCGGTTGAGGCAGATCATCCCTGTCACATAGGCGGTCCGGTCGGCGGCGAGGGCGCCGGGAAACGCCGCCGAGATGTCGGCCTCAGTGCCGCCGTCCTCGCGCGTGACCGTGACGCCTTCAAAGAACACGCCGATCTCATCGCGCATGGTGGCGGCCGACTCGTGGGCGAGGCGGCAGAGCTCCGGATCGGCGGGGATGATCATTCCCCCGTCGTTGGGAGAGGGGAGCTCGGCAATGCTCAGCGCATCCCGCAATCTGATCTCGATGCGGAATGGGGCCAGGGCGGCGGCGATGACGAGCTGGCCGGGGCCGGCGCCGACGAAACGGGCGCCGTGGCCGGCTTGCGGAAGAATGGTGCCGAGCGGCTGGGCGCGCCCCGGCATGATGATCCAGCGTGCGCCATGCTCGTCGATCGCCACCGACGTCGCGCTTGCCACCTCGGTCATGGACCGGCCGAGGCAGATCACGGCATGAAAGCAGGAATGCCGGATGATGGCGCGCGCCGCATTGCGCTGCTCGATCAGCGTGCCCGGACCCATTGCCTGGATCAGGCCCTCGATATCCTCAGCCGTCTCGACGACGAATCCAATCGTATGGGCCTTGGCGTGGAGGAAGCGCAGCGCCTCGAGCATGGCGCTGATGCTGGCCTTGTCGCGATCGTCGAGCTGCGGCCAGAGCGCCTCGAGCACGTCCAGCGAGGCCTCGATGCTGGCGCCGATCACGCCCTGGCCGAGCGGCCGCCCCGGCGTCTCGCAGCGGTAGAGCTCTTCGAGCGTCTGCAGCACCGTTCGCCGGTCCTTGACGGCGGCTGCGCCCTGCAGGATGCGCGCGAGGACAAGCGCACGTTTGCCCGGTTCGAGCGGGACGGCGAGCCATGCGAAATCAGCCAGCTCGGCGGCCTGTTCGCTCGCCGCCCTTTGAAATTCACCGACCACCTGACCGTAGTGCCAACTGACCTGCCACGGCATCACCTGGCGCCCGCGATATCTGCCGCGATCGATCCGTTCCAAGGCCTGGGACTGCAACTCGTGCCGCAGATCCGGGTCGAAGCCCGACATGCGCGTATCCAGCAGGCGGTGAGCCCGTGTCGCGATCGCCGGGCCAAACCATTCCTGGTCGGGCTCGCCGACCGACAGCCCGCTCGGCATCCGGATGTGAACGGTCCTGCGAAACTGGTCCAGTTCGCGTCGGGCAACGCGCTCCGCGGTTGGTGAGAGCGTCTGCACCTCGCAGAAGGCGTCGACGACGCTGGCCCAGTCCCAGAAATCCTCGCCGTAAAACGGGATGCGATATTGACGGCTGGCAACGATCCGCGTGCAGACCTCTTCGATGGCCGGCGCCATGCGATCGAGCAAGTCATGGCGCGCCACCGCCGGATCGGCGAGACATTGGTGGACGACGCGCACCGCGGTCGCATTGACGACGTGCCAGTCCCTGGCCGCGAATTTCGGTGACGTCCGCAGATATTCCAGCGCGTCGACCAGACAGCGCCCGGCCAGCGCGCGGGGCGAGTTGTCATCGAACCAGCTGGTATTGCCGATCCCATAGCCATGGAGGTCGGACGTGAAGAAGACCGGCGGATGTCGAGAAACCACACTCGCCTCCTGGTCCGCTTACCGCGTCTCTCAACGACTATTGTCTAACGTTTGTAGATCAAGTATCGCAACCAAAAGTTGATAGAGCGTGACTGGTATTTGTGCCAGTGCCAGGGCACCGCGCACGCGGTGCGGTCCCTGGAGCGCCGGAGGTGGAACGTTCGTGCTCAGATGCGGATGGCGCGGATCAGGCCGCTCAGCCGTTGCGCGATGCTGCGGCTCCATGTGGGCGGCTCGCGGATCAGTCGGAAGCCGAGATTGGCTGGAGGCCTGCCGGAGGCGCAGCCGCCGGCGCGCGCATCGCGGATGAAGTCGGTCACATAGGCCCGATGCGCGCCTTCGGCGAGGCGGACACCGCAATTGCTGACGGTCTTGACGATGCGTCCGGTCTGATCCTGCACCTTGCGGGTGAAGCAGGTCGAGGTCCATTCCCAGACATTGCCGGCCAGATCGGCGACGCCGTGCTCATTCCTGCCGAAGCTGCCGAAGCTGCGCGGGGTCGGATCGTCGGGAAGGGCGGACTCGCGTTCGTAGCGGGCGATCCATCGACGCGCGGGATCGGCATCATCGACTGGGATGCCGTCGTCCTTGAAGCGGCTGCCGGCCGCATGCGCCCACTCGGCGTCGGTCGGCAGCCGATAGCGCTGACCGGTCCTGAGCGAGAGCCATTCGGCATAGGCGATGGCATCGAGCCAACTCACCTGGACGGCCGGACGGTCGATGGCGGTGGACGCGTCACGCTCCATGGCGCGGCAGGCGCGGGCTTCGACGCAGGCCTGGTAGTCGGCGGCGCTGACCTGATGGGTCATGATCGTCAGCGGGCGATCGAAGCGGATGACGCTGATCGGCGCCTCGGCCTGGCGGCCGTCGCGAACATAGTCACCCGATTCGCGGTAGTCGATCGTTGCCGGCGCGATCTCGACGAGCGCCGGTTCGGCGATGTCGGTTGCCGGCACTTGGAGCCTGGCGACGATCGGCGCGATGGCCGTAGGGCCGGCGATGCCGACGACGCAGGCGAGAGCGATCTTGAGCTTGAAGGCGAGAAGCATGGCAGCACATCGGGGAAAGTGGGGGCCGGTCGCACCGGCCCCCGATCTGATCAGTTGGTCGAGCCGGTCGGAATGTCGGCCGGCGCCTTCACCTGCATCATCAGGTCATCGTTCCACTTGCCTTCGACCTTGAAATGCGCGGTGGCGCCGAGATCCGCCGCCTCGATCAGGTTGTGCGTGACATAGGCGTAGATGCCGGGCTGCAGGAACTTGTAGAGCGCGGCTCCGGCCGACCCGCCACGGATGAACCAGGTCTCGAGCCCGGTCTCCGGCGCATTCGAGAACTTGCCGGTCTCCCAGACATAGTCGCCATGGCCGCCGATCAGATGCGGGCGGCTGTCGCGGTTGGCCTGCGAATGCACGATCAGGACGTTCTCGCCGACATTGGCCGTGAGCGCATTCTTTCCAGTGAGCGCGCCGACCTTGCCGTTGAACACGACATGGGTCGGCGTCAGCTTGCGCATGACCTCCTCGGTGTCGCTATAGGCTTCGCCCGGCGAGTCGTAGGACTTGAAGTTGCCCTTCTCGTCGCGCGGAACGTAGAGGTCCTGCTCGCCGATGTAGTAGATGCGGTCGTAGCGCAGCGCATGGCCGTGGCCGTCATTGAGACCGTCGCGCGGCAGCACCATCACGGCACCGTTCATACCCGAGACGACGTGCCAGGGAATCATCGGGCCGCCCGGGGCGCAATGATAGACGAAGACGCCGGTCCGGGTCGCCTTCCAGCGCAGCACGACCTGCTCGCCGGGGTTGATGAGTGTCAGCGCGCCGCCGCCGAGCGCGCCGGTGGCCGAATGGAAGTCGATGTTGTGCGGCATGGTGTTGGTCGCCGGGTTCACCAGCGTCACCTCGACATAGTCGCCCTCGTGCACGACCATCAGCGGGCCAGGCATCGAGCCGTTGAATGTCATCGCCTGGAAGGTGGTGCCCTTCTCGTCGATGACCATCTTCTTTTCCTGGACGACGAGCTTGAACTCCATGATCTTCGGGCCCTGCTTGGTCGCCTGCTCATGCGCATGCACGAATGGCGGGGGGACGAGATCGACCCTCTGGCGCGGCAGCTTGAGGTCCTCGGCAACAGCGGGTGTCGCAAGCATCATCGCGGCGATGGCTGCACTGAATAGGGCGGTGCGGCGGGTCAACATGGATCGCTCCTTCGTTGGATCTGTTGGTGTGCCGCAAAGCAGCATGCGCCCGTTGGAACCGGGCTTGTTTGTGCTGCAACAAGCAATTTGGCGTTTGCGAAATAGGACTGATCAAACGCCCTGGTCTGACCATGCGCTCGGCGCCGTCTGCGGCAGCCGGGCGTGACCGCGTGCTAATCAGTTGCAATGGAGGGGGAGGTCGTCCGCGACACGACAGAACGTCGGTGGCCGATCCTAAAGATCGCGCGCGGCATCAATCCGCGCGCTCAGACCCGTCGCTGTGTTGGCCAGCGACATCGGGGAATTGGGTGGGATGAGGACAGGCGCCCGGGAGGATCGCCGGATGCGTCCGTCAGGTCAGCCAGCGCACCGCCAGCAGGACGACGAAGGCCAAGGCTGCTGCGATGCAGAACAGCGTGGTCATGAACAGGGCGATGTTGCCGAGCAGGCTCGCCGGGGTGGAATCGTCGCGAAAGGATTCGAATCCGTCCGATTGAGGAATGTGGCCGCGGACATTGGTGAGGACAGCAAACAGGCGAATGAGCAGGTCCAGAGCTTCCATTGCGGGTCCCTCGAATCGTGAGCGGTCCGATGATCATAGCGGAATCGGGCGGCCACTTTGACGAAGCGCAATGTAGCTGGCGAAAGCCGGGTTTTTACTGGCGGCGACGGGGCATTCGTCGGCCAGCCTTGAGGAAGCTCAAGGCCGCGTCCTTTGCTTCGTGTCAGACACGTCCAAACTCAGGCTGACAGGCAGGACATGAGACCAGATCTCGCCGCATGCTACGGGCAGGAGCGCCTCCCGCGCTACACCAGCTATCCCACGGCCCCTCACTTTTCGCCGGCTGTCGGTCCGTCCGTTTACGCGGAGTGGCTGCGCGCGATCCCGACGAACGCGACGGCATCGTTTTACCTGCATGTCCCGTTCTGCCGGTCGATGTGCTGGTATTGCGGCTGCAACACCATGGTCGCCAAGCGCGACGAGCCGGTCGCGGTCTATGAATCGGCGTTGCGCTGCGAGATCGACATGGTGTCGCGGCAAATCGGCCGGCGGCTGCCGGTCGGCCACATACATTTCGGCGGCGGCACGCCGACCATCATGGCGCCGGACTCCTTTGTCGATCTGGTCGGATCGCTGCGACATTCGTTCTCCGTGCTGCCGTCGGCAGAGGTCGCCATCGAGATCGATCCACGCACGCTCACGCCGGCCATGATCCGCGCGCTCGCGCTCAGCGGCGTCAATCGCGCGAGCCTCGGGGTGCAGAGCTTCGATCCGCGCGTGCAGCAGGCCATCAACCGGGTGCAGAGCTTCGAGCAGACCGCCGCGGCCACCCATGGATTGCGTGCGGCCGGCGTTGCCGGGATCAATTTCGACCTGATCTACGGCCTGCCGCATCAGAACGTGGCGTCCTGTCTCGACACCGTCCGGCGCGCCATCGACCTGCGCCCGGACCGGCTCTCCGTGTTCGGCTACGCGCATGTGCCGTCGTTCAAGACGCATCAGCGCAAGATCCGCGACGACGCGCTGCCGGACAGCCTGGAGCGTTACGACCAGGCCTGCGTGATCGCCGACGCGCTGAAGGAGGCCGGCTATGTCCAGATCGGCCTCGACCATTTCGCGCTGCCGACCGACCCCATGACCGTCGCGTTCCGCGAGGGGCGGCTGCATCGCAATTTCCAGGGCTATACGACCGATGCCAACGACCTGCTGCTCGGCTTTGGCGCCTCGGCCATCGGACAGCTGCCGCAAGGCTACGTCCAGAACGCGCCCCAGGTGCGCGCCTATGAGGAGAAGATTGCCGCCGGCCATCTCGCCACCGTGAAGGGCTACGGCCTGACCGACGACGACCGCCTGCGCGCCGACATCATCGAGCGCATCATGTGCGATTACGGCGTCGATCTCGACGTCATTTGCGCTCGTCATGGCATGGAAACCGATGCGATGCTCCGCTCGGCGCCGCGGCTGCAGTCCCTGATTACGGATGGCGTGGTCGAGCTCAACGGCACAGCGCTCGCGGTGACCGAGCATTCCCGGTTCCTGGTGCGCAGCGTGGCGGCCGCGTTCGACGCGCATCTCGACGCATCGAAGCAGCTGCACAGCCGGGCCGTGTAGCTCGCTGCATGTCGCGGTGCTTGTGCCGCGACAAAGAGGCGGGGCGGCAGCGCTGCTACCATTCGGGTTCGAATGGAGGCCCGCATGCCCATCTCCTTTGATGAACTGGTCGACGACGTCATGCGGCGCAGGCCGGAGACGATCCGAGTCTTTCTCGCCTTTCAGATGCGCTGCGTCGGCTGCCCCATCGCCTGTTTTCACAACGTCGCGGATGCCTGCCGCGAGCACGGCGTCGACCCCGATGTCTTTCTCTCGGCGCTGTGCGCCTGCACGTGATCAGGAGCGCGACGCGGCGGCGTCGGGAGACTGCTCGGCCAGCAGCACGATCTTGTGCGGCTCGCGCAGCACGATCTTCTGACGGCCGCTCTCGACCAGGCCGAGCTGCTCCCAGCCGGACAGGATGCGGCTCACCGTGTGCAGCGTGGTGCCGGTCATCTGCGCGATGTCCTGGCGGCTGATCGGAAAGTCGATCTGCACGCCGTGATCGAGCTTGCGCCCGGCCTGATTGGCGAGCCGCAGCAAGGCATGCGCGATGCGCTGCTCGACCTGCTGCGTCGACATCTCGATGACGCGCGAATGCGTCTCCTGCAGCCGCTGGCCGACCGTCTGCAGCGTGTTGGCAGCCAAGGACGGGAACCGCGCGACCAGTCGCGGCCAGGCGGCGGACGGCCAGGCCAGCACGATGCTGTCGTCGACGGCTGTGGCCGTCGCAGGATAATGCTGCAGGCCGATGGCGGGCGCGACGCCGAACGTATCGCCGGGCACGACGTAGCGAACGACGATCTGGTCGCCGGTCGGCGTCGTCTTGCTGGCGCGCACATGGCCGTGCAGCAGCAGGAAGAATGATGTCGCGTCTGCGCCCTGCTCGAATACCGCGCCATTGCGGGGCACCCGCATGGAGCGCGCCTCGCGCAGCACCTCGGTGAGATCCTCCGGGGAGAGTCCCGCGAACAGCGGCAGATGAGCGACCAGCGAGCGGTCGATGGAAGCCATGATGTTCTCCAGCCGGGCCCGGCGACATTTGTCTCGCCCCTTAGCACGTTTTTGCGATCGGCCGGAAGTTTGTGCTGGCGCAACCCGCTGCGACCGAGGCGCAACTACATCTGGCATGCGGCGTCATCGGCGCGGTTCCACAGAGCATCGAGCGAGCATGCACATGGCCATTCCACGCAACTATCAGGGCTTGACCGTCCTCGCCAACGGGTTCCGGCCGTTCTTCCTGCTCGGCGCGGTCCAGGCCGCGCTGGCCATCCTGGTCTGGCTGCCGGTTTACTACGGTGAACTGAAGCTGAGCTCGGCCTTCGCGCCGCGCGACTGGCACGTGCACGAGATGCTCTACGGCTATCTGCCGGCCATCGTCACCGGCTTCCTGTTCACGGCGATCCCGAACTGGACCGGACGGCTGCCGATCCGCGGCCTGCCGCTGCTGACGCTGGTGATCGTCTGGCTCGCCGGACGGACGGCGGTGACGACCGCTGCGTTCGGCCCGTGGTGGGTCACCTTGCTGATCGATGCGGGCTTTCTGCTGCTGGTGGTCCTCGCTGCCGCGCGCGAGATCGTCGCGGGCCGCAACTGGCGCAATCTGCCGGTCGTCGCGATCGTCGGCGTACTGTGCGCCGGAAACATCGCATTTCATCTCGAGGCGCATCTGCGCGGCTCGGCTGACGTCGCGATCCGCGTGGGCGTTGCCGTGATCGTGCTCCTGCTCGCCTTGATCGGCGGCCGCATCACGCCGAGCTTCACACGCAACTGGCTGGTGAAGCACAATCCCGGCCGGCTGCCGGCACCATTCGGCCGCTTCGACATGGCTGTCGTGCTCATCAGTGCGCTGAGTCTGCTGGCCTGGATCGTGGTTCCCGACGGCATCGTCACCGCGGCGACGCTGGCGGTCGCCGGCCTGCTGCATGCGGTCAGGCTCGCGCGCTGGGCAGGCGATCGGACCTTGCGTGAAAGGCTGCTGGCGATCCTGCATGTCGGCTACGCCTTCGTGCCTCTGGGCTTCCTGATCACGGCGGCGGCGAGCCTCGGATGGGTGCTGCCGAGCGCCGGGCTGCATGCCTGGATGGTCGGTGCCGCCGGCATCATGACGCTCGCGGTGATGACGCGGGCCACGCTCGGCCACACCGGCCAGGCATTGACGGCCTCTGTGGCGACCCAGGCGATCTACCTCGGCATCATCGTTGCAGCGCTCACGCGCGTCTGCGCCGTGCTGGTGCCGGACCATGCCGCCGTGCTGCTGCACGTCGCGGCCTTCTCCTGGATCATCGCCTTCGCAGGCTTCGTGCTGGCATTCGGTCCGCTGCTGCTCGGCCTCAGGCTGCGTGCGCTTGCGATCAGATCATCGGCCGGATCGGCTCAGCCCGTGCTCTGATTGCGCGCGACCGCCCTGGAGAACACGACCTCCATCAGCGTTCCGGATTTCGGCGCCGCCTTTATGTGAAACTGGGCGCGATTGGCCTCGACCAGCGCCTTGGTCAGCGACAGGCTGAGACCCGATCCATCGGAGCCGAGCTCGGACGCGGCCGTCGCGCGGAACGGTTCGAGCGCCGCGGCAACCGCCTGATCGTTCAGCCCGTGACCGGTGTCGCGCACGCGTAGCACCACCTCGCCGAAATCCGACATCGCCGTCGAGACGATCACCTGACCGCCGGCATTGGCGAGCGAGATCGAGGCCGAGATCAGGTTCATGGCGATCTGGCGCAGCGCCCTGGTATCGGCGATGACCGGCGGGAGCGCCTGCGACAGCGAGGTGCGGATGATGATGCGGGCCCGGTTGGCCTGCGGCTGCATCGCCGCCACGCAGCTCTCGACCAGCTCGTTCAGATTCTGCGACGTAAACGCCAGCTCGAGCTTTCCGGTCTCGATGCGTGACAGCTCCAGCAGATCGTCGATCAGCGACACCACGCGTTCGCCGGAGGCGCGGATGTCCTTCATGTATTCGGCATAGCGCGCGTTGCCGATCGTGCCGAAGCGCTCGCCGATCATCACTTCCGCGAAGCCGATGATCGCATTCAGCGGCGCGCGAACCTCGTGGCTGATGCGCGCCAGCATGTCGGCCTTGGCATTGGCCGCGCGGTCGGCGACGCGGCGCGCCTGCAGCAGCTCGCTCTCGCCACGGCGGAGCTGCGACAGATCGCGGAACACGGCGAAGAAATTCGGACCGTCGGCCCTGGTGCGGCCGATCGAGATCGAGAGCGGAATGGCGCCGCCCTGTGCCACCTTGCCGAGCACCTCGCGGCTCTGATCGAGTCCGCCGGATGTGCCCTGCTGTACGCCATCGAGATAGTCCAGGACCAGCCTTGCGCTCTCCGGAGCGAACAGCTCGATGAGATTGCGGCGAGCCAGCTCGGCGCCATCGTAACCGAATAACGTCTCGGCGCTGCGGTTGCAGGCGTGGATGTTGCCGCCGGCATCGAACATCAGGATGCCTTCCGCGGTGACGTCGAGGATGGCTGCCAGATCCTCGGCTTCGGCATGGCCGGCCACCGGAGCTTGGGCCGCGACGAGCGCGGGCGGTGCAGACGAGGCTGGAGCAGGTGTCGGTGCGGCCTCGGCGGCGGGCGTGACAACCGCTGAAGGACCTGGCCCCGGCGCGAAGATCAGCGCATGCGCGGTGTCGCCATCCCAGGTGATCGTGAACAGGCGCGCCTCGGCCTTGATCTCCTCGCTGCTGGAGCCGTCGGCTGCGGAAATCGTCACCGGCGTGCCGGCGTCGGCCTTGCTGCTCCCGGAGGAGACACCGGGCTCGACATACAGCGCGTCGAGGCCGCCCGCCTGCTCCAGCGTCGGAAGATCCGCATAGCCCATCTGCCTGAAGAAGGCGGGATTGGCATAGAGCAGACGATCGAGCCGGTAGATCAACATCCCGGTCGGCAGCAGGTCGAGCAGGATACGGTCGCGCTGGCTGTCGCCCTGGGCGGGCGGGACCTCGGGCGCCAGCCAATCGGTCTGAAGCGCGGTGCCATCCGCACCCGCGATGTCGGCAACGGCCGACGGGTCCTGATGCTGCGGGCCGAACGGGTCGCTCACGCGGGCAGCCGGTTCGGGCGACGGGCCGCCATGCTCCGCCGCCGGGCTGCGGATCTCACCCTCGAGCCGAGCCGACAGCTGGCGCGCAAGTTCATGAAACGCATTGTTCTCCACCGGTGTCAGCGCCGGAAGCTTGCTCTCGCCGGGAGCCCGGAACGGAACGACGTTTCCGACCGTCTCGAGCCCGGCACCATCGATGTGGGGCTCGTTGCTCGCAATGGAAGCGTCGCGCGGCGCGGTGTGGATCATGTCATGCTGCAGCGGCGCATCCGGGGCCGGCGCCAGGTCGGATTGAGCGGGATGCGAAGCGACGAAATCGGGTGGGCCAACATCGGTGTCGTCAGCTTCCAGAGGCTCGGCCGCGTCCGCATCGATCGGCGAACGAGCTTCGAGCCGGTTCAGCGCGTCGAGGTCACGGCAGACGCCGAAGCCGCGATAGCCGGCATAGGTCTTGTCTGCGGTGAAGACCGGCAGTCCGGAGAGTTCCACGGCAAGCCGCTCGCCGCCGTCGGCCGGCCAGCTGACGACGATGTTGCTCCAGGTCTCCCGCGTCGCGATCGCTGCGCTGACCCGCGCATCGGGATCGAGCCCGAGCAAGGTCGCGATGTCCGGCCATGGCCGGCCGAGCTGCGCGGCGCCGTGGGGGCCGATCAGGCGCGCGAACTCATCGGACCCGAGCGAGAACCGGCCTTCGGCATCGATCTGCCATGAAAAGCGCAGCGGATGGCGGCGGCCGCCCGCCGATGACTCGGTCGCGGCCGTCTCGGCCGCGTGCTCCGGCGCGCTCGGCTGCGGCGGCACGGGCGCTTCACCGGCCTTGGTTTCTCCGGACGAGGGCTGGATGGGCGCAGCGTCGGACGGATGTTGTTGGTCGGCCATCCGCTGTGAGACTTGGCCAAGCGGCTCGAAGAGGTCGGCTTCGGCGGGATCGTCGATCAGCAGGAACTCGGCGGGCGCTTCATTCGACAGCGCCGGGGCTTCGTAGTCCGTTTCGCGTTCAGTCATGTCATCCATCGAAGGGGCAGGCGGAGCCGCGGCCGCATCGGCGTGGAGGGTCTCCACCGCAATCGGTGATGCCGCCGAGGCATCTTCAGCGGGCTCTGCATTGGGGGGAGGCGCCGGGCTCGGTGCCTCCAACTCATCGCGCGGGGCCGGCAACGGCACGGCCACGAGTCCGACCTGGCTGCCGCTGCCGACGCGGTGGAGCATCGCGCGCTCGGTGCCGAGCGTCACTTCGGCGAGGCCGTCCAGGAGCGCCGCCTGGCGGGCCGCGGCGACATCCGGATCGCTGAGGTCGCGCATGCCGAACAGCTGTCGTCCGGTGGTGCTGATCCCGGCGAACTGCCCATGCTCGGTGAATGCGACCAGCGCGAGCTCGCTTCCCTCCACGAGGCGCCTCAGGCGCTCCGGAAACGGCAAGCTGCGCCCACCGCTGTCGGCGCTGGTGATCAGCAGGCCGCGCGTGCCATCGGGCAGGTCGATCCGGGCGCAGCCGCAGGTGGCGAGTGTGCCGAGCGGCGCGCCGAAGCCGCGCAGACGCTCAAGGCGCGTCGCCCCGGTCTCGGGCAGTTGTCGTCCCAATTGAGCGACCTGGCGCCGATGCGAATCGGCTGGTCCGAACGTCTTGGCGAGCAGCGCCGGCACATTGGTGGCACCAAGTGCGCGCGCCCCGGCCGCATTGGCCCACAGCACCCGGCTGCCGTCTGCCGCCCAGAGCCACGCCGGCAGCGCGCCCGCGGCATGGATGGCGAGCCGGGGATCGCTGAGGGCCTGCAATTCGAGATCGGCGCGGTTCATGGGCAGTGGCGCAGGGCTCTTTGACGTTGATGGCGACCGGAGCTGGTAGCGTTAAGAATTCGTTACTATCGCGCGTTTTGAGGGCAGAGGTCCACGGTCGGGCTGTGCTCCGGTCCTGCTAAAGCTTGGATAACCTTAATGTGTTCCTCACCGCCCGGAGCGCTCAGAACCGCGGAGGGAAGCCCGGGTTGGATGTTGCAATTACGGATCCGGCGGGCACGATGGTGGGCGTGAGGTCGAAGGCGGGTCGGGTCTCGGGGCGAGGCCACGGGCCGGGCGAGGACGCCATGGCGCCGCCGATCCGGCGATCAGAAGGAGGGAACGATGACTGACGACAGCCGCCGATTCGAGATTCCGAAGGACATGCGGGCCATGGCTGAAGCCGGCTTCGACCAGGCGCGCCAGACGTTCGAGAAGTTCCTGGCAGGCGCGGAGGCCACGGCCGGTTCGCTGGAGGAGCGTGGCGCGACCGTGCGGGCCGGGGCCAAGGACATCGGCGCCAAGGTGCTGTCCTATGCCGAGAAGAACGTGCAGTCGTCGCTCGACTATGCGCAGTCGCTGGTCCACGCCAAGGACCTGCCCGAGGTGCTGAAGCTGCACAGCGAGTTCATCCAGGGTCAGATGCGGTCGCTCGCGGAACAGGCGAGCGAGATGGGGCAGGCGATCAGCCGCGCGGCGTTCGATGCGACCAAGCCGAAGGCTTGACCGGGCCGCCTCGTCTCTCGCGCGTTGATGAGCTGCGTAAGTTCCACCGCAAGCGCGACAAAAAGTTCATCATGTCGGAATTTCCGTTGCGTTGCACAAAATCGACACGATATAGCTCTACGCGAGGTTGTTACCTCCCAGGGGCGGTTCCTCTGCGTGATCCGAAGTGACGTCCCCGTTTCGGGCCGTCCGGTCTTCAATGTTCTGAAGGATGCATGCCATGACCAATGCCACCGATCCTTTCTCCGCATCGATCATTCCGTTCGAAGTTCCCGAACAGGTGCGCGCGCTCGCCGAGAAGGGCGTGTCGCAGGCTCGCGAGAACTATGCCAAGTTCAAGGACGCAGCCGAAACCCACAATTCGGCCATCGAGGCGTTCTTCGCCAATGCCAGCAAGGGTGCCGGCGCCTACTCGTCCAAGGTCATGGAGTTCACCAAGGCCAACACCACCGCCTCGCTCGATTTCGCCCAGGAGCTGTTCGGCGTGAAGTCGCCGTCGGAGGCGATGGAACTGTGGACCGGTTTCGTCCGCAAGCAGTTCGAGACGTTCACGGTGCAGGCCAAGGAGCTCGGTGAGCTCGGCCAGAAGGTCGCGGCCGAGACGGTCGAGCCGATCAAGGAAAGCGCCACGAAGCTGTTCAAGACGGCGGCCTGAGGCGCGCCACCCTACCGGTCGGCCGTGGCCTCCATCGTCCGGCCCGACCACTCGAGGCTTCCTGGGTCCGGCGCTTCCGCGTCTGGACCCGATGCTTTTCAGCGCCGCGATCGGCGCCATGAGGGCGTGTCGCGACGCCCAAAAAACGGGGGCGAGGCCGCAGACTTTATCCGTTCTCGGCCTTGCCAAATTCGCCCGTTGCACCTAGTTTCCGGCGCGTTCGGGCACCCCCTGAGGGACGTCCCGAGGCGGATGCAGTTGTAGCTCAGTTGGTTAGAGCGCCTGTCTGTGGAACAGGAGGTCGGTGGTTCGAGCCCACCCAACTGTACCAATTAAATCAATAGCTTACACAGAGATCGAAGGGCCGGCCGACGACGTTCTGCGCCGGCGCCGCTGCTGCGATCGAACGCGGCAGGCTGCCTCCGACCGGTGGTCAGGTGCAGCCGATCCAGGTGTCCAGCGCGACACGCCGTGGTCCTTCCTTTCGGCGGATCATGGTCGGGATTCATTTGGTTCCCGAGAACAGGCCCTTGATGAAATCGACGGCTCCTGCCGACTTCGACGGATCGGACGGCGAGACCTCGGCCGTGGATGTTTCGGCCGGACGCGCCTGGTGCTCGTGGGCATGTTTCGTGCGCCGGTGAGATCGCTCCGCCTTCCGGCTGTGCCGCTGCGAGGGGTCCGTGACGGTGATCGTGATCTTCTTCGACATCAGCGGCGGATCGAAGTTGAAGTGCATCCCGTCGCCCATCACGAGCTGCAGGGTGTGCTTGCCCGGCGGAAGCTCGATGAGGGCCTCGGTCTCGCCGCCGCCATAGTGAAGATGCTTCCGGTCTTGCGGAATCGGCTCACCCGGGCTGATCGGCTCGTTGGAGTCGATCAGCAGATGGTGATGGCCGGTATTGGAGAAGCTGTCGCCGGCATGCGTCACGCCCATGTTGCGCAGTCCGAAGCGGCACCAGAACGGGCTCTTCACGGTGTCACCGTCTTCGGGCGAGATGAAGTAGAGATAGGCATCCTTCGGAGCCGTCCTCGCCTGCGCCGACGCCTTGGCCGGCAGTAGCATCATGGCAGCGAGGAAGGCGAGCGGCGCGATCAGCGCCGGATGCGATCTTCCAACGGACGCCAGATCGCGCAGCAGCGCAGCCTGCGCAGAGCTCTCACTCCTCATAACTTCCAACTCACAAATACGGACGATGACGGCAAATATCGAACGATGTCGCAAATCGATACAGCGAGCGTAGCAAGGCGAAATTGAGGATTCGGCGAGCTCGCGGCGCGCCTCTCGTCGAGAATCAAACTAAACGCCGATGGAAGGACGCGATGGTGCCGCTGCGGCCCAGGGTTCGCATCACACGTCTTGCATCAAAGGAGAGCGTGTCACAGCGAAAGAGCGATGCGGAAGCCGTGGGTCGGATACCTCACCCTTCCATCATAGCGGTCGCGGCTGCCGCTGCGGGCATAGCTCGCATCCTTCTTCCACGAGCCCGATCGAATGACATGAACGAAGCTCTGTTCGTCGAGCCAGGCCGTGCCGTCGGATGGCGCTCCCTGATACGATTTGTGCCAGTTGTCGGCGACCCATTGGTCGACGCCGCCGCCCATGTCGAACAGGCCGAATGGATTGGCCGGAAAGCTTCCGATCTTCATCAATTGCGGTGGAGCATCCGCGTCGCCGCATCGGCTGCAGTTGGCCATGCCGGGACGCATCTGATCGCCCCACCAGTATGTCGTACTCGCGCCGCCGCGCGCGGCATATTCCCATTCGGCCTCGGTCGGCAGGCGGAACGGCTTTCCTACCGTTCGTGACAGCCACACCAGATAGTCCCTGGCGTCGTCGTAGCTAACATTGGTGACCGGGTTGTCATCCGGACCGCTCGTCACGTCAGCGCACGCCTTGTCGGCAACGCATTCCTTCCACTCGCCGATCGTGACCGGGTATTTGCCGAGTGCAAACGGCTTGATCGTGACGCGATGAGGCGGAAGCTCCGCGCTTTCCGTCCCGCCCATGGTGAACGTTCCGCCGGGGATCATCACGATGTCCGGCAGGCGGATCTTGGACGTGTCCGGACTCTGCGAAGCGGTCGGAGCAGCCGCTGGCGTCGCATCCGCGGCGCGCGTCACGCTCTCGTCCCGAGGCGGCGCCTCGCTGACCACGGTCTCCGCGGATGAATCTCCTGCTGCCGCTGGATCGGACGCAGTCGCGGTCGAGACCGACTGCATGGCGACGACGCGGACGGAAGGTTCGGCGCCGGGGACGTCCGCTGGCGCCTCGGATGCTTCGGTCGCTTGCGGCTGCGCTGATGGACGCAGAACAGGCTCTCGCGCCGTGAACATCCAGAGACCCGCGGCCGCGAGCAGCAATGCGCCGACGCCCGCGCCGGCGCGGATCCAGACGCGTGGGCCGCGCTCTGCGGCGGCGGCCGCCTTGCGCAGCCGCAGGGCCAGCTTGTCGAGCCCATGGGCTTGCCAGATCTCGGCGCGCCTGCGCGCCTCATCCGGGTCGTACTGAGCGATCGACACGCCTGGGATGCTGCAGACCACCCGCCCGGCCGCGCCATTGGCAGGCGGGTTCGCTTCGACTTCCGCAGCATCGCAAAGGGCCGCGAGCGATTGCTTCAACGGGCCGCACATCATCAGCAGCAGCCCGCCGTCCCCCTGGCTTCGGCGCTCCTGGATGTCCGGACACGAGGCCTGCTCTGCGACGTGATGAAAGCTGGGAGCGCGCAGCGCATTCAACGCGACGCGCACGACGCGCCCGCACCGCTCGCAGGGCACCGGATAGCTCACCGTGGCCAGCGCTCCTTCGCGCGCCTCGGGCGGCAGAGCTTGCGCGGAGCTGGGGGCGTCGAGGCCGATCATCGCGCGCGAGCCGTCAGGCGTCGGCCTCGCGGCCGCGTCATTGTCCCCACGCGGTAAACGCATCCGCGAATGCGCGCTCACCGTCCGCTCCTTTCTCGATCGCCAGCACAGCCCGGCTGCCGCCGTTGTACACGATCGGGATATCGATCCATTCCTTGCCTTTCAGCAGCAGAACGTTCCGCGTCTTGTCGACCTCGTTGGCCGACAGCGCGATCATGAAGAATTCTGGCGTCACCTTGGCCGTCAAGGTGGACAAGGCCGAGCCACGGCCTGCCTCCTTGGCCTTCATGCTGACGCCCTTCAACGTTTCCACGCCGGCGTGGCTCGGGTCCTCCGGCCAGTTGAACTTGACCTCGAGGATGTGGCTGGCCGGCATGTCGGCTTCCTTGTTGGGCCGTAATGACAAGGTCGCCTTCATCTGCTTGTCGATCTCGACATTGCCGGTGATGGAGGCCGGCACGCTGCCCGTGCCACGCTCGACACGCCAGGTCACCTTGCCGAAATAGCGCTTTCCGAGCGGATCCTGCGGATCCTCCTGATACAGCACGGCCTGCGAGACGATCGGCTCGACGGCGCCGCCGGTGGTGGCGCTGGCGACGTCGCGGGCCGCCGTGCTCCTGGCGTCCGGTGTCATTCGTTCGGCCGTGACCTTGCGCTGCTCGGCGCCGGCCGGCAGCGCTGCCGCGGGGGAGGCGGCGTTCCACGAGCCCGCGACCTGGTTCGTTACCACCTGCCATGCGCTTGCGACCCAGCTGGCTGCTGGCTGCCAGTAGATCGAGGCGCCCACCATCGCCACTGTCACGATCGCGGCGGCGGCCATGACACGCCGCCGCAGCGAGCGGCGGGGCTGTTCTGAATGCGCGGGCGCGCGGCCTCGGCGCATTGACGGCAGCGGAGGCTTGATGCTCGCCGCGTCGTGTGCGCGCTTCCCCTGGACGTGTCTCTTCGTCTCCGGCGCTTGAATGTCATGAACGGGCGAGACGATGACGACGTCCGCGACGTCGTCCAGCGTCATTGCCGTCCGCGCATCGGGTTGCGTCCGGGCATCCATCATTGCCGCATCGGGTTCGATCCGCGATGTCAGCGACGGCGCCGGCTCATCAAGCGGTGAGACTGCGGCGTCGTCGGTTGCAGCGTCGCGGACCGCCTGGCGCGCGACACGCAGTTGGCTCGCTTCCGTGTTCCTCTCCAAACGGCTGCGCAGCCAGCCAGGCGCTGGGGGCTCGTTCGACACGGTCGACTGCGCGCGCTGCTCCAGCCGCGCGAACGAGAGGTTTTCCGCCACTGTGGCGATCTCGTCCTCCAGCGAATAGGCCGGCGGCGATGTGGCGGGGCTGGGCAAGGCGACCGTCACGCTGCTTGATGCCGCGGCATATGCGTTGCCGGCAGGCGCACCCATTGGCGCCATGGGCGGCGCTGAGCTGGCCATCGGCAGTGCGACGGGCTCGTCACGGCGGGCATGCGCACGGAGCCGGATCATCCTGTCGGCAAACAGCAGTTCGAGCAGGTCGCAAAGCGCGGCCTTTGGCGGCATGAGCTGGCGAATGAACGAGGGAGCGTTGCCGGGGCCGGTCGGGCCGCCGCTCCCCGCCACGCCAGGGCTTTGCCCGATCATCTCCTCGGCCGGCCGGTCTTCAGCCATCGCCAGAACCTTGCGTCCGCGGAGCAGGACGTTGAGCTCGCGCAGGTCCGAGTGAGAGGCGTCGTCGATGACGACGAGATCGAATGCGGCCAATCGCGCCGGCAGTTGCTCGGCGACACGCCAGGCCGGCATCAGCTGACACGGAATGCCTTCGTGGCAGCTTTCGAGGGCCTGGCGCGCCGCCTGACGCAGCTGGAAGGCGCTGGGGCCGGAGCATGTCGCGGTCATCTTGCGCCAGGTCGTCATGAACCTGGCGAACGCCTGCCGCACGGCGCTTCCGGCGTTCTGGACCAGAGCGAGATGAATCCGCGCGACGACGACCTGCTCGAACAGCTGGCGCAGCGCGATCTCCAATGCAACGCGCTGGTCGGACAGATCCTGCAGAAGCTGTTGCTGCCCGAGACCTTCGGTCTGTCGCATCAGCACCGCCCAATTCCAGGCCATCATCCAATCTGCGGGCAGCACCGGATCTCCGCTGTCCGCCGTCGCCGGTTCGGTCTTGACCCGTCGGGCGAGCTCGATCGCTCCTGCCTCGGTCATGGACTGATGCAGCTCGTTGATCAGCTCGATATCCTGGCGGCGGTCGGATAGACGCTGCAGCCACGTGCGGATGTCGTTCCAACGGGACCCGATGTCCTCTGCGTCGACGTCATCGCGGCCGACCCGTGACAGCACCTCGGCCTGAACCCTCGTCGCGATCGCGCCGCAGCCTCGGAACAGCTCGTTCAGTCGGACGAGTTCGTTGCGCTGCTTGCCGACGCGGACGGCCGTGCTTCTGATCGCTGATGCCAGCGCGGTCAACCGTTGGCCGTCATCGAGCAGGCCGGTGATCTCTCCATCCGGCAGCGACAGCTTCGAAGCGACGGTCTGCACATTGCGCTTGGCCAGCATTGCCGCCACGAGCGCGATTTCGACGCTCTTCACGAGGCGCTCGTGCCGGGTGAGCGAAGGGGAGGAGCCGGGCTCTGGCATGGGCGCGCCGATTTCCGCTGCCAGGGACCGCCATCGAACGTCGAGCGAGTGCAGGTGGCGCCGCCATCTGAGATGATCGCGCACATGCGTCCAATCGGCCGCGCCCTTAGGTGCGAAGCCGGCCACCCTGATCGTATCCAGGGTTTGCTTCAATGCACGTCCGGACAGCGCGAAAGCTGCAAACGGTCTCTGATCTGCCGACAGCCGCTCGACGGCTCTCAACAATTCCTCGCTGACGAAGGCGTCTGCAGGCACGTCCACCGGCCTCACCAGAAAGTCGGCCCGTCGCGACAACAGGGACGACGCATCGCGGGCAAAATCAATCAGGATGTTGCCGTCGACGGAGGTCTCGCCCGACGGCGAGCCTACCGGCGAAAATGCTGCGAGCCACGGCTCCTCGGCCATCACACGATGGGCTGCCGCCAGGGCTAGGAGGTCGTCTGCGAGCTTATCCGCGCTCGTCTGATCGAGCTGCTCGATCATCCGGCGCGCGAGCCTGCCGTCGCCGCTGTCCTCAGTCTGCTGGAGATCCCGGTGCAGACGCGCGACAACTCCACCGTCGGGCAGGGAAGCGATATCCGGCTGCTGGTCATCGAGATGTTCGAGATCATCGCCGAGTCGCAGCCGCGCTGCCCGCGCCTGGTCGACCGCCGCCACGATCGGATCGGTCTCGCTCAGAAACCGAAGCGGCCGATCAGCGAACCACGCATAGGCGTCTCGATCGGCGATCAGGGTCGCCAAGGTGTCGAGCGGCAGGCCGGAGCTGCCGGAACGCAGCATCATTCGACTGGCGATGCCGGCGACCTCATCATCGAGACGGGCAATCTCGCGGCTGGCCGCGATGATATCGCGCTCGAGCTGATTGACGTGGTCGGCCTGATCGTGCAGGTCGGTCCTGTCGATGATCGACAGCAGCCTGCTGACGACACTTTCGGCGTGCTTCAAAGCATCCTTGTCCGGGCCAGTCAGGTCGGCGGTGAGGTCGCGGACGGACCGGGGCAGCTTCTGCGCCAGCAGCGACAGCGCGGACGTGTTGCGAGACACGACGAGCACGCGCAAGCCCAGCGCGAGATGATGGCAGACCACGTTGGCGATCGCGCATGCGCGATCGGCCACGACTGCGCCCGTCACGACGAGCCCATCCGACCGCTGGAGCTGTCGCACCATCTCCATCTGGTCGGAGTTCGTCGGCAGCGGAAAAAACAGATCGCCGCGATCTGCCGTCATCCGAACCGCCGGTGCGACGTCGATGGGGTCGCCGATCACGCCGGAGAGGCGGCGTCGCGTGCCGTCACCGGAGTCGTGATCAGACGCGCCGGCCAGGAGGTGAGCCAGCGCAGTCAGGCAGCCTGCGCTCCCGGGCATATAATCCAATGCGCGTTTCAGGCGCTTGATGTCGCGCAGCAGGAGCGCATCCGAGCGCGGCCGTGCAAAGATCACCCATCGATCTGAGACGACCAGCTGTTCGCCTTCCTCAGGCAGCAGCAGCGCCGAGTCCGGCATGGTCGGACAGTAGATGCCGTTCGGGTCGAGCTGCGACCCGAGCGCACTGAGGATCGGCTCGAAGGTGGCGGGTTCGAACGGCGAGAGCTCGACGCCCCGTTCGAGCAACTGCTCGGCCGTATTGCCCGCGAGTTTCGCCGCCGGCGTGAGTGGCTCGAACGCCTTCAAATTGGCCGTTGCGCCGACCATCCGCGGCCGGATCCGGATCTCGGATTCGGAGCCGTCAAGGACCTCGATCTCGACGAGACGCTCGAGCAGCGGCAGGTCGAGGTCGCGGCCGTGACGCCGCCATCGAGACACGCCGATACCCCACACGATCTCGTGGTTCGCATCGTTGCGACCGGGTCCCTTCAGCCGGGCCAACTCGCCAAGCCGGCGGTGAAGCACGATGGTCCGGCGGCGCGGTCGTTCGGCTGCCGCCCATGCGGCCCACGAGCCGGCGAGATAGCGATCCAGGCGCTCGACGACATCCGGGCGTTGCTCCAGGTGCAGGCGCACGGTCCAGAGACCGGGGGAGGCCGAGCGCTCGCCCGCCGGCGCGCAGTGTTCGGCGCATGCCTGGCCGGAGGCAACCAGTCGCTCCTTCTCTTCGGCCGGTACGGTGATCGTCACACGTTGCCGAACCAGCGGCCGACGGTCTGGGTCTGATGAGACGTCGATCCACATCCTGATATCGGAATCGATGTCGGGCGGGCCAACGGCCGTCAAGTGCTCGACCGCGAGCCAAACGGGGCCGTCGGCGTCGAAAGTGTTGAGTGTGATTCCGGGCAGGTTCTCGAGTTCGTGTTGATGGAAGGCGAAGCGTCGCCCGTCTGCAAGCTGGTGGTCGGACAGACGTTCAACGATGCGGGCATCGCGACGGATCGTCTCGGCGAGATCGCCAAGAACGTTTTGCAGCGGTGCGATCGCCGGCACCAGCCGATGGACAGCGTTCATATGGCCTCCTCGATCATGGCGGCTTCCAAGCAAGGCACTCGGCTCACCCTCAAGTCCAATTTCGACGTTTGTGGCGCCCGACCGGCAAGGGCCGCAAGGTGAGCCCGTGCATCGAACGATGATGCCCGCGGCCATCGCGACGATGATTGCTCGACCGAGTGATGCTGGGCTTCCGCAGCGGAGTATGAGCGATCGTCGGCGAGGCCACACTCATCGATCGATAATAGGGTCACGCAATGCGGCGTAATGATGAGAGAGCTTAGTGGATGCTCTGTGCTCTCAAAATCAGTCGGCAACTGATTTGTTCGAGTTTCGAAGAGTTCTGCTGTGAGTTGTTGTGAAGCGGTTTAGAATCTCTTTAAAGGCCCGCTTTCATCCCGAACTGGACCGCCACGATCGCGCTCGGTAGGTACTCGCCTGCGCCAGCGGAGGGTTTCGCATCGTCGGATCATGCGTCGCCTCGCCGCAATCTCCACCGCGATCACTGGCGCTTTGTCGCAGAATTCCAGCGTGTCGGCCAAGCGGCGCCATCACCTGACCGCATTTTCTTTCGGACTGCGGCTGTCGCTGACCAAGTGTGGCATCGCCCGTTCGCACGCGCTGTACGGCCCGCCAGCATCGCTCCAGGCGAAGGCGACCGCGCTGCCGTACGCCAACGCTCGCCGGAAGATAATTAGTAATAAATGAAACAAGTTAGCTGTCCGGTTGCCGACGCGGATGCGTCCGGCACAGGTCGGCGCACTCAGCCAGTCCGAGGCGCGTCGTCAAAGTGCTGACACGCGAGCATCGCGAGCGAGCCCAAGTATCGACATCGCCGACTTTTAGCGCGAATGGCTCGCAGTCGCGTGAACTTACTTTTCACGACTGCGCGGGTGGAGGGATGCACGCCCGCGCATCATTACGGGGAGGATTGACTGATGGTCTTGATTAGCTGCGCCGGCAGAGGCGCAGGAGACGCCGTCTCATCACACGGTATCGCTTCGAGTATCGACCAGAGCGGTGACCGACGTCGCGGCCGCAAGTATTTGCCGTCATCTCTGCTTGCTGCAGCGTCGATGCTGGCTCTGAGCGCGGCGGCGGCGCAGGCGGCCGACGGCGCGTCGCGGTCGACGGATAGCGCTGCGGTCAAGGCGTTGATGGCGAAGATCGAATCGATGGAGCAGCGGATCAACACGCTCCAGGTCGAGCTCAAGGACGCCAAGGCGAAAAAGCCAGCCGGTTTGGGGCAGTCGGCGTCGCTTGCGTCGCGGAGTCCATCAGCCGCCGTCGCGCTGAGCCCGGCAAAGGATGCTCGTAATGGCGCCTTGAAGGCGTCAGACGGCTCGTCCTCGGCATTCAAGCCCGCCAGCAACGCCATGGCGCTCGCCGACACGAAGGATGTCGAGGCCGCCAATTCGAAGCCGGCCGAGGCTCCGCAATCGTCCTCTCCGGCGTCCCGGCTCGCGGCAGCGTTCGCGGATTCGGATCCCAAGCCGAAGTTCATCCCGGCAGCCGATTTGAAGGCACCTCCGCCGGCGTCCAACAAGGATCTGTTCGGTGCAGCGCCGTCGCCCGTGCCCGGCATGCGGATCGGAATGTACGGCGAAATCAAGCTGGGCTCGATGCAGAACCCGGCGGCCAACGGGCAGTGGCAGAACGGCTTCGATATGGCGCGTCTGGTGCTGCTGCCGACCTACCAGGTCAACGACTACATCACTTTCAACGCCGAGCTGGAATGGGAGCACGGCGGTACGGCGTTCGACAACGACGACAAGCTGCACGGCGCGGTCGAGGTCGAGCAGGCCTTCTTCGACGTGAAGTTCAACGACCACTTCACTCTGCGATCTCCGGGCATCGACCTGATCCCGATCTCGTTCACCAATCTGTATCACGAGCCGACGCTGTTCTACAGCGTGCAGCGGCCCGAGCTCGCCAATGGCCTGATCCCGACGACCTGGTATGCACCTTCGGCGGGCTTTTACGGCAAGATCGTCGACGGCCTGAACTACCAGTTCCAGGTGAGCCAGAGCGCCGAGGACTTCGGTGACAATTTTGATCATCGAGGCGACAACGGTCACATCATTTCTGGAGGCTATGCGGGCGGTATCACCGGTGCGGATGCGCTCGCGCTGTCGAAGGCGCCGATCGGCGATTTCCGGCAGCTGAGCAACGAGCTCGCATATACGCTGCGGCTCAGCTACACGCCGTCGTTCCTCCCGGGCTTTGCCGGGAGCTCAGCCATCTACTACTCGCCGAACGTGACGCCGCGCGGCGCGTATGCCACGCAGCCGGATGGCACCGAGACGCCGCTCGGCAGGAACGCGATGACGATCTTCAATACCGAAGCGCGATATCGCGTTCCGAATACCGGATTGGAATTGCGCGGCGAGTACGCCTATGTGCACTTCTCGAACCCGGAGAACCTGCGCGCCAACAACGATCTCGACGACACGAACAATGTCGGCAAGAGCATGTGGGGCTATTCGGGTGAGATCGCTTATCACTTCAGGGCGCCGAACGACTACGACATCGTGCCGTTCTACCGCTACACCCGGCAGAACTTCCAGACGTCGGGCATGCTCGGCTCCGATCTCACCAACGGACTCAACAACATCACCGGAAGCGGCGACATGACGTTCCACGACGTCGGCGTCGCCATCTTCCCAAATCCGAGTCTGGTCTACAAGATCAACTACACCAAGGTGATCGATCACAGCGCGACCGGCGCAATGTCCGACCGTGTTCTCGCGGGTGTCGGCTGGCTCTGGTAGCGGAGCAATGAGGGAGCGATGGCCTGAAAGCGGCGGGCTCCCCTGTCAACGAGCAGCGATCCGGGACGAAATGCAGGCGTTTCGCCCAGGGTCCGCAACGAGGACCAAGCTGGTAGTTGGGGTGGGCGTGCGAGTGGTTGATATGGCGGATTTGGGCCCTGGTTGGCTGCGACGTCGCACGCTCATGACGCTCGCCTTCGTGGCGATGGCGCTTGGTGGCTGCAACCCGGCGACGCTCGGGGGCGACAACCGTGGCGACGACGTGATCGACAAGGTCGGGCGGCTCGATCTTTCACCGCGCTATCCGAGGCAGGCGATGCCGGAGCAGTCGCCGGCGGCGCGACGCGCCCGGGCCGAGATCTATGGCGGCAACGACGATCCCAACGACGCGCGCGCGGAGGCGCCGGCGACGACGTCGCTTCCGGTGCAGCAGGTCGCGGCGCATTCGCAGGCGGTCGGCAACGGCTTCGAGTTGAATTTCGAGAACACGCCCATCGCAACGGTCGCCAAGGTCGTGCTCGGCGACGTGCTCGGCGTGGGCTACACGATCGATCCACGCATCCAGGGGACGGTCAGCCTGTCGTCGGTGCGTCCGATGCCAAAATCGGACGTGGTCTATGTGCTGGAGAATGCACTGCGCCTGGCCGGGACCGCGCTGGTGCGGGACAACTCCGGCTATCGTCTGATCCCGCTGGGCGAGGCGATCGGGGCGGGCAATGTGGATGCCCCCGGCGCCACGGCGGAGCCGGGCTACGGCATCACGGTGCTTCCGCTGCAATACGTCTCGGCGCCGACGCTGCTGAAGCTGCTCGACAGTTTCGCGCTCAAGCCCGGCACGGTGCGCGCTGATCCGGGCCGCAACGTCCTGCTGATCCAGGGAACGGGAGCCGAGCGACGCACGGCCGCCGATGCCGCGCTGAGCTTCGATGCGGACTGGATGCGCGGCCAGTCGGTCGGGATCTTCCCGATCTCCAACGGCAATCCGGAACCCATCGTCGCCGAGCTCGAGAAGATCATGGATACCGGCGACAGCGGCCTCGGCCAGAACATGGTCAAGTTCCAGGCAGTCAGCCGGATGAACGCCGTCATGGTGATCAGCCGCAAGCCGGCGCTGCTCCGCACCGCGGAGACCTGGATCAAGCGGCTTGATACCGGCAACACGCTCCGTAACAGCGTCCATGTCTATCGCGTCAAATACGGCGAAGCGCGCCAGATGGCGCGGGTGTTGAACGAGATGTTCACCGGCAGCACGGGCGCGGCCGGCGACGTGTCGTCGACGGAGCTTGCTCCGGGATCGGGAGCGTCAGCAAGCTCGAGCAGCGAGCGTCTGTCGGCCGCAGGCGCGACGGCGGCTTCCGGCTTCTCCGGGCAGCAGCAGGGCAACAACGGCCTGGTCGCCAATCGCGGCTTCAACGGCACGCCGCCGCCGACCCAGGCCGGCCTTGACGCCGGTTCGGAAACGCGCGCGCCCTCGACCGGCGGCAAGCCGCTCATGGACGGCGTACGCATCACGCCCGATGTGGTCAACAACACCCTGCTGATCTACGCCGACCGTGAGAACTACCGCATCATCGAAGCCACGCTGCGGCAATGCGACCGGCCGCAACTGCAGGTCGCGATCGATGCCACGATCGCCGAAGTCACCCTCAACGACAATCTGACCTATGGTGTGCAGGCCTTCCTGACCAGCAAGAATCTCGGCTTGCGGCCCGATCAGGGCTCGCTCCTCAACACCACCTCGACGTCGGCGCCGACGACGGTGGCCTCGGCGGCAGGAACCATCACCAACGCGTTTCTGAGCCGCGCCTTCCCCGGATTCAATTTCCTGGTCGGGTCGGAATCGCAGCCGAGCGCCATCCTCAGCGCCTTGCACACCGTCACTGACGTGAAGGTGCTGTCCAACCCGTCGCTCGTGGTCATCGACAACCAGGCGGCGACGCTGCAGGTCGGCGACCAGGTCCCTGTCTCGACCGGCAGCGCTACGGTGCTGACGACCAACAACACGGTGGTGAACACGATCGACTACCGCAACACCGGGATCATCCTGCGGGTCGCGCCGCGGGTGAACGAGAACGGCAATGTCCGGCTGGAAATCGAGCAGGAGATCAGCAACGTCTCGTCGCAGACCGCCAACAGCCTCACGCCGACGGTGGCGCAGCGCAAGGTGAAGAGCTCCGTCGCGGTCGCCAGCGGCCAGACCGTGCTGCTGGCCGGCCTCATCAGCGAGACTCATCAGGGTACGCGCAACGGTGTTCCCGGCATCGACCAGATCCCGGGCCTCGGAGAGCTGTTCAGCAACAATGACCGCAGCCGTGGACGGACCGAGCTGATCATCTTCATCCGACCGCAGATCATCCGTGACGGCACCGATGCACATTATGTCGCGGAGGAACTGCGTTCGAAGCTGCGCGGCAGCATCAGGCCGGTCTCGACGAGCGCGCTGCAGACGTCGCGGAGCAATCAATGAGGCGGCGCTCGAAGATTGCGGTCGCCGTCGTGGCGTTCGTCTTCGGCGCAGCGACGGCCGATGCCCGGCCGCGCGGCGACGGATGGGCCGCCTTTGCGCGCGGCGACTATCTGCGGGCCGCCGCGTTGCTGGCGCCGATCGCGCACCGCGGCGATCCGCGCGCCATGACTGCGCTCGGCTATATGTATGGCCACGGCTTCGGCGTTCCGCAATCCTACGAGTCCGCCGTCGAGCTGTATATCGCGGCCGCCGAGAGCGGCGAACCGGCGGCGCAGTATCTGCTGGGGCTGAGCTACGACAAGGGACATGGCGTGGGCCAGGATGACGTCCTGGCCTACAAATGGTTGAGCCTCGCGGCTGCCGCCGCGCCCGGCCACCAACGCGAGCCTTACCTGAGAATTCGGGATGCGGTTGCATTCAAGATGTCGCCCGACGAGGTCGTCGAGGGTCAGCGTCTGGCGCTCGAATGGCGACGCGGTCAGTCGAGCAGAGCGAAGCTGATCGCCCCGGAAGCCGGTTTGTAGTTGTTCTAAGTCGCGGATCTCATAAGCGTCATTCTTGGCCGCGACAACGAGGCATTCATCCACGCTGCCCTCCGCTACGAGGTGGTCGACAACGATCTGTCACGGGACGCGCCATGAGCTCGACTGCTCCTTTTCGATTTGCCGATGATGTGCGAGGCGACGATAGGCCGGCCCGGGTCTCGGCGCCGGCGCCCGGTGCCGCTGTCCTTGAAGGCGGGACGAGATCGTCGGACGTCGCCGATATCGCCTCCCCGGGATTTGCCGATGCGATCGCGCGGCAGCTCGGGTTGCCGCGCATCACGCTGGCGGACCTGCTCGCGGCCAAGCCGCTGGCCGAGCATTTTTCGCGGCGCTTTCTCCGGGAGGCAATGGTCTTCCCGTTTCAATCCGCCCCTCGAACGCCGTGTCTCGCGGTGGCGGATCCTCGAGACACCGCGACGGCCCGCGCCGCGGAGCTCGTGTTCGGATGTCCCGCCGCGACGGTGGTGGCTTCGGCGGAAGACATTGCCACCGCCCTGAACCGGCTCGCCGACGATGACGAGGGACCGGCCGGCAGCGAAGCGGCGCAGCCGCGGCTCGGCGAGGACGATATCGAAAGCCTGCGGGATCTTGCCACGGGAGCGCCGGTGGTGCGTGCCGTCAATGATCTGTTCGAGCAGGCGGTGGAGTTGCGCGCGAGCGACATCCATGTCGAGGCGATGCGGAGCGGCCTCGCGGTGAGGCTGCGCGTCGACGGACTGCTGAAGCCGGTCGCCGAGCCTCCGGGCGTGCTCCCCCAGGCCGTCATCTCGCGCATCAAGATCGTCGCCGGGCTGAACATCGCCGAACGGCGCCTTCCGCAGGACGGCGCAGCGCGGCTGCGCGTCGGCCGCTTCGAGCTCGATGTCCGCGTCGCCGTGATGCCGACCCAGCATGGCGAGTCGGCGGTGATCCGGCTGTTGCCGAAGGACAGGGGATTACTGTCGATCGAACGGTTGGGCTTTGCCTCTCACGACGATCGCGCGCTCCGCCGGGTGTTGGCGCTGCCGCACGGCATGATCGTGATCTGCGGGCCGACCGGCAGCGGCAAGACGACAACTCTGGCAACCGCCTTGTCGATCCTCAACGAGCCGACCCGCAAGATCCTGACCATCGAGGATCCCGTCGAGTACGAGATTCCGGGCATCAACCAGTCGCAAGTCAAGCCGGCCATCGGGCTGACCTTCGCCTCCGCCTTGCGCTCCTTCGTGCGCCAGGATCCCGATGTCATCATGGTCGGCGAGATCAGAGACAGCGAGACCGCGCATGTCGCCATCCATGCCGCGCTGACCGGCCATCTCGTGCTCACGACGCTGCATACCGAAAACGCCGCGGCGGCCGTGCCGCGGCTGCTCGATCTCGGCGTCGAGGACTTCCTGCTGCGCTCGACGCTCCGGGCAGTGATCGCGCAGCGGCTGGTGCGCAGGCTTTGCGAGCGATGCAAGGCGCGGCGCCTGCTGAGTGCCGACGATCTCGGTGCGGATCCTCGCTATGCCGCCGTCGGCTTCGACGCCGGCGACACGGTCTATGAGCCGACGGGCTGCGAGAGCTGCGCCGGCACCGGATATCGCGGCCGCCTCGGCATCTTCGAGATCCTGGAGGTCGATCAGGAGATCCGCTCGCTGGTTCAGGGGGCGACCGATGCAGCCGCGATCGACCGCCGCGCCATTCGCAACGGCATGACGACGATGCTGGACGATGGCGTGGCCAAGAGCCGGGCCGGCGCCACGTCGGTCGCGGAAGTCTTGCGCGTCACGACGCTGCGGTGAGCCCATGAGCAGGTTTCGCTATCGTGCACTGACCGAAAGCGGCGACATCGTGCATGGCACGATCTCGGCGGCGACGTCGAAGGACGTGATCGACCGGATCGAGTATCTGCGGCTGTTGCCGATCGAGACGGTCGAGGAAACGGGCGGAAGCGCCGTCGGCCGCGACATGATCGCCTGGTTCGGCCGACCGACCCCGAGCGACGTCACGACGTTCACGCGCGATCTGGCGCTGCTGCTGAAGGCGGGTGCGCGGCTGGAGCAGTCGCTCGAGCTTCTGGCCGGCGACGCCGATATCGGCCGGCTGCGTCCGATCGTCAGCCGGTTGCGATCGAGCATCCTCGCGGGGGAGAGTTTCGCCGACGCGCTGGCGCATCATCGTTCGCAGTTCTCCGCGATGTATCAGGCACTGGTGCGGGTCGGCGAAGCCGCGGGCAGCCTCGACCACGTGCTCGACGCGCTCGGCGCGGAGCGGGCGCGGGCGGAAGCCATGCGTCGCAAGCTCGGCGACGCGATGCAGTATCCGCTGTTCGTCCTGATCGCCGCCGGCCTCGTGATGCTGTTCTTCTTCATCGTCGTGCTGCCGCAGTTCTCGACGGTGCTGCGCGATTTCGGGGCGAGGACGGATGCGGCCATCAACACGTTTCTCGACGTCTCCGACTTTCTCCGCGGCAACGGTGTCGCGCTGACGTTGTCGGCGGGCGCGATCGTGGCCGCGGGTCTTCTGCTGATCAGTCGCGCGCGCATTCGTGCCGCGTTGCTCGGGCACTTGTGCCGGCTGCCGGGGCTCGCGACGGTGTTCCGGTCGTATCGCACCAGCGTGTTCTGCCGCAATCTGGCGATCCTGCTCGGCAGCGGCCTCACCTTGACCGCGACTTTGCGCATCCTGATCGACATCATGTCGGCCACCGGCAACGGCCCGGTGTGGAGCGCGGTGGCTGATCGCGTGCGACAGGGCGGCAAGCTGTCGGAGGCGCTGGCGGCGGCGAGCATCCTGCCGGCCATGGCGACGCGGATGATCCGGATCGGCGAGGAGACCGGACAGCTGCCGGTCCTCGCGGGCCGCATCGCCGAATTCTACGAGGCGAAGCTGCAGCGCAGCCTCGACCGCATCGTCGGCATCGTCGGTCCGGCGGCCATCATTCTCATCAGCACCGTCGTAGGCGGTCTCATCGTATCGGTGATGACCGCGCTGTTGTCGGTCACTCAACTGGTCGGGTAGCAGAACATGAAGCGCAGGATGACACAGGCAGGACTTGGCGCCGCCGCGCGGCGGGCGCGCAGCGGCAGCGACGACGGTCAGAGCGGCTTCACGCTCGTGGAGATGCTGGTCGTCATCGCCATCATCGGAATGATCATGGGGCTGATCGGACCACGTGTACTGACCTCGCTCAACGAGTCGCGGGTCAAGACGGCGCGGATCCAGATCCAGAGTTTCTCGAGCGCGCTCGATCTGTTCTATCTCGATACGGGGCGCTATCCGACGAACTCGGAAGGCCTGGCTGCGCTGGTTCGGCCGGCCTCGACCATCCCGGGCTGGGCCGGGCCCTATCTCAAGGGAGGGAACGTTCCGAGCGATCCCTGGAGCCATCCCTACGTCTATCGCGCGCCGGGGCAGCATGTGCCCTACGAGATCGTGTCGTACGGATCGGACGGCCAGGAAGGCGGCGTCGACCTGGCGGCTGACATTTCATCG
Source organism: Bradyrhizobium sp. STM 3809 (assembly GCF_000239795.1). Lineage (GTDB taxonomy): Bacteria > Pseudomonadota > Alphaproteobacteria > Rhizobiales > Xanthobacteraceae > Bradyrhizobium. The sequence goes on along the minus strand of NZ_CAFJ01000265.1, from coordinate 31,580 downwards.
TCGACGACCGTCGGTTCGAGATAGCGATGCGGCCACGTGACGGCCATCAGGCCGGCTTCACCCTGATCGAAGTGGTGTGTGCGCTCGCGATCGTCGCGGCGCTTGCGGCCGTGCTGCTGCCCGCCGTCCCGAGACAGACGTCGCGGCCGCGTCTGGAAGCCTATGCGATCGAGGTTGCCGCGCTGCTCAAGGCCGACCGAAACGATGCGATCAGGCGCGGGCTCGATGTCACGACGCACCTCGATACACTGCGGCGAACGATCCGTTCGAGCGCCAGCGGGGCAGGAGGTTCGTCTCCCCGATGATGTGCGGTTCGAGACGGTGCTGCCGCGCAGGTGTGACGATCGGCCCGCCTTCGACAGCATCAGCTTCTTCGGCTCCGGCATGTCCTGCGGAGGTGTGATCAACCTGACGCATCGCGATGCCGGCTACCAAATTCGCGTCAACTGGCTGACTGGAAGGATCGAAATTGCCTCGAACGCCGCCATCGCAGGACGGTAATCCGAGCGCGGGATTCACGCTGCTCGAGACGCTGGTTGCGCTCGCAATCGTGGCGGTGTCGCTGGTTGCGATCGCGACACTGATGGGGTCGTCGGCGCGCGGCAGCCGGAAGCTCGAGCAGCATGTCGCGCTCGTCCAATCGGCCTACAACGCGCTTTGGCTGGCCTTTCCCTCCCGCTTGCCGCCGCCGTCGCCGGCGCAGTCGGGGGAGACGATGGCGCATGTCTGGCGCGCGCAGGCGCAGCCTTTCGCCATGGATGGTGCGACCGGTACATCCGCCTGGGTGCCGGAAAAGATCATGCTCCAGGTCCGCTCGCCGTCGGGCGCGACCCTGGAACTGGAGACGGTCCGTCTGTTTCGAAGGCAGGCCGAACGATGATCACGCGCGCCAGCCATTCTCAATCGGGCTTCACCCTGATCGAAGCGCTGACCGCCATGGCGCTGATGGGGCTGCTCGTCTCCGCGCTGGCCATGATCACCGCGCAGTGGCTGCCGAACTGGAATCGCGGACTGCATCGCATCCAGCGCAGCGAATCCGTGAGCGTCGCGCTCGACCGCATCGGCGCCGATCTTGCGGCTTCCGAGTTCATCCGGCCCGATGCGCAGAGCCGGTCCGTTCTGTTCGAGGGATCGGAGACGTCGGTCACGTTCGTCCGGATCGCTCTCGCACCGAAGACCGGCCGCGGGCTCGATCTCGTTCGCATCGCCGAAACCGGCGACGGCGATGGCGCCGTGGTCAGCAGAAAGCGAGTGGCTTTCGCGCCGGGTCGTTCGTCCGGCCGTGACTTCGGCGATCCTGTCGTGTTGCTGCAGGCGCCGTATCGCGTGTCGTTCGCCTTTGCCGGCGCCGACCGCACCTGGACGACGTCGTGGCACGATGCCGAACGGCTGCCGGCAGCCGTCCGCGTGACGGTGCGCAACGCGATCGACGCGAGCGCGCCTCCGATCTCGCGGATCGCGGTCATCCGTGTCTCGGCACCCGCCGACAGCGTCTGTCGTCCCGCAGACACAACGTGCGACCGGCAGCCGCCGGCAGCTGGCGGCACCGTCGGGCGCGCAGCCGCGCGATCGGAGCCATGAGCATGGGCGGGATGACGCGGCTTTGGGATCCTGATCGCAATGAGCGCGAGCGCGGCTTCGTCCTCGTTGCGGTGCTGTGGATCCTGATTTCATTGGCCGGGCTGGCTGGAGCCCTCTCGGTCTACCTCCACAGCACGGCCCAGCGACTGTCGCTCGACGACGTCCGCCTGCGATCCGCCGCGCTGGCGTCGGCGGGCCTGGAGCTCGCGGCCTATCAGTTGGTTGCCGCGCCGAAGGCGCAGCGCGCCGCTGCAGGCGCGTTCTCGTTCCGCCTCGATCATGCGCAGGTCTCCGTCACGTTCCGCTCGGAAGCGGCCCGCGTCGATCTCAATCATGCCTCCAAGCAGATGCTTGCCAATCTGTTCGGCGTACTCGGGGCCCGCGCGGACAAGGCCGCGGATCATGCCGATCGGATCATCGGCTGGCGAACGCCCTCGTCCGAGACCGCTGCGGATGCCGAGCGCGATCTCTACCGGGTGGCGGAGATGGACTACATCCCGCGCAGCGGGCCATTCGCCCATGTCGAGGAGCTTCGCCTGGTGCTCGGCCTGCCGCCGGAACTGGTCGACAAGGCGATGCCGTATGTGACCGTCTTCAGCGGTCGGCGCGAGATCGACGCGCTCGAAGCGGCGCCAGAGGTCGTGGCCGCGTTGCCCGGGATGACGCAGGACGGATTGAAGAGCTTCCTCGACCAGCGCGCCGGCCTGTGCCGCGAGGCGAGATCGCTCGCCGCAGCGCTCGGGTCGGCCCGTGCCGACGCGACGTTGGAGGTCGGCGATGCCGTCCGGGTGTGGATCACGCTCAGTTTCGACGCGGGTCGCCGGGCTGCTGTCGAGGCCGTCATCCTGCTCGGTGACGGCGACGAGCCTTATCGGATTCTGGCGTGGCGGGACGATGCCGGAAGCTCCGCGATGCTCAGGCCGCCTGGGAGGACGCTGTGATGTCATTGGTCGAGCGGATCCGCCGTGAGCTGGGAAGCTGGATCGGCACGGTCGCCGCCGTCACCGTCGATCGGATCGGCCGCTTCGACCTCAGGCCGCCGATCCAGTTGATCGAGACCGAACGGAACGTCTTTCTCCTGCGGATGATCGCGCGAGCCGGGCGATCGGCTCCGCCGGATTGTCACGTGCGCCTGCCGGAGGGCGGGCCGGCCGTTCCCGCGCTTCCCGATGGCTGGCACGCCGCCCTGCGCGGCAGCCGGATCGACCTGGTGCTGATGCCTGACCGCTTCCTGTCGCGGCCTTTGGATCTTCCGCGGCGGGCTGCGGAGTTTCTCGATGCCATGGTGCGCTCGCAGCTCGACCGTCTGACGCCATGGACGGCGCAGGAGGCGGTGTTCGGACACACGGCTCCAGTCGCGATTTCGGGCGACCGCATCCGGACGACCGTGATCGCCGCGCCGAGGACGCGGCTCGATCCTCTCGTCCGGCTCGCCGAATCCTGGCATGTCGGTTCGGTGGTGTTGTTCGCCGCTGCCGGCACGGCGCCGCCAGCGGCCGCGGGCCAACCGGTTGCCCAAGGCGCAACACGGCTGACCGAGCAGCACCTTCGCGGGTCGCTCGATGTCGGCCGGGTCGGTCGCATGCTGACGAGCGCGTTGGTGATTGCCGCGGTCTCGGCGACGCTGTCGTTCGTGACTGCGAGCATCCTCGGGGGCCAACTCGATACGCAGCAGAGCCTGCTGTCGCGCCGGATCTCCGAGCGTCGCGCGGCGCTGCGGCTCGATCTCGAGGGGACCGACAACGCCGCGTTGCGGGGCCTGTTGCGCCGAAAGCAGGAGACTGCCGCCGACGTCCTGGTGCTGGACGCGCTGTCTCGCGTGCTGCCCGACAACACCTATGTCACGGAGTTGCGGATCGAGAAGGACAGGCTGCAGATCGCAGGGGTGAGCCAGGATGCACCGGCGCTGGTCAGGCTGATCGAGCAGTCGGCTCACTTCACGCGCGCGACCTTCTCCGCGCCGACGACCCGTTCGGCGGATGATCCCGGCGAACGTTTCCATATCGAAGCTGGCATCAAGCCGCATTTTGGACCCGGCACATGAGCACCGCAAATCCGCTTGGCACTCCTTCGCCGCGGCCGACCGCCGCTCTGCTCTATGCCGGCCTGCTGCTCGTGCTGATCGCTGCGACGGTGCTCCCTGCCAAGAGCCTGCTCGATCAGCGTGCCGAGATCGAGGCGCTGACCGATACGCTGCGGCTGCTGGACGCGCACAGCATGGCGGTCGCCCGTCGGGATGCAAGCGAGGCCAAAGCTTCCGAATCGGCGTTTCTCGAAGGACCGACCGTGACCGTGGCCGGTGCTGCGCTGCTGCAGCGGCTGGGTGAGGTGGTGGCCCGTCACGGCGGCAGCACCTCGTCGTCTCAGGTCGATGTGCTGGGCCCGCGCGCCAACGACGGTCAGGTCCGCGTCACCACGAATTTCGAGGCTGCGCAGCCGGCCCTGCAGCCCATCCTGTATGATCTCGAGGCCGGAATGCCATGCCTGTTCATCGACGAGCTCGTGGTCGACGGAAGCGCGCCCTCATCGGCCTCCGCCGGAAAACTTCGCGTCACACTCACCGTTTCAGGACAGTGGCAGGGTCCGCAATGAGTCGTCTCGTCAAACGATGTGTCACCTGCTGCTGCGTCGTGACGGTGGGATCTGCGTTGGGCATGACCACGGCGGCGGGCCTCGACGCGATCGGTCCGCAGGGCGCCGAGCAGCCGCCTGTCTCCGCGCAGGAGGCGCCGGTCGCGCGGCGCAACGAGCCGCGAAGCGGCAATCCGCTGTGGACCATTCCGCTCGACCAGCTGTCAGCGACGCGCGAACGGCCGATCTTCTCACCGTCGCGGCGCCCTCCGCCGATCGAAGCTCCGCCGCCGGCCATCGCCGACGCGCCGGTGGTGCCGGAGCCGAGCCCGCCGGAGCGGCCGCAGCTCACGCTGGTCGGGACGGTCGTCAACGGCGATCGGGGCCTCGCCATCTTCCTCGATCCGGGCAGCAGCACGCCGCTGCGGATCAGGGCCGGCGCGGATTATCAGGGCTGGACCTTGCGTCGGGTCGAGGCGAGGTCGGTCACCTTGCAGAAGGGCGATGACGTCGCTGTGCTGAATTTCGCGTCGCCGTCCGGGGCGGTCGCAAATCCGGTCGCCACGACGGTGGCCGAGGTGCCGTCGACACAGACGGCCCCTCCCTTGGCTCAGGCCGGGCCGCCCTTCCTGTCCGCGGAGTCACGGCTGCTTCGCATGCACCAGCGCCAGCGCTCAGGACGCCGACAATGACCAGGACGGCAGCAGGATAGGGTGCAGGCTTCCATCGGGCTTCGGCGGCACTCCCCCGTCGTGGTCCTCCGCGCACCCCGCCGCCCGGGCGCGCTCCGGCGTACGGTCAGCGCTTGCACAATCCGCTGGTCAGGACCCATCCCTTGTCTGTGAGCGCCGCAGAGACGATGTCGAAATACAGTCGCTTGTCGGGATCGTCCTCGGACACGAACGAAACCTGACACAGGAATCGCCCGCTCTCGTTCCCCTTGTCGCAGCTCGCCTCGACGATCTTCAGTCCCTTGTCGTGACGGACGCCGGACGAGGGCGCCTCCTGCTCATAAGCCTGCTGAATGATCTCGACCGTCGGTGCGCCACAGGCGATGCCGGTCACGTTGCAGGCCCAGGCGAGAACAACAGCAGGCAACATCATTCGATCTCCTCGGCAGCGGTTCAGGCTGATCGCCGTTGAAACAGCTCGGCACCTCGCGCCGGTCTCGCTCGACTAATCAGATCGAAGGCGAACTAAGAGGCGTGGTTGTCGATTTTGTGTCCGCGCTGTCCGCCCTGCGCACGCTGCGCCTGCAAGACCATGTTGTTAGATCGATTCTTAAAGAAGACAACCGCGATTCTCGCAAAACGAAAGAAACGGTCACAAAGGAGACACCCGACATCCATAGCGACAAAGCGGTGCAAGCGAGCCGATTGCAGGCGGCCGGAGCGAGACGCTCGGATGTCGCGCAGGTCTGGGGTGCGCTTCGCAGCGATCTTTATCTCGAGCCAATGGGGATCTGGCATGTCAATCGGGCGCCTGCACAAACCAATGATGAGAACACTGACATCCGCAGCGGCGCTGCTGGCGGGCTTGACGTTGGCGGTGTCCACGGCCATCGCCCACGATCTCGCCGAGCCGACAGTGTTCAGGAGCAGGCACGGCGTGCTCGATCTGCTGATGATCGCGCGGGCTAAGCCGATTTCCACGATTACGTTCGCGCCGCCCGGCGGCTCGCCGATGAACCCGACCGGCTGGGTCTACGAGATCTGTCCGCGTCCGGCCTCCGGCAACAGCTGTCCGGCTGATGCCGCTGTGGCGGAGTATGGCGGGGTGCGACTTGCCCTGCAGAAAGGCGACACGCTCAAGATCAGGCTGGTCAACCAGCTGCCGCAGCTCGACCCTGCCAAGGTGAACCACAATACGGATCCTGGCCAAGCCAATCTTTTTCGGAATCCGACCAACCTGCACACCCACGGACTGATCGTCGAGCCGCGCGCGCCGACGCTGAAGGACCAGACCTTCGGCGACTACGTCTTCGTCCAGATCTACAATTCTTCCAACGGCATGCCGGTGCCGCAGACGACTCATCAGCATGGCTCCAACAAGATGGACTACGCGGACTTCCGAATCGAGATCCCGCGCAACCATCCATCGGGCCAGTTCTGGTTTCACCCGCATATCCATGGCCTGTCGTTGAACCAGGTGTCGCAGGGTCTGGCGGGCATCATCTCGGTCGGCGAGGTCTCCGACTACGCGCATGGCGACGCGCGTGACACGCCGTTCCCCGAAGCAAGCGTCCGCCATTTGATCCTGAAGGATATCCAGGTCGCGCCCGGCGGTCCGGTCCAGTTCGACAGCGGTCCGGCGCAGGTCGCGCCGGGCGAGGTGATCAATCAGGAGGATCCCGGTTTCTGCGCTCAGTTTCCGGCCGACAGTTCGGAAGTGCGCGAGGGGTCTTGCCCAGGCGTCGATGCGTCAGCCGATGGCGGTTCGAACTTCACCGGCGGCAAGTGGTTCTTCACCGTGAATGGCCGGACGTTCCCGAAGATCAAGGTCACCGATCCCGACGGAGAGGTCTGGCGGCTCACCAACGCGTCGGGCAGCCTATCCTACAATCTTCAGCTGACCGACGACGAGACGCAGAAGGCGATGATCGTGCAGCTCATCTCGGTCGACGGCGTGAGCGTGAACCTGCCGCAGGATACGACGATGGACACGATGGTGCGGCTCGGCGGCGCCCGCTTCCGGGTCGTGCCATGTCCGCCGCTGCCGACTTCGCGATTCCATTCGAAGCCGGTCTGCGTCACCCAGATGGTGATGATGCCGAGTTCGCGCACCGAGGTCTTCGTGACCTACCGTGATCCGTCCACCGGCGCGATCGCCAGTCCTGGAAAAGCGGCATCAGCGACCTTCAAGATGGCGGGACTGACGATGGGCAGCGGCGACCAGTGGCCGGCAGTCGATCTCGCCAAGGTGCACTTCCACCAGCACGGGTCTCGGCAGCACATCGCGTACGGCATGGACATTCGGGGTGACGCGCTGGCGACGATGCAGCCGTCAGGCATTCTCGACGCCAAGGTCCCGTATGCGAATGCCGCGCCATTGCCTACCGGCTGCCGGGCCTTGCCGGCCGGACACCGCCGCCGCATCTTCTTCGGCCTCGCTGATCTGACCGACGACGGCACCTTCGGTCTGGGCTATGAGGAGGTCGACGAGAACGGCAATCCGGTGCCTGGCACGCAACTCCCGGTGAGTCAGTTCGATCCGGCGCAGAACATCGTGTGCCTGCCGCTCGCATCGGGACAGCGCCCTGTCCACGAGACCTGGGAACTGGTGCAGCTGTCGACCGAGAACCACAACTTCCACATCCACCAGACCCGTTTCAGGACGATCAACAGCAAGGCCGGCGAGAATACGCCGCTGTCGGTGTCGCTGAACCGGAGCATCGGCGGCGGCATGTTGCAGGACAACGTCCCACTCGGCGTCGCAACTCCGAACGTGCCCGAGGTGATGGATGCTCAGAGCGGGGTCTGCAGCATCGACCAGTGGCGCAACGGCCAGTGCACATCGAAGCCCGTGGTCGTCGACATCCCGTTCTCGCAGGTCGGTGAGTTCGTCTATCACTGTCATATTCTCGAACATGAGGACGGGGGCATGATGGCGAAGATCAAGGTCGTGCCTTCGCAGTCCAGCGGAAATCCCTGGGAAGCGATGAACCAGATGCCGTGGTAGTCGTGAGCCCGTGCGGGTGTCGCCACGAGGGTGGCGTCGCATGCGGCGGCACCCGTGTGGCTGCATGCGAGAGCCACACGCGGCGGTGTTGATTCCCCGCCGCTCAGACAACGACCGCTTCGCGGCATCGTTGCGCATTCGATGCATCGTTCAAACGACTAACGGCGCTTTTGGAATCGATCTAAATCTCTGCAGGACCTTTCTGCATGCCGTTGAAACAGCAGGTTTGCGCGCGGAAATCCCTGGGTTTGGCGGCTCGCGGAGTGGCAATCTCCAGCAACATTCTTATTCCCCAGCCGCTCCGGCAAATCGCCAACATCGACGCGGCAATTCGCCGTAATCGAACCACTTACTGAGATGGCTCTGACAATCAGAACGGTTTGCAGAAAGCCGGTGGATGAGTGTCGGAGGGACTCGTCAGAGCGACGTCTGGTGCGGGCTACGAGCGAGTACCGTCTCTCGCCGCTTGTTGCTGCGGTCATTGAACGGATGCTCGCGCTGGAGCAGCGGGTGCTTCCAGCACAGCTTCCCGGCAGCGCGGCGTTACGAGACGGCGTGAGACCTGATCCAAGGGAGGCCGAACATGAAAATTCATTTGAGGTGGGCGCGATGAACAATTGGTTGAAATGGACGGCGCCCGCTGCGGCGATCGTATCGGCCGCGGCGCCGGCCTACGCCCTGCAGTACATGAGCGTCGAGGAAGCGCAGAAGGCGGCATTTCCCGGCGCCAGCTTCGCCGAGGTTCAAACCGGACGGGTCTGGAAGGCGAGCAATGGCGGCTACTTCTACTACGACCATGTGGTCGGCAAGCACCTGCTGATCGACTACACGGTCGCGATCGGGCCCGATGGCCGGGTGCACCGCGTCGACATCCTGAATTACCGCGAGTCCTATGGCGGCGAGGTGCACGACCCCAACTGGCTCGGCCAGTTCGTCGGCAAGGGCAGCCAGAGCGAGCTGCGCATCAACTCGGATATCCGAAACATCTCGGGGGCCACGCTGTCGTCGACCCACTTGACCGAAGGCGTGAAGAAGGTGCTGACCTATCATGCCAGCCACTTCCGCTAGCATTCGGCGCGCACGGGCTCTGCTCGGGACGTTCGTCGAGATCGATGTCGCCGATCGGCCGGGCGGCGACGCAGAGAGCGCCGTCGACACGGCGTTCGCCGCCGTCGCCGACGTGCACCGGCTGATGAGCTTCCACGATGCCGAAAGCGACGTGTCCCGGCTGAACCTGATGGCGTCGCGCGGCGCCGTGACGGTACATCCCTGGACCTACGCCGTGCTGGAGATGGCGCTCGACATGGCTCATCATTCGAACGGCGCCTTCGACATCGGCGTCGCCGGCGTCAGGCGGCCGCTCGCGGGCCAGTCGTCGCCGGGCTTTGATTCGATCGAGCTGCTTGCCGACCATCGTGTTCGCTTCGGCGACCCCGGCGTGAAGATCGATCTCGGCGGCATCGCCAAGGGGTTTGCCGTGGACTGCGCCATCGATGCCCTGCGGAGCTGCGGCGTGCGCTCGGCCATGGTGAACGCCGGCGGCGACCTCGCGACCTTCGGAGGCGGAGCCCGCCTGGTCCACATCCGCGATCCGCGCTCGCCGGACCGGCTGCTCTGCCAGGTCGCGGTGAGCGACGGCGCGCTGGCCTCATCGGCGCGCCGCTTCGATCCGTTCCGATCGGCGGAGACCACGGCGACCGCGGTGGTCGATCCCTCCACCCGCCTGCCGGCTCACGCAGCGCTCGGCGCGACGGTCCGGGCGCCGACCTGCATGGTCGCGGATGCGCTGACCAAGATCATCATGATCGCGCCCCAAAGCGCCCTGTCGCAACTCGCTCGATATGGTGCGAGCGCGCTGCTCGTCGCGCCGAATGGCGACATCCTCAGGACAGCGGATTGGCAAGGAGATCTCCAACATGCGGCTTAAAGGCGCGTTTCGGTTCGCCCTCTACGGGATTTTCGGTCTCCTGTTCGCCAGCGGAGCGTTCTGGATCTACGCCGATCAGATGAAGACCCGCTCGGAGCTGAACAGCGACGCCTGGCAACAGGCGGCCGCGTTGCTTCTGAGCCTCCATGGCGGGGCCGCGATGGTGACGCTGATGCTGCTGGGCGCGCTCGGTCCGATGCACGTCCAGCGCGCCTGGCGCGCCCGGAAGAACCGTGCGACCGGAATCGTCAGTCTTGCAATGTATGGCCTGCTGATCGCGACGGCGTTCGGACTCTATTACGTCGGGTCCGAAGCGCTGCGGCCCTGGATCAGCACCGTTCACATCGTGTTCGGGCTTGGCGTGCCGGCGGTCATCATGGCCCACATCGCCGTCGGTCGCGCGAGCGTCGTTCCCGTGCCCCAGCCCATGCGCACGCAGCGTGCAACGGCCGCCACGCTGGTGCCGTCGGACGCACCGGCCGACGGCGAACTCGTCGGCGTGATGAGCAAGGCGAGCTGACGCCGGCAGCTCCGAGCAAGGACAGCGGGCCCTCGGGCATCGGACAGAAAGTCGGTTCCGGTTTCCCAAGGCCCGCAGCCATCCGCGCCAGCTTGCGATCGTTCAGGGTCCGTTCGCATGGCCTGATATCGGCCATCGCAATCGAACGACTCGGTAGGCCACACCTCTCGCTCGGCACGTCGGGATGCGTCGTGGTGATCTCCGTAGTTCAACGGTGCATTGTCCTCGCGTGCCGGTCTCAGGCTCTCCTTGCCCGGATCATTCGGGACCTGCGACGGCGCCTTGCTTGCGAATCCGGCCTCGTTCAATCACATTTTGTGATGGCGAGGGGGAGGGCAGGGGATGGCTTGCAATCCAAGAGGCGCGGCTGCTCTGGCCGGGGCAGCCATGCTGCTGATACCGGCCGCGGGACACGCCTACACCGCGGAACAGGAGCAGGCGTGCACGAGCGATGCGTTTCGGCTTTGTAGTTCCGAAATCCCCGATGTCGACCGCATCACCGCCTGCATGGCCCGCCGGCAGGCGGAACTGTCGCCACCGTGCCGGGCTCAATTCGGGCCGCAGCCGCGCGGGTCATCATCGCGGGAACGCGCGGCAAGGCCCATGAGCATCAAACCTGCTTCCGCGAGAAAGCCGAACAGCGCGCGCGCCGGCAAGACGAAGACATCGGCGCGGCCCGATTCGACCTGACCGAGCACGCAGCCCGGCCGTCGATGAAGGAACGAGCCGCAGACGCGTTTCGTTCACGCCTGGCACAGCCTCGACAGGCAAACCTGATCCGGAAGAAATCCGATGTTGCTGGCGACGTGCTCCGCTCGGTCTGTTTCGGTGCACTTGGTGTGACTCAAAAACCAATGCGTTTCAGCAATCAGGAGTTACGCCTTATCAATCGCTAAATTTATCTTCCGCGAATCAGTCCGCTGATTCATTTTCGCGGCCGGGGTCAATCTGGAGGCCGAGGTATGAACGTTATTGTTTTCGCATCGCGTAAGGGCGGTTCAGGCAAGAGCACCCTGGCCGCCCATCTCGCTGCGCAGATCAAGGCGAGCAAGTCTTGTCTGCTGATCGACGCCGATCCCCAGGGATCGCTGACGCTCTGGCACAAGCTGCGCGGCACCAACGAGCCGCCGATCAAGACCGCGGTGAACTCGGTGAGCGCGATCGTCTCCGCCGCCCGTCGCGATGGCGTCGAATGGGTGCTGATCGATACGCCGCCGACCGTGTCTGCCGTGGTCGAGGATGCGATCAAGAACGCGACCATGGTGATCATCCCGGCGCGTCCGGGCGTGTTCGACGTCAACGCGGTGCAGGAAACGATCCAGACCTGCCGCGCCGCGCGCAAGCCTTACGCCGTCGTGCTCAACGGCGCGCCGGCCCGCCGCGACGACGCCGAAAGCCCGATCGTGACCATTGCCCGCGAGGCGCTGGCCAAGTTCAAGGCGCCGGTGTGGGGCGGACAGATCACCAACCGCGCCGACCTGCTGATGGCGCTGGGCCAGGGCGAAGGCGTGCGCGAATATTACGCTGAAGGTCGCGCCGCGGCCGAGATCGCGCGGCTGTGGGCTGCGATCGAGCGTTCGGTCAGGGCCATTCGCGGAACGGTGTCGGCGAACGGCGCCATGCACAAGCAGGCGGCCTGATCGGCAAGGGTCCCGCCTGGGGCCCAAAGGTCGCAAGGGTCCAAATGCCTTCGACGCGCGGTCCTCCGCGCGTTTTTCGCGTCAGATCCGACTGGCTCGGCTCGACCCAATCCAGGACGAGCCGGCGCCGCGCAGACCGCGCGGCGAGGTCAGGCGACCATCAGCAGATAGAATGCGATCGCCGGGGTGAGGGTGAGGATCACCGACCAGATCCCGACCGCCCAGAGAATGTCCTCGATGCTGAATCCCTGACGCTCAGGGAATGGATGATCCTGAAAAGCCACGACGCCCCCGCGCTCTCGAACGTTTTCAACATCCATAGCGGAACATCTTTAAACATCGGGTTTCGAACTATCCGGCTTTTGTCGGCGCCTGTTAGTGCGGATTAACCACGGAGAGTCCGGACGGTCCCGCCGGCTCCATCGCCGCCGACCGCGGCGGGGCGAGACAGAGCCGGCGATGGCGTTCGGCGGCCGCTCAGGCGATGCGGCTCTGCCTCGTTGGCTCGCGGCGCTCGATCTCCTGATCCAGCCGCGCGGCGAACTCGGCGCCGACCTCGACCATCGGCAGCCGCACCTCCGCGCTCGCGATGACTCCGGTCCGTGCCAGCCAGTACTTTGCCGGAGCCGGGCTCGGCTCGGCGAACAGCAAGCGCGTGAGCGGCTCGACCCGCGCCCAGCAGGCTGCGGCGGCCTCGTGACGTCCGGCCTTCACATGCTGCAGCATCGCGGCGAACGTCTCGGTCTCCAGATGCGCCGACAGCAGGATGGCGCCGTTGGCGCCGGCCTGGAGCGCGTCGAAGCTCTGGGGGTCCTCGCCGGTCAGGATCTGGAAGCCCACCGGCCGGCGCGCGATCAGCTCCCGCGTCTGCATGCGGTTGGCGCAGCAATCCTTCAATCCCGCAATGGCCGGATGCAAGGCGAGCTGCAGCAGCGTGTCGTTGTCGAGACCAACGGCGGAGCGATAGGGGATGTTGTAGAGCACGATCGGATGCGCGGTGCGCTCGGCCAGCGCGGTGAAATGCGCCAGCAGTCCACGCTGCGACGGGCGCACGTAAGGCGGGCTCGAGATCAGATGGAAGTCGATCGGCCATGATGCGGTTCGATCGAGCGCCTCGATCAGATCCGATGTCGCGACGCCGCCGATGCCGAGGCAGATCGGCAGTGTACGGCCGGTGTTCGACATCTCGTCCCGCACCACGCCGACGAGACGCGCGCGTTCGTCCCACGACAGCGCCAGGCCTTCGCCGGAGGTCGCGCCGAGCACGAGGCCATCGATGGCCTTGGCGGCATAATGGCGAATGAGGTTGCGCAAGGACGGTTCATCCAGCGCGCCGTCGCGAAACGGCGTGATCAGCGGCAGCCAGAGTCCGTGCAGTCGGGTGTCGGAGGTGGTCATGGTCGATCTCCTTTGGACGTGATGGCCGGAGACGGAACACATGAAAAAGCCCCGTCCTGACGGCGGGGCTTGGTGAGGCGGCGGTGAAGCTTGGAAAGATTCTAGCGCGCGCGTCCACGGGTCCCCGGAAGGGGAGCTTTTTTCGACGACAGCTTGGCGAGCGACGACGTGGACATGCGCCCTACATGCGCGGCGACGGGCGGTCTGTCAATGTCACGCCGGCGTGAGCGAAAGCACTCGAGCAAAAAAATAGCCGGGCCCGATGAGCCCGGCTGAAGGTAGTGGCCACTGAGGCCGACACAATCACCTTCCAAGAGGGATTCCCGAGCGCCTGCGTCACTGGAGGAGGGGGACAATGCGCAACGCCGACGCTCAGTACGTCGCCACTATGGTCCTCGACGCGGCCCTGCAGCAAGCAGGTGCGCCGCATGTCAGACATGCACAATGTCAGCATGCACGGTCAGGCCGGCCAGCGCTGCGCTTTGCTCACGACAAAGTCACGGAACACCTGCACGCGCGCCACCGTCTTCAATTCCTCGGGATAGACGAAGTAGGTGTCGAGCTGGATCGAATCGGACTCGCCGAACAACTGCACCAGCCGGCTGTTCTCTTCGACGAGATAATCCGGCAGCGCGGCGATGCCGAGACCCTGCTGGCACGCGCGCACCAGACCGAGGATGTTGTTGACCTTGAAATAAGCCTCGCGCGGACCCGAGCCGTTGCGGCCGGCATCGACGAGCCAGTTGCGGTTCTGCAGATGCGGCGCGACCTGGCCGTCGGCGAGCATGATGATGCGATGGTCGTCGAGCTCGTCGAGCGTGCGCGGCGTGCCGAAGCGCTTCACATATTCCGGCGAGCAGTAGGCGTGGAAGCTGATCGCGAACAGCTTGCGCTGGATCAGGTCGGGCTGCGTCGGCTTGCGGGTGCGGATCGCGACGTCGGCCTCGCGCATCGACAGATCGAGCTCCTCGTCGGTGACGATCAGCGAGATCCGGATCTCCGGATACATCGCGGTGAACTCGCCGAGCCGCGGGATCAGCCAGTTGATGCCGACGCCGGGCGTGGTGGTGATCTTGAGATCGCCGCTCGGCCGTTCGCGGCTGTCGGTCAGCTTGGCGCGCGCCGCCTGCAACTGCATGAAGACGTCATGCGCCGTGCGGAACAGCAGATCGCCCTGCTCGGTGAGGATCAGGCCGCGGGCATGTCGGTGAAACAGCGAGACCGCGAGCTCCTGCTCGAGCGCGCTGACCTGGCGCGAGACTGCCGATTGCGACAGCCCGAGCTGCTCCCCGGCATGCGTGAAGCTGCCCGCTTCCGCCGCTGCGTGAAACACCTTCAGCTTGTCCCAATCCATATCCGTAAATCCATCCCGTGATCGTGGCATCGTCAGTTCATTCCGCAGCGGCGCGTTCGCTCGCCGTGTGGGCGATGAAGCGTTCGGCCTCGAGGGCGGCCATGCAGCCCATGCCGGCGGCGGTGATCGCCTGCCGATAGGTCTCGTCGGCGACGTCACCGGCGGCGAACACGCCGGGGACGGAGGTCGCCGTCGAGCCCGGTACCACCTCGACATAGCCGGACGGCTTCAGCTTGAGCTGACCTGCGACCAGCTCGGTGGCGGGCGCATGTCCGATCGCGATGAACACGCCGTCGGCCGGCAGCTCGGTCAGCGCGCCGGTCTTCACGTTTTTGAGCCGGACATGCGTCACCTTCGATGGCGAGCTGGCGCCGCAGATCTCGTCCAGCGCGCTGTCCCAGACCACCTTGATCTTGGGATGCTTGAACAGCCGCTCCTGCAGGATTCGCTCGGCGCGGAAATGGTCGCGCCGGTGCACGACCGTGACCGTCGAGGCGAAATTGGTCAGGAACAGCGCTTCCTCGACCGCGGTGTTGCCGCCGCCGACCACGATGACCTCCTTGCCGCGATAGAAGAAGCCGTCGCAGGTCGCGCAGGCCGAGACGCCGAAACCCTTGAACGTCTCCTCCGACGGCAGGCCGAGCCAGCGCGCCTGCGCGCCGGTCGCCAGGATCACCGTCTCAGCCAGATAGACGTCGCCCGAATCGCAGGTCAGCCGGAACGGACGCTGCGCCAGTTCGAGCTTGGTCACCAGGTCGGTCCTGATCCTGGCACCGACATGGGTCGCCTGCTTCTCCATCTGCTCCATCAGCCAGGGGCCCTGGATGACATCGGCGAAGCCGGGATAGTTTTCGACGTCGGTCGTGATCGTCAGCTGGCCGCCGGGCTGGATGCCCTGGATCAGCACCGGCTCAAGCATGGCCCGTGCCGCGTAGATCGCCGCGGTGTACCCGGCGGGGCCGGAACCGATGATGACGACTTTGGCATGGATCGGCGCTTGCATGGTTACGATGACTCGCTGGAAAGGGGAGGATTGACGACGCAGCGAGCGGAATGCGCGGACGAAACGCCCCGAAGCCCCATCGAAAATGTCAAATCCAAGTCTATGCGATCTGGCGAGCCATGCAAGAATTGCAACGCATCTCGGCGAATTTTCCCTTCACGAGCCGGTCAACAGGGGAAATCTAGAGTAATAAAATTGCGCAAATTGACCGGCTTGCGCTAAGAGAGTTGCCATCCGTTCCCGGGAGCTCCCGTCTCCCCCAATTTCCCCGCCAGAGCCTGCAAGCCCCGTGACCAAAAATCTTGACGAGATCGATCTCAAAATTCTGAGCGAGATCCAGGCCGATGGCCGGATCACCAATGTCGAGCTCGCCAAGCGCGTCGGAATCTCGCCGCCGCCCTGCCTGCGGCGGGTCCGGACCCTGGAGGAGGAAGGCTACATCACCGGCTATCGGGGCCTGCTGGATCCGCGCAAGCTGGGCTTCGACGTCACCGTGTTCGCCTCGGTCCACCTGTCGAGCCAGGCGGATGCCGACCTCAAGGCGTTCGAGGAGTTCGTGCGGTCGGAGCCGCTGGTGCGGGAATGCTGGATGCTGTCGGGCGAGGTCGACTTCATCCTGAAATGCGTCGCGCCGGACATGGCGACGTTCCAGGAGTTCGTGACGCACCTGACGGCCGCGCCGCATGTGCGCAACGTGCGCACCTCGCTGGTGCTGCACAATTCCAAATATGATGCGGCGGTGCCGCTCGAGGTCAAGGGACGGGGGTAGGCCGAACCGTCATTCCGGGGCGGTCCCGTAAGGGACCGAACCCGGAATCTCGATATGGCGTCGATAAGCTTTAGATTCCGGGTTGGATGCTCCGCATCGCCCCGGAATGACGATCGAAAGAGACGAGCTCAGCTTTTCTTGCGCAGCAGCACGTCGAGGCTGATCGGTCCGCCGCCGGCTGTGGCCAGATACAGGCACGAGAAGCAGAGCGCGATCGCCAATGAGCCGTCATTCAGGATCGGCAGGAAGCCTTTTGGGAAATGGCCAAGGAAGTAGGCGAACGCCATCTCTCCTGACAGGATAAACGCGACCGGGCGTGTGAACAGACCAAAGATCAACAGAGCTCCGAGCACCAATTCTAGTAACCCTGCTGCCCCATATCGCGTCATCAACTCGACATTCACGAACCGACTTTCGGGAGGAAATTTCAAGATCTTGGCCACGCCGTATTGAAACAGCAGCAGGCCGGTGATGAAGCGAAACAGGCTGAGCACAGCCGGTTGCCATTTCGAGAGCATCTGCTCCATGTGTGATCGTCCCCCAAATCAAAGTGATCGTGATAGCGCCGGATCTGGTTTGAGCTGTGCCCGTTCGCCGGTTCTCACCTAGCTCATTCCCAGAACCCCGTCACCGCCATGAATCTTCCGGTCTCGATGAATTGACCGTGTGCTGTCGAACAGCCGCCGGGCAAAAGGTGGCTGCTTGAACGAAAAAGGCTGCGCCCTGGCGCAGCCCTTGATGCTGTGTCGTCAGGAGCGGAGGGCGTCAGTGCCACTCGACCTTGGCGATCTCATAGGACTTCGCCCCGCCCGGCGCCATCACCTCGACCGAGGTCCCCATTTTCTTGCCGATCAGCGCGCGGGCCAGCGGCGAGGTGATCGAGATCTTGCCCTTCTTGGCGTCCGCCTCGACCTCGCCGACGATCTGCCAGACCGTCTTCTTCTCGGTGTCCTCGTCGATCAAGGTGACGGTCGCGCCGAACTTGATGGTGTCGCCGGAGAGCTTTGTCACGTCGATGATGTCGGCGCGCGCGAGCTTGTCCTCCAGCTCGGCGATGCGGCCCTCATTGTGCGACTGCTCTTCCTTGGCGGCGTGATATTCCGCGTTTTCCGAGAGGTCGCCATGCGACCGCGCCTCGGCGATGTGCTCGATGATGCGCGGGCGGTCCACCGACTGTCGCTGCTTCAGCTCGTTCTCCAGCGCGGCGTAGCCGCCCGCAGTCATCGGAACCTTTTCAACCATCTCTTCTCGTCCTTCAGTCGTGCGGGCCAGGCCGCGCACGATCAGCATCTCCAGAATGCGCCCTCGGGGCCCGAAAGCATAGCCGCTCGGCCCGATGATAGCGACCCGTCAAAGGCCGGACCAACATCAAACAAAGCGGCGAGTTCCTGCCGGGAGGCTTTATTTCCGATGATTGCCAACCGCTTAGCGGGCGATTGCCCGCGCGACGCGACTAGTTTTCGGAAAAGTAACTCTGCAAGGTGCGGACCTCAAGGTCACCCCCGAGATAGGCACGGATGCCTTGCGCGGCCGCCACGGCACCCGAAAGAGTGGTGTAATACGGCACTTTATGCAAGAGGGCAGCGCGACGCAGCGAGCGGCTGTCGGCCAGCGCCTGCGGGCCTTCGGTGGTGTTGAAGACCAGCTGGATGTCGCCATTGGTGATGGCGTCCACGATGTGCGGCCGGCCTTCCAGAACCTTGTTGATCTTCTCGGTCGGCACGCCCTGATCGACCAGGAAGCGCTGGGTGCCGGACGTCGCGACGACCTTGAAGCCGTGCTCGTGCAGCATGCGCACCACCTCGGTGATCCGGCCCTTGTCGCTTTCGCGCACCGAGACGAACACCGTGCCCTTGCGCGGCACCCGCGTGCCGCCGCCGAGCTGGCTCTTGGCGAACGCCACCGCGAACGAGCGGTCGATGCCCATGACCTCGCCGGTCGAGCGCATCTCCGGTCCGAGCACCGTGTCGACGCCGGGGAAACGGGCGAACGGGAAGACCGATTCCTTGACGCCGACATGTTTCGGCGCGCGCTTCTTGAGGCCGAAATCGGCGAGTTTCTCGCCGGCCATGATTCGCGCGGCGATCTTGGCGACCGGCGTGCCGACCACCTTGGCGACGAACGGCACCGTCCGCGACGCCCGCGGATTGACCTCGAGCACGTAGATCGTGCCGTCCTTGATCGCGTATTGCACGTTCATCAGGCCGACGACGTCGAGCCCGAGCGCGAGCTCGCGGGTCTGCCGCTCCAGCTCGGCGATGGTCGCGTCGTCGAGCGAATGCGGCGGCAGCGAGCAGGCGGAATCGCCGGAATGGATGCCGGCCTCCTCGATGTGCTCCATGATGCCGACGACGAAGGTGTCCTTGCCGTCTGACAGGCAGTCGACGTCAACCTCGGTCGCGTCGGACAGATAGCGGTCGAACAGCAGCGGGTTCTTGCCGAGCACCGTGTTGATCTGGCCGGTCTTGTCGTTCGGATAGCGCGCCTTGACGTCGGCGGGGACGAGCTCGGGCAGGGTGCCGAGCAGGTAGTCGCTGAGCTGGTTGTCCTCGCGGATGATCTGCATCGCGCGGCCGCCGAGCACGTAGGACGGGCGCACCACCAGCGGCAGGCCGAGATCGGCCGCGACCAGCCGCGCCTGCTCGACCGAATAGGCGATGCCGTTCTTCGGCTGCTTGAGATGCAGCTTGTCGAGGATGCGCTTGAAGCGGTCGCGGTCCTCCGCGAGGTCGATCGCCTCCGGCGAGGTGCCGAGGATCGGCACGTCGGCGGCTTCCAGCGCCCGCGCCAGCTTGAGCGGCGTCTGGCCGCCGAACTGTACGATCACGCCATGCAGCGTGCCGTTCTGGCGCTCGGTCGCGATGATCTCCAGCACGTCCTCGGCCGTCAGCGGCTCGAAATACAGCCGGTCGGCGGTGTCGTAGTCGGTCGAGACCGTCTCCGGATTGCAGTTGACCATGATGGTCTCGTAGCCGGCATCGGCCAGCGCGAAACAGGCATGGCAGCAGCAATAGTCGAACTCGATGCCCTGGCCGATCCGGTTCGGACCGCCGCCGAGAATGATCACCTTCTTCTTGTCGGACGGCGCGCTTTCGTCGCCGAGTGTGCCTGCAAACGGCGTCTCGTAGCTCGAATACATGTAAGCGGTCGGCGAAGCGAACTCCGCTGCGCAGGTGTCGATGCGCTTGAACGCAGGCCGCACGCCGAGCGCCTGCCGCTTGGCGGCGACCTCGGCTTCGGTGGTGTTGGCGAGCACCGCGAGCCGCGCGTCCGAGAAGCCCATCGCCTTCAAGGTGCGCATGCCCGTGGCGTTCGGCGGCAGGCCGTGACGGCGGACCTTGTCCTCCATCTCGACGATGCCGCGCATCTGCGCCAGGAACCACGGATCGATCTTGCAGGAGTTGAAGATCTCCTCATCCGACCAGCCAAGGCGCATGGCCTGCGCGACTTGCAGGATCCGGTTCGGCGTCGGCGTGCCCAAGGCGGCGCGGATCGCGTTCTTGTCGTCGCCGCGGCCGAGGCCCTCGATGTCGATCTCGTCGAGGCCGGTGAGCCCGGTCTCCAGCCCGCGCAGCGCCTTTTGCAGGCTCTCCTGGAAGGTGCGCCCGATCGCCATGACTTCGCCGACCGACTTCATCGACGTGGTCAGCGTGGTCGAGGCGCCCGGGAATTTCTCGAACGCAAAACGGGGGATCTTGGTGACGACGTAGTCGATGGTCGGCTCGAACGACGCCGGGGTCGCGCCGCCGGTGATGTCGTTGGCGATCTCGTCGAGCGTGTAGCCGACCGCGAGCTTGGCCGCGACCTTGGCGATCGGGAAACCCGTGGCCTTCGACGCCAGCGCCGAGGAACGCGACACGCGCGGGTTCATCTCGATCACGACCATGCGGCCGTCGGCCGGATTGACGCCGAACTGCACGTTGGAGCCGCCGGTCTCGACGCCGATCTCGCGCAGCACCGCCAGCGAGGCGTCGCGCATGATCTGGTATTCCTTGTCGGTCAAGGTCAGCGCCGGCGCGACGGTGATGGAGTCGCCGGTGTGCACGCCCATCGGATCGAGGTTCTCGATCGAGCAGACGATGATGCAGTTGTCCTTTTTGTCGCGGACGACCTCCATCTCGTACTCCTTCCACCCGAGCACCGATTCTTCGATCAGCACTTCGTTGGTGGGGGAGGCGTCGAGACCGCGCTCGATGATGTCGAGGAATTCTTCCTTGTTGTAGGCGATGCCGCCGCCGGTGCCGCCCATGGTGAAGGACGGACGGATGATCGCGGGCAGGCCGATCTCGGACAGCGCCATCATCGCTTCGCCGAGGGCGTATTCCTGATAGCGCTTGCGGCGCTCGTTCTCGCCCAGCGACCATTGCCGGTCGAGCTCGTCGCGCTCGGCGCCGGTGAGCTTCTCGCGCTCGGCGAGGTACTTGTCGCGGTACTGCTTCTTCAGCGCGGAGGCGTTGGCGAGCCGCGACTTCGGCGTCTGCAGCCCGATCTTCTCCATGGCGTTGCGGAACAGCTGGCGGTCCTCGGCCTTGTCGATCGCGTCAGCCGTGGCGCCGATCATCTCGACGTCGAATTTCTCCAGCGTCCCCTGCCGACGCAGCGACAGCGCGCAGTTCAGCGCAGTCTGGCCGCCCATGGTCGGAAGCAGCGCGAAGCCGCCGGGGATGACGTTGCGTTCCTTCTCGATGATCTTGGCGACGATCTCGGGCGTGATCGGCTCGATATAGGTCGCATCGGCCAATTCCGGATCGGTCATGATCGTGGCCGGATTGGAATTGACGAGGACGACGCGATAGCCCTCCTCCTTCAGCGCCTTCACCGCCTGCGTGCCCGAATAATCGAATTCGCAGGCCTGGCCGATCACGATCGGACCGGCGCCAATGATCAGGATGGTCGAGATGTCGGTTCGTTTCGGCATTCAGGCTCACGGACGGCAGAGATTTGGGCACAAAAAAAGGGCGCGCGTGCCGCGCGTCCCCCACAGGCCCAGGGATGGCCAAGGCGCGACCAGTGCTCGCGCGCGAGCGGTCTTTAGACCAGTTTCCTCTGAGCGAAAAGGGTTTTGGGCCGAAATCAACGGCCAAATTGGCCGGGAACGGCGGAGGGGCCCAGAACGGCTGGCCCGCCGAGCCGAAGCCGCGCGAGCGGCGAAGGCTGGAGGCCCGGCCTGGACTTGAACCAGGTTCAAGAGCGTTGCACCGCTCTTCGCGTCGTAGCTTCCGCCACCGGGCCGAGGGTGATCTTACCTCTCACGGGGGCGTGAGCCAGCCCGTGTTTCAGTTAACCCTAATGTCGTTGCCGCATGTGGCGGCGGCGGGCGGTCCGTCAGCGGGTTCCCGCGGCCGGTCGCGCCACGAACGTCATTCGCCACGGATTGTGGCCGATGTTCTTGGGCGCCCGAACGGCGCTGAAGCCGGCCTTCTTGAGCCGCGCCAGCATGTCGGCCTCGCCGTAGCGCTGCAGGCCGACTTTGGTGCGCAATTGCCTGTAATCGGACAAAGCGGTGGCGACCAGGCCGACCAGCGCATCCTTGAGGAACCCGTCGCGGGCCGCGAACCGCAACAGCGCCAGCACGTCCCTGCCCATGCCGACCTCCGGCCGCAGGATGTCGCCGAGCACGAATTGGCCTGACGGCTTCAGCAGCCGCCGGATGACGCCCAGCGCGTTGTCGAATTCGGTTTTGCTCATGTACTGCGCGACCGAGTTCATCACGACGAGGTCGATCGAAGCCTCCTGCATGTTGCGCAACTCGTCGAGCGAGCGGACCCGGATCTTGGTGTTCGGGGCAAACCGCGCGATCAGCCGCCCGCGCACGCCAGGCGCCGGCTCGGCCAGGATCAGGGTCATGCAGGCGTCGGCGACCTTGCCCGCCGACAGCGCCTCGCCGCAGGAATAGTCGAGAACGACCGCGTCGGGCGAGGGGATATAGCTGACGATGTCGCGCGCGATGCCCTGGAAGTGCAGGTCGCGATGCAGCTTGCTCGCATAGATCGTGTGCGTGGAATCGTAATAGTCGATCCAGTCGTCCATGGCGGGTTCCGGCAAACACAGTTCCTTGAACGGAACTGCAGGGGTCAGCGAGCGTTAACGGGTCCGATCACCCGTGTCCATCGTGCTTCTAACAGGAAGGTTAGCCCGTGAGTAAAGCAAAGACCGACAAGACCGCCCCCGAGCTCGATACCCCGACCGATCTGTCCCCCGATGCCGTCAACAAGATCCAGACGGCGCTGAATACGCTGTTGGCGGACGCCTTCGCGCTCTACCTCAAGACCAAGAATTTCCACTGGCACGTCAGCGGCCGGCATTTTCATGATTACCACGAGATGCTCGACGAGCAGTCGGATGCGATCTTCGCCACCACGGATCAACTGGCCGAGCGTGTCCGCAAGCTCGGCGGTACGACGCTGAAATCGATCAGCCAGATCAGCAAGCTGCAGACCATCAAGGACAACAACGAGGAGTATGTGCCGCCGCGCGAAATGCTGCGGGAGTTGATGGAGGACAACAAGCATATCGCGGCCGCGATGCGGAAGGCGCATGAGCTGTGCGACGACAATGACGATCCGGCGACCGCCGGTTTGCTCGAAAACTTCATCGACGAGACCGAGCGCCGCACTTGGTTCCTGTTCGAGGCCAGCCGCCAGGAAGGCAGCAACGCGGCGTGAGCCGCTCCAACAGCGTCATCCGAGGAGGCCGCCGCGGTAAATCGGCGCGTCCCTCGGCTTGACGGCGCCGACTGCGACTGCGCCGGCAGGCCAGCCGAACACGCCCATCGCCATCAGGCTGCGATAGATCATATAGGCGGCCACCTCGAAGACCACGGCGGCAAACACGGGCCATGGCCAGCGGTGCGGCGGTCCTGTGGAGGAGCCGCGCGGCACCGGGGCAGGCAGGTCAGAGAGTGTTGAGCGGCACCTTGAGGAAACGGCGCCCGCTGTCGTCGGGGCGCGGCAATTGTCCCGCCTTCATGTTCACCTGCAGCGAGGGAATGATCAGCCTGGGCATGTCCAGGGTGCGGTCGCGCGCCTCGCGCGCCGCGACGAACTCATCCTCGGTGATGCCGTCGCGCACATGGATGTTATGCGCGCGCTGCTCGGCGACGGTGGTTTCCCAGCGGATGTCGCGGCCGTTCGGACCATAATCATGGCACATGAACAGCCGCATGGCCTCGGGCAACTGCAGCACCCGGCGGATCGAGCGATAAAGTGTACGGGCGTCGCCACCCGGAAAGTCGGCGCGCGCCGAGCCGCCATCGGGCATGAACAGCGTATCGCCGACAAAGGCGGCATCGCCGATCACGTGGGTCATGCAGGCCGGCGTGTGTCCCGGCGTATGCATCGCAAACGCGATCATTCCGCCGATCCCGTAGGTGTCGCCGTCGTGAAACAGCTGGTCGAACTGGCTGCCGTCACGTTGAAACTCGGTGCCCTCGTTGAAGATCTTGCCGAAGGTCTCCTGCACGATCCTGATGTTGTCGCCGATGCCGATCTTGCCGCCAAGTCTCGCCTGGATGTAGGGCGCCGCCGACAGATGATCGGCGTGGACGTGGGTTTCGATCAGCCACTCCAGCCGCCACCCGCGCTCCTGGATGTGAGCGATGATCTTGTCAGCCGAGAGCGGCGCGATCCGGCCGGACGCATAATCGATGTCCATCACCGAATCGATCACGGCGCAGGCCGGCGAGCCCGGATCCTTGACCACATAGCTCACCGTGTTGGTGGCGGGATCGAAGAACGGTGTGATGTCGGGCTTCACCGACAGATCGACAGCGTTGGGAACGTCGGGCACTTGATCCTCCGTCGCGGGGCGCTTCTTATTCATTCTGAAGAGCCGGGGCGAGCTGCGGCTGGCGACGCGCCAGCCTGCCGGCGGCAGCCATCCCGATGAACATCGTGACCACGAACAGCACGATCGCGGGCGAGCCGTAGCCGAGTGCCACGAAGGCCGGACCCGGACAGATGCCGGCCAGACCCCAGCCTACGCCGAAGATGGCGGGGCCGGTCGCGATCCGCCAGTCCAGGGTCTGTGACGGCGGCAGATGGAAGCGGTCGTCGAGCACCGGGCGCCGGCGTCGGAAGACGAGCCGGAAGCCGAGGAAGGTGACGCCGACGGCGCCCGCCATGACCAGGATGAGGCTCGGGTCCCAGCCGCCGGAGCGGATCGCGGCGAGGTCCAGGAAGCTCAGCACCTTTTCCGGATTGGACATGCCGGAGAGCAGCAGCCCGAGCCCGAACACGAGCCCGACGATGAACTGGATCAGGATGACCATCGGTCGCCTTACATCACGTGCCGGACGAGGAAGGTGGTCGCGACCGCAGTCGCCATGAACACCAGCGTCGCGAGAATGGAGCGCGGCGACAGGCTGGCGATGCCGCAGACGCCATGGCCCGATGTACAGCCATTGCCCCAGACCGCGCCGAAGCCGACCAGCAGCCCCGCCGCGGCCAGGGCCGTCGGGCCGACCTGCAGGACCAGGGGCGGCAGGCTGCCGGTTGCGATCCGCACGGCCAGCGCGGCGGCGACGAGACCGGCCACGAACGCCAGCCGGCCCGCGAGCGCGCCGTCCCAGGGCGGCAGCAGCCGGGCGGCGATGCCGCTGACGCCGGCGATCCGGCCCGTCAGCCCCATCATCATCACGGCCGCGAGGCCGATCAGGGCGCCGCCCAAAAGCGCGGTGAAGAATGTATACTGGTTGATCATATCGTTCTGCGGTCCTCGGCAGCCTGCACGTTGCAATCTCCAATCATGTGCATTATTGCTTATATACGAAAATAGAGAAGTAACAATCATGACAACGCGGGTCGCACGCAAAACCAAGGCCGCCTCGGTGGCCGCGGGTCTCGAGGACAAGGCGGAGGAGGCCGCGCGCCTGCTGTCGGCCATGGCGAACCCGAAGCGGCTCATGGTGCTCTGCAACCTGATCGATGCCGAGCGTGCGGTGGGAGACTTGGCCGAGCAGGTCGGCCTGCGCCAGGCGGCGCTGTCGCAGCACCTGGCGATGATGCGTGCGCTCGACCTGGTTGCCACCCGGCGCGACGGCCAGACGATCTATTATCGGCTCGCCAGCCACGAGGTCCGCGAGGTCCTGCAGACGCTGTATCGGCTGTATTGCGCCTGATCAGCGCGCGGCACGCCACAGCCGCGTGAGCGCGCCGCTGGCGCCGAGCACCGGATCCGTGTCGGGCAGCGGCACCTGTGGGATCGTCGTCAGGGCGCGGCCATGATTCGCGGGCGTCGGCCGCGTGATCTGCATCTTAGGGCCGGGCGGGTAGGCGCCGACGACGCAGAAGTCCGCACTGGCGGAGATGCACTGATGTCCCGTGCCGGCGGGCAGAATGGCGACATCACCGGGCGCGAGCGCGAACTCCCGGCCGTGGTCGCCGCCAAAGCGCACCCGCGCGGCGCCACGGGCGACACCAAGGGCCTCGTGAACGGTCGCGTGGTAATGCAGATAGTCGTAGACGCCGTTGCGCCACATATCGCCCCAGCCATGACTCGCGAACAGATGTTCGATGGCCGCCGCCGGATCATGGCAGTCGACGTCGATGGCCCGCCCGTAGAGCAGGAAGGGCATCGAATTGTTCGGCACCAGTCCGTCATCGCCAAAAACGATGCTGATCGGTTCGCCGATGACCGGAACGTGCGGCGCCATGCGTGCTCCCCGCGGATCGCTGCGTCGTGAACACCGAGGACGTCGCCGAGGTTCCACGAGGACAGCCGTGCGGCAAGCCGGCTGGATTGACACCTCAGGCTCCCCTGACTAGCGTTACAATAAGTAAAAATGAGATGGGAGGACCGGGTGCGGCTCGTTCGCAGTCGGCACGACACGAGATCCGCAATCCTGGGATACCTGTGGTGCTCCGGCGGCTCGTTCCGGCCCGAGCTGGCGCAGGGCGTGGCGCTGACCGAGGCCAGCATCTCGCGGATCATTAGCGATCTGAAGGCCGAGGGGGTGATCCAGGAGACCCGGCGCGTGGCGCCCTATCGCGGCGGTCCGAGCCTGTTCGTCACCTTGAGCCACGACATTGCCGTCGCGGCGATCGAGATCTCCAACAACCGCCTCTACGCCGCCGTCGGTACGCTCGCCGGCGACACCCTGTATGCGCAGCATGACGACCTGCCCGATGGTCTCGGCGCCGCCGAGGTCGATGTCACGGTCGGCCGGGCGGTCGCCGGTCTGGCGGCCTGGGCCAGGCAGCACGGCATCGTTCCGGAGCAGCTCGCGGTCTCCATTCCGGGCTACGATCCGGATCTGCGCGCCAGCCCGATCGTCGCGCTGGATGTCGGCCGCCTCGAGGAGGTTTGTCAGCGCGAGCTGCCGGACACGCCGGCGCGATGGACCAACTCGATGGTCGCGCGCGCCGTCGGCTACCGGCTGCAGATGGGAACCGGCGTTCTCGGCGGGTCCTATTTCTTCGTCTTCGTCGGCCATGGCGTCGGCGCGGCCATCGTCGACGAGCTTGCCGAAAGCGGGGATGTCGAAACCTGCGAGATCGGCCATGTGGTCATCGAGCGCGACGGCCGCTACTGTCGCTGCGGTCATGGCGGCTGCCTCGAACCCTACGTTTCGACCGTCGCACTCGCCGACATTCTCCAGGTGCAGGAAAGCGAGTTGATCGGCGGCGGCGACCGCTGGCCCGAACTCTTTCGCGTGTCCAGCGCGGCGCGGGCGGAGATCAGGGCACGCCTCGCCCGGCTCGGTCTCGCGATCGGCAACGCGCTCAATCTCAACCGTCAGCGCAACGTGGTCATCGCGGGATGGCCGAGCGCTCTGCCGGCGGAGGATCGCGCCGCCGTCATGGCGGCGATCGGTGAGTCGCGCCTCGGCGGCCTGCAGGGCATTTCGCTCAGCTTCTCAGCGGCCAGCCTCGGGCGCGAGCCGCAGGCGGGGCTGGCGCTCGCCGCCTTCTCGTTCATCCGCCGCAGCGGCGCGCGTCGCACGCAATTGAAGCAATCGATATCGAGCTGATCACACGTCGGCAGCGTCACGTCCGACGATCATGGGAGGGGAAGAATGAAACGACACCACGCTCTGGCCGCCGCTCTGCTCTGTCTGGCTGCGGCCCTGCCGTCCGCCTTCGCGCGTGCCGAATCCGTGCTGCGGGTGAAGCCCTCGGGCGACCTCAAGGTGCTCGACCCGACGATCGCCGCGGATTCGATCGCGCGCAATTTCGGCTACATGATCTACGACACGCTGTTCACGGTCGACGACAAGCTCCAGGTCAAGCCGCAGATGGTCGAGAGCTGGACGACGTCCGCCGACCGCAAGCTCTGGACCTTCAAGCTGCGCGACGCGCTGAAGTTCGGCGACGGGGCGAGCGTGACGTCCGAGGATGCCGTGGCCTCGCTGAAGCGCTGGAGCCAGGCCGATGCGATGGGACAGATGCTCAATGGCCACGGCGCCGCGTGGGACGTCGTCGACGCCAGAACCTTCACGCTGACGCTGAAGGAGCCGTGGGGCTTCGTGCTCGATGCGCTCGCCAAGCCCGGCGCGCCGGTGCCGTTCATCGTCCCGGCACGCGTCATCGCCGCGACCGCGGCCGGCCAGCCGCTCGCCGAGCAGACCGGCTCCGGTCCGTTCGTCTTCAAGAAGGACGAGTGGGTGCCCGGCTCGAAGCTCGTCTTCGTCAAGAACCCGCATTACGTGCCGCGCGCCGAGCCGCCGTCGGGACTGGCCGGCGGCAAGGTCGTCAAATTTGATCGCGTCGAATGGCTGATCATCCCGGACCAGCAGACCGCGCTCGACGCGCTCAAGAAGGGCGAACTCGACATTGCCGAGGACATTCCCGCCGATCTCGTTCCGGTGGCGAAGGCCGGCAAGAACGTGGTCGTCTCCAACCAGGACGAGATCGGCGTGGCGCAGCAGATCCGGCTCAACTCGTCCCAGCCGCCGTTCGACAATCCCGCCATCCGCAAGGCCGCGCTGCTCGCGGTGAGTCCACAGGACTATAGCGAGGCCTGGGGCGGCGGCGAGGGCGGTGCCATCAAGGCCTGCAGGTCGTTCTACATCTGCGCCTCGCCCTACTACACGGAGGCCGGCTTTCCGTCCTTCGACCTCGCGCAGGCAAAGGCGCTGCTGCGCGAGAGCGGCTATGACGGCACGCCGGTCGTGATCCTCGACGCCTCCGAGAATGCGCAGATCCACCCCGCGAGCCTTGTGGCCGAGCAGCAGCTCAAGGCGGCCGGCTTCAAGGTCGACGTGCAGGCGATGGACTGGGCGACGGTGGTCAGCCGCCGCACCAAGAAGGAGCCGGTCGGGCAGGGCGGATGGTCGATCTTCATCTCCGGCCCCGGCGGCCTCGACATGATGCTGCCGATCAGCCATCTCGGCCTGCGCTCGAACTGCGACAAGGCGTGGTTCGGCTGGCCCTGCGATGCCGAGATCGAGAAGCTGCGCGCCGCCTTTGGCGACTCCGCCGACCTTGCCGAACGCAAGGCGCTGGCCGAGCAGATCCAGCTGCGCGCGGTGCAGACGGTGCCGTATATCCCGATCGCGGTGGCCTATCAGTTTCGCGCGGCGCGCGCCGACCTCGCCGGCATCCTCAATCCGCCGGCGCCCGTGTATTGGAACGTGTCTCGCAAGTGAGACCCCGACGGGCTAGCCCTTCGGCAGTTCGAACACCAGGCAGGTGGTGGTGGCGTGCGCGAGCAGGCGGCCTTCTGAATCGGTGATGCGCGCTTCGGCCGTCGCGGCGCGGCGGCCGAACGACAGCGTCGTGCCTTCGGTGCGCACCGCGCCCGTGCTCTCGGTCATCGCCTTGATGAAGGAGATCTTGAACTCCAGCGTGGTGTAGCCGCTGCCCTGCGGGCAGCGGGTCTGCACCGCAAGTCCCATCGCCGAATCCAGCAGGATCGCGGCATAGCCGCCGTGCACCGAGCCGATCGGGTTGTAGTGACGCAAGCCGGGCACGCTGTGCATGATGACATGGCCGGGCTCGGCGGTGCAGTCGAACGGCGCGACCGTCTGCATGATCGGCGGCTGCGGCAGCCTCCCGGCAAAGATGCCGCGCACGAAATCGAGCCCGGGCATCGAGGCCAGCACCGATACCGGCACGACGCCGTAATCATCACGTCCGACAGTCTCGTTCATCTCGGCCAGTCTCCATTGAATGACGTCTATCATATAAAAGAACGAGGCGCAGCGCGAGCCTGAAACGGCGGCGTCGTGATCACAAGGCCGGATGCAGAAATGCCCGGGAGCGACCCGGGCATTCGATCTTCCTCGTCAGACGCTCGGCCTCAGGCCGCGCTGCGCTTCTTCTCGCGCATCAGCTCGGCGAAGCGCTGGAACAGGTAGTGCGAGTCGCGCGGGCCGGGCGAGGCCTCCGGATGGTACTGCACCGAGAACACCGGCTTGCCCTCGAGCTGAATGCCGCAGTTGGAGCCGTCGAACAGCGAGATATGGGTCTGGGTCGCGCCCGCCGGCAACGTGTCCTGGTCGACCGCGAAGCCGTGGTTCATCGAGGTGATCTCGACCTTGCCGGTGGTCTCGTCCTTGACCGGATGGTTGGCGCCGTGATGGCCCTGGTGCATCTTCTTGGTCTTGGCGCCGACCGCCAGCCCCAGCATCTGGTGGCCGAGGCAGATGCCGAAGGTCGGCGTGCCCGAGGCGATCACCTGCTGAATCACCGGCACGGCATATTTGCCCGTCGCGGCGGGATCGCCTGGGCCGTTCGACAGAAACACGCCATCGGGCTTCATTGCCATGATGTCCTCGGCCGAGGTCGTCGCCGGCACCACGGTCACCTTGCAGCCGACACCCGCGAGCAGCCGCAGGATGTTGCGCTTGATGCCGTAGTCGATCGCGACGACGTTGAACTCCGGCTTGGCCTGCTGGCCAAAGCCCTCGTTCCAGACCCAGGGGGTCTCGTCCCAATTGAAGCGCTGCGCCGAGGTGACCATCGGCACGAGGTCCATGCCCTCCAGCCCCGGCCACTCCCGCGCCTCCTTCTTCAGCGCGTCGAGGTCGAACTTGCCATCCTTGGCGTGGGCGATCACCGCATTCGGCATGCCCTTGGAGCGGATCAGCGCGGTCAGCGCGCGCGTATCGATGCCCGACAGGCCGATGATGCCGCGGGCGCGCAGCCACTGGTCGAGATGCCGCGTGGCGCGGTAGTTCGACGGGTCTGAGATCGCGGTGCGCAGGATGACGCCCCGCGCGCCCGGCGTCGCCGCCATGTTCACCGTCTCGATATCCTCGTCGTTGGTGCCGACATTGCCGATATGCGGGAAGGTGAAGGTGATGAGCTGGCCGGCATAGGACGGATCGGTCAGGATCTCCTCATAGCCGGTCATCGCGGTGTTGAAGCAGACCTCGCCCACGGCATGGCCTTCGGCGCCGAGGCCGTAGCCTTCCAGCACCGTTCCATCGGCGAGCACGAGGAGCGCGGTCGGTTTATGGTCCGGCCAGGCGGCGTCAGTATCGATGTGTGTCATGAGGCCCCTACATAGAGGGGCGAAAGCCCGGCGTCAAAGCGGGAAGCGGCCGATTCACACGCGATTTCGGTCAATTCGCGGGGAGAATGGCCGATTTTCCCGGCTGCCGGCCGGAACGGATGCGGAACCGAGTCGTCTACCGAGTTGTCTCATGGGGACGAACCGCCTAGACCAGCCGCCAACCGGATTTACGAGGGCGAGATCATGCTGCGCGACGACATCAACACTGCGGTCAAGGAGGCGATGAAGGCCAAGGACGAGCGCAAGCTCTCCACCCTCCGCATGGTGAATTCGACCCTGAAGAACGCCGACATCGCCGCGCGCGGTGAGGGCAAGCCGCCGCTGACGGACGCCGACGTGCTCGCGGTGCTGCAGAAGATGATCAAGCAGCGCCAGGAGTCCGTCGAGCTGTACGAAAAGGGCGGCCGCGCCGAACTCGCCGCCAGCGAGCGCGAGGAGATCGCGGTGATCTCGGCCTACCTGCCGAAGCAGATGAGCGACGACGAGGTGAAGTCGGCCATTGCAGCCGCCGTCACCGAGACCGGCGCCGCCGGCATGAAGGACATGGGCAAGGTCATTGCGGTGCTCAAGGCGAAGTACACGGGCCAGATGGACTTCGCGAAGGCGAGCGCGCTGGTGAAGGCGGCGCTGTCGAGCTGATCTCTCGATTGTTACCCACGAGGGACCCGCAACGGCGGTGAGC
>NZ_CAFJ01000266.1 GCF_000239795.1 Bradyrhizobium sp. STM 3809 | reverse complement strand
CAACGCATCACGATGCGCACCTGCAGATGGTCCTGCAGGTCGCTGCCGACACCCGGCGCATCGAGCACGACGTCGATGCCGTGCTGTTTCAGCAGATCAGCCGGGCCGATGCCGGACAGCTGCAGCAGCTGCGGCGAATTGTAGGCTCCGCTCGAGACGAGGATCTCCTTGCGGGCCCGCGCCGTCCGCTGCCGGCCGCGCTGGCTGAACGTGACGCCGGACGCGCGGCGGCCCTCGAACAGGAGGCGCTGGGCCAGCGCATCGGTTTCGACGTGGAGATTGCTGCGGCCGAGAGCCGGGCGCAGATAGGACACCGCGCTGCTGGCACGGCGCCCACGGCGCGTCGTGGTCTGGAAAAAGCCCGCACCCTCCTGGCTCGCACCGTTGAAGTCGCCATTGAACGGCAGGCCGGTCTCGACCGCCGCCTTGACGAACGCCTCCGACAGCGGATCCTCGTGCCGCCAGTCCGACACCGGCAGCGGGCCACCTGTGCCGTGATAGGTGTCGGCGCCGCGCGACTGATTTTCCGCCCGCTTGAAATAGGGCAGCACGTCGTCATAGCCCCAGCCGATATTGCCGCGTTGCCGCCAACGGTCGTAGTCCTCGTGCTGGCCGCGGACATAGAGCAGGCCGTTGATCGAGCTGGAGCCACCGAGCACCTTGCCGCGCGGCTGGAACACGGAGCGGCCGTCGAGCCCCGGCTCGGGCTCGGTCTGGTACATCCAGTTGACGGTCTTTTCCTTGAACAGCTTGCCGTAGCCGAGCGGGACGTGGATCCAGATGTTGGTGTCCTTCGGTCCGGCTTCGAGCAGCAGCACCGTGTGCCTGCCGTCGCTGCTCAGCCGGTTGGCGAGCACGCAGCCGGCCGAGCCGGCGCCGACCACGATGTAATCGAACTCCAGGTCCTGCTCACGCAACGCCGCGCTGCCTTCCATCGCTATCCTGCCCGATCATTTTGTTCTTTGATCCCTGGAGATACCAAAATGGCAGCGCATGCAAGCCACAAATCGGCAGGGCTGGCCGGCCCATGCGCCGTTACCTCCTTTCGCCGAGCAGTTGCGCGGTGTGCCGCGCGATCATCATTTCTTCGTCGGTATTGATGATGAAGACGCGAACCCCCGAAGCGTCGGACGAGATCACGGTTTCACCGGCGCGATTCCGGCTCTCGTCCAAGCCGATGCCGAGCCATTCGAACCCCGCACAGACGCGCTCCCGAATACGCCAGGCGTGTTCGCCAATGCCGCCACAGAACACGACCGCATCGAGGCCGGAGAGCACCGCCGTCATGGCGCCGAGCTCGCGCCTGATCCGGTCGACGAAATAATCGATGGCCTGGCCGGCTTCCAGCGTGCCGGACTGCTCCAGCTCGCGCATGTCCTGCGACAGTCCCGAGAGGCCTTTGAGCCCCGAATGATTGTAGAGGAGATCCGTGACCGCCGCGGCCGTCATGCCCTTTTCCTGCAGCAAATAGAGCACGACGCCAGGATCCAGCTGTCCGCAGCGTGTACCCATCGGCAGGCCGTCGAGCGCGGTGAAGCCCATCGACGAACCGATGCTGCGCCCGTCGCGGATCGCGCACATCGAGGCGCCGTTGCCGAGATGCATGACGACCACACGGCCCTTCTCCTCCTGCGGCGCGATCTCCCTCAGTCGATGGATGACGTACTCGTAGGACAGTCCGTGAAACCCGTAGCGCCGGATACCCTGGTCGTAGAACTCGCGCGGCAAGGCATAGGTGTCGTTCACCCAGGGATGCGAGCGGTGGAAGGCCGTGTCGAAACAGGCAACCTGCAGCGCGCCGGGAAATGCACGGTGCGCGGCGCGCACGCCGGAGAGATTGTGCGGCTGATGCAGCGGCGCCAGCGGATCGAGCGTCGCGAGGCGCGCCACGACGTCATGATCAACGACAATGGGGTGCGTGAACAGGAGTCCGCCATGGACGATGCGATGACCGATCGCGTCGACGGGGGTGCGGCCGAGGGCGCGGTGCAGGACATCGATCACCACCACCAGCGCTGCCTCGTGATCGGTCGCCCGGGTTGCATCGAGCCGCTCATCGGCGAAGCTCTCGCCCCTCAAGTTGGCGCGAAGATGCGGCGTGGCGCTTCCGAGTGCCTCGATTTGGCCGCGCATCGCTTCGACGGGATCGGCTCCGCGTTCGAACAAGGCGAACTTGATCGAGGAGGAACCGGCATTGAGCGTCAGAATGTGCTGCTGGGTCATGCCGCCAGTCCTCGCAGAGCTGTCCTACCAACGCACAAAATGCCGAAAATACGATCCAATTTCATGACGGCCCGAAGACAAATAAAACGCTAGGTTGTATCGCTGGCGCGATAGTATCGTCCGCCGACGCGTTGCCCAAGCGAACCGGCTTGCGGGGAGGACTGTGGTGACCATGCCTCGACATCTCCTGCCGACCACCGTGGTCGGAAGCTATCCGCAGCCGGACTGGCTGGTCGATCGCACCATGCTCTCCAAATCCGTGCCGCGCATCCGGTTGCAGGGCATGTGGCGGATCCAGCGGCCGCTGCTCGACGATGCCCAGGACGATGCCACGATCGTCGCGATTCACGACATGGAGCAGGCCGGGATCGACATCGTGTCGGATGGCGAGATCCGCCGCGAGAGCTATTCCAACCGTTTTGCCACGGCGCTCGACGGCATCGACGCCGACAATCCCGCGATCATCATCTCGCCATCGGGCATCAAGACCCCGGTGCCGCGCGTGGTGGGTCCCATCCGGCGGAAATACCCCGTCGAGCTGCGCGACATGGAGTTCCTCCGCCGCAACACGACGCGCGCCGCCAAGATCACCTTGCCCGGGCCATTTACCCTGAGCCAGCAGGCGCAGGACGATTTCTATCGTGACGACGAGGCGCTGGCGATGGCCTTCGCCGAGGTCGTCAATGCCGAAGCCCGGGATCTGCAGCGGGCGGGCGCGGACGTCATCCAGCTCGACGAACCCTGGGTCCGCAACAACCCGCAGGCCGCGCGGCGCTATGCGGTGAAGGCCATCGACCGGGCGCTCGATCGCATCACCGTGCCCACGGTCGTCCATGTCTGCTTCGGTTATGCCGCGATCGTGCCGGGCTCCAGCAAGCCGAGCGGATATCCGTTCCTGACGGAGCTCGCCGATTGCAGCGCCAGCCAGATTGCGATCGAGGCGGCGCAGCCGCGGCTCGATCTTGGCGTGCTGAAGGAGCTCTCGGCCAAGACCATCGTGCTCGGCGTGCTCGATCTCGGCGATCCCGAGGTGGAGCCGGTCGCGGTCATCGCCGAGCGCATCCGCAACGGCCTTAAAGTCGTGGCGCCGGAGCGGCTGGTGGTCGCGCCGGATTGCGGGATGAAATACCTGCCGCGGGCGACCGCGTTCGGGAAATTGAAGGCGATGTGCGCGGCGGCGGCGCGGGTGCGCGAAGAGCTAGCATAAAGGCAATGCGGCAGAAGCGACGCATGTCGGGCGGCGATCTCCACGGCGGCGCCACCCTTGAACCCCATTTGCGGAATAAGGCAGGCGGCGAACGCTGAAGACCGGCCGGGCCGATCTCGGCGGAAGGGAGGCTCTGATGGCCGTCTGCATCATGCCAGGATTCACGCCGAGACGTGTCGCCGGCGCGATCGCCCTGCTCGGCTGCGCATCCGTCGGCCCTGCGAGCGCCGATCCGATCGAGGACGTCATGGGCGGGCTGCTGCGCGACGCGCGCAGCTCGTTCGCGCGCGTGGTGCCGCTCGAGCTGGTGCCGACGATGCCGTCGTTGCAGCCTCCTCCCATCCAACAACCTGCACCGCCCATGGCCGCGCGGCCACTGCCGCCGCCGCAGGCGGTGAG
>NZ_CAFJ01000267.1 GCF_000239795.1 Bradyrhizobium sp. STM 3809 | reverse complement strand
ACGATGACGCCGCCCAGAGGACGCTGATCTCCTTGGCGGCCAAGCAGGCTGGCCATGCCGTGACCGTCGTCGCCACTTGCAACGATGCGATCCGTGAGGTGCGCAACAAGCGTTTCGATTGCGTCACTCTCGACCTCATGCTCGAGGATGGCGACGGCACCGACGTGCTCAAGGCGATCGCCGACAGCCGCTTCGCCGGGTCGGTGATCGTGATCAGCGGCATGGACGCGGCGCGACGTATCGCGGCGCGGCTCTATGCCCGCTCGCTCGGGATCGATCTCCAGAGCCTGCCGAAGCCGGTCGATCTGGCTGCGCTGCGCATCTTCCTCGCCAATCTCGGCAAGACCGCGCTGGGCCTTCCGGTGGTCCACACCTGGGGCGGCGTCGCAGCGGATGGTGTTGCCGCCAAGCATCGGTCGTGACTCGGCTCGGCTGACGCTCGGCGATTTCCCTCGGACGTATGCGGGTCTTCGATCTCGTCCCTGATCATCACGATCAGCAACGCGCGGGACAGGGCTGCCTGTGTCGACTGCTGTGCAGACATGCCCCCAGATCAGCTCGGGCTGTCGGAACGCTGCGACCCGCCTCGCGGCGTCCGCGCCACGATGCCTTGATATCGATCATGATGACATCCGCAGCAACGTGTTTTGCAAGGCAGCATGCTGCCGGCAACGACGGCCTCGAGCAACGACTGCCTTGAGATCGTGTCCAGATCGTGTTCTCGTGATGGCGGCGCCCACATGCAGCTACTACTTGTGGGTTGGTGGCTTAAGCCGTACAAATACGGGTGCCCAAAACGCCTCATGAGTATGGTACCATAACACGCGCTTTCATTGTTTCTTCTCCCTTTGCAAGAGCAATCGCCCATGGCCGAACAAACAACTTCCCGCGGTGAGATCTTTGTCGTCGACGACGACCCAGCCGTGCGCGACACCCTTTCGATGGTCCTGTCGGCGGGCGGATATGAGGTCATCTGCTTTGCGGACGGGGCCGCGCTCCTGGCCGTGGCCAGGAGCCGGACACCATCCTGCATCCTTCTCGACGTCCATATCCCCGGCAAGTCGGGCCTCGACATCCTCAGGGAACTTCATGGTGAGGACTATCCGGCGCCGATCTTCATGATCTCGGGCCAGGGCGATATTCCGATGGCCGTCAACGCCATCAAGAACGGCGCGCTGGACTTCATCGAGAAGCCATTTCGCGGCAGTGAGATCGTGGCTCGCCTGAATGACGCCATCGGCGCGTTTGCGCGACGCCAGAAGGAGAACGCGTCGCCGAAGATCGGCTCGTTGCATTTCCCAGGCCGGGAGCCGCTGACACGGCGCGAGCGTGAAGTCCTGGAACAGTTCACGGCCGGCGCCTCGAACAAGGAAGCCGGACGCACGCTCGGCATCAGCCCGCGGACGATCGAGGACCACCGCGCCAACATCATGAAGAAACTGGGCGCTCGCAACGCGGCGGACCTGATCCGGATCGTGATGACGGCGTCGCGCGCCAGTTGAGATGGTCCGCCGGGCCGCTGATGGGCGGCTCGGGACCGTATGCTCCGCACGAGGTCGGCGCCGGGGTCACGCGTCGCTGGCGTGGAGCGCCTTGCGGATCATGTTGGCCAGTTCGGATTTGCGATACGGCTTCGGCAGCAGAAGCAGTCCCTCGTCGAGCCGGCCGTGATGCACGATCGCATTTTCCGTGTAGCCGGACGTGAACAGCACGCGCTGGCCGGGGCGGATCCGCTGGACCTCCGACGCGAGCTGGCGTCCGTTCATCGTGCCGGGCATGATGATATCGGTGAACAGCAGATCGAATGGCTCGCCGGCGTTGGTGATCGCGAGCGCTTCCGCCGCATTGGCGGCTTCGAGCGTCGCATAGCCGAGGGCGTGGAGCTGGGCCAGCACGTACCCGCGCACCAGCCGGTCGTCCTCGACCACCAGGATCGTCTCGTGGCCGCCTTCGATGCTGGGAGCGGCGCCGGATGGCAGGGACAGCGCGCCCTCGCTGCCGGGCGGCAGGTACATGCGGATCGTGGTCCCATGTCCCTCCTCGCTGTAGATCCTGATGTGCCCCGCTGACTGCTTCACGAAGCCGTAGACCATCGACAGGCCGAGCCCCGTGCCCTTGCCGGGTCCCTTCGAGGTGAAGAACGGATTGAACACCTTGTCGATGATGCCGGCCGGAATGCCGCTGCCGCTGTCGCTCACCGCGATCATCGCGTAGCGGCCGGGCCTGACGTCGTCGTAGAGGCTCGCGTAGTTCTCGTCGAGGTCGGCCCAGCCGGTCTCCAGGATCAGCTTGCCGCCGTTGGGCATCGCGTCGCGGGCATTGAGCGCGAGATTGATGATCGCGGTGGCGAGCTGGTTGGGGTCGACATGCGCGACGCAGGTCTCGTCCTGGAACACGGATTCGATCTCGATCTGCTCGCCGAGCGTGGGCCGCAGCAGCTTGGCCGTGTCGATGATCAGCGTGTTGACGTCGACCTCGCGCGGCTGCAGCGGTTGCCGGCGCGCGAAGGCGAGCAGATGCTGGGTGAGATCGGCGCCGCGCGCCGCGGCCTCGTCGATCATCCGGGTGATCGCGGCGAGCTGCGGCTCCTTGGCGACCGCTGCGGCGAGGATCTCGATCGTGCCGGTGATCACCGTGAGGATGTTGTTGAAGTCATGCGCGATGCCGCCGGTGAGCTGGCCGATGGCTTCCATCTTCTCCGACTGCCGGATCCGTTCCTCCGTCGCGATCTTCTCGGTCAGGTCGCGGAAGAAGCCGTTGAGCACGAACCCGTTGCGTGTCTTCAGCGCGGTCACGCTGAGCTCGGCCCTGAATTCGCGCCCGTCGCGCCGCCTCACCATGACTTCGCGCCGCCGGCCGACACCGAGCGCGGAGGCCTGGCCGGTCATCACGATGCGGCCGAGCGCCGAGCGCAGCTCCTCGCCATCGCCGTCCGCCGTGATCACGTCGAACACGTCCCTGCCGAGGATCTCGGCGCGGGACCAGCCGAAGATCCGCTCGGCCTGCGAGTTCCAGTTGAGGATGGCGCCCTTGTCGGAGATCTGCACGAAAGCGTCCAGCGCGGTCTCGACGATGTTGCGGGCGAGCTGCTCGCTTTCGCGCAGGGTCTCCTGGGCCAGCCGGCTCTCCGTCATGTCGCGGCCGATGAAGAAATGGCGTTGCACCGGCTCCGACCAGTTCGAGGTCCAGGACAGCGTCACCACGCGGCCGTCCTTGTGCAGGTAGCGTCCGTCGGACGTGCGGGCTCGCAGGCCGTTGCGCGAGGCGCGCAGCTCCTCCCGCGCCTTGGGCAGATCGTCGGGATGGATGAAGTCGGCGCCGCTGCGTCCGATCAGCTCGGCGGGGCTGTAGCCCAGAATGGTCTCCACGCTCGGCGACACCTGCACCAGCACGCCGTGGCGGTCGGTGATCAGGATCAGGTCCTGCGAGGTCTCGAAGATACGCCGGCGCTCTTCGGTCTGCTGCCGCAGCGCTTGCTCGGTCCTGCGGCTCTCGGTGATGTCGCGCGCGATCTTGGACGCGCCGATGATCTGTCCCGCGGGCGACTTGATCGGCGAAACGCTGAGCGATACCAGGATGTGCTCGCCGTCCTTGCGGATGCGGACCGTCTCGAAGGCCTGGATCCGCTCGCCGCGTGCGACGCGCTTGAGAATGTCCTCGGCCTCAGCCGTCCTGTCGGGCGGCACCAGGAAATCTGCCTGACGTCCCACGGCATCCTCGGCGGCGTAGCCCAGCATGGTCTGCGCGGCCGGATTCCACCCCGTGATGGTGCCGTCGAGCGCGAGCGTGATGATCGCGTCGTTCGATGATTCCACCGCGGCGCTGTACAGCCGTTCGCGCGCGGCGAAATGGTCGCGCGCCGCCTCGGTCAGGTAGTGCTCCTGGACCTCGCGCTCCAGCTCGGCGGTCTTGTTGCGGACCTCGTCCAGCACGCGGGCGAAGGCGCGCGCCAGAACGCCGGTTTCTCCGACGGCCTCGAGCGGGATCTTCACCGCCTCGCCACGGCCCACGCCCTCGACCGCCTGGGTCAGCTGATTGATGGGACGCGTCAGCGATCTCGCGACCACGAAGGCCAGCGCGGCGGCACACAGCATCGCGATCAGGCCGACCTCGATCGCCGTCTTGCGGATGGCGAGAGCTGGCGCCATGAACGCCGTGTTCGGGATGGTCTCGATCACCGCCACCCATTCCTGCCCGGCGAGCAGCGCGGGCGCGAATGCGACACCGCCAGGCCGGTCGGCATCGTCGTGGAGAATGCGCGCAAAGCCCTCGGTGCTGCCGGTCGCGCTTGCAAGCGAGGGGAAATCGTCCTGCCAGCGCGCCGACTGGCCGCGCTTCGAGGCGAATTCGCGCTCGGATTCCGGATGGAAGAGATAGTCGCCGCGGGCGTTGACGACGTAGAGCTGTGCGCCCGGCCGCGATGCCGTGCGCAAATGTGCGAACACCGGACGCATGTCCAGATCGATGATCAGGATCGCGAACGGCTTGCCGTCCGGCGCGAGCACCGGCGTGCCGACACACAACATCGGTACTCCGGTCTTGGGATCGGTCGTGTTGCCGTCGAGGATGATCGGCGAGATCCTGATCCCGCCTGGCGCGAGGTTCAGCGTCTCCTTGATGTACTTGCGTTCGCCGCGCGTGATCAGTTCGCTCTCCGGGACGATCCGGACGGTGTTGCCGGGCCCGAGGCGGTCGACGCGGATCAGCTCTCGATAATCGTTCTCGATTCCGACCAGCCGGATCATCGCGTAGGTCGGCTTGGCCTGCAGCTCGGCGAAATAGCGCATGGCCACACGCTCGCGCCAGGACTGCGCCGGCAGACCCTCGCGCGGATCGGGCGCGCCGGTCTTCAAGGTGCGCATCAGCGTCGCGAGGTTCGGCGAGGCCCGGTAGCCGTTGATGTCGTTGCGAGCACCACCGACATAGTTTTCCAGCTCGGTGGCCATCAGGCGCGAATGCGACTCGATGCGATCCAGCGCGCGGGGCAAGAGCGCCCGCTCGAGGCTGCGGTAGCCGAGCCATCCGACGGCGAACACGGCGATCGCGACCAGCAGGATCATGGCGATCGCCAGCCGCGTCGTCAGCGAGATCCGGCGGCCGAGATGGCGCGCCTCGCCTGCGCCGTCGGGGCCGCCCAGCGACGCCTGGCCGGCTCTGCTCTCAGGAGTTCGGAACAGCATCGGAGCCTGGCCGTGGTCGGTCAACCTGCTTGCCCGCCGACGCCAGGCAGTCGGAGACCATCGTCACGAGGGCGGCCGGTTTGAAGGGCTTGGGCAACGCCGAAACCGCCCCCAGCTTGGTCGCCATGGTAAGATAATCGGGCTCCGGAATTGAGATCGAGCTGTGCGGTCGGCCGGAGGTCATCAGGATCGGAATGTCGGGAGCGCGCCGCAGGATCATGCGCATCGCCTCCAGCCCGTCCATGCCCGGCATGAAGATGTCGAGGATCACCAGATCGAAGCGCTCTCGCTCGACTCGGGCAAGCGCCTCCCCGCCCTCGGCCGCCGTGGCCACGACATGACCGGCGTGTTCGAGCACGCGCTGGATGGTCAGCCGCATGACAGGGTCGTCGTCAACGACCAGAATGTTCGCCACGCTCCGCCTCCCGATCGGCTGGCAGAAAGACCAACGGTCAGTTGTAAAGGTTTTGCCCAATTTGCCGCGCGCTGCAAGCGCTTCGCCCGGCAACTCACATGCTGAGGCCGAACTGGACCGATCCGGGTGTGTAGCGGCTGGATTTTTCGGGATGACCGCAGCGTTGCTGCCCAGCGTGTGTTTCTGCCTCGATTTAAGGCACTCGCGCCGTAGTTGTACGGCTGGAACCCTTCACGTTCGCTTAATCCGATCAATGGAAAAGTCACCAAAGTTCCCGCTTTGATTGTGTCGGCGTGCTACGCCCAGATGCACAACCTTTGAGCATTTTCGAGAAGACCTGCGATTTTGGGATGAGAAAAATCGATGATCGGAAATTTCAGGATCGGTGTTCGTCTCTCGGTGGGTTTCGGAGTGCTCGTCGCCATCGGGCTCGCAACCGCGGCTTTCGGCTACGGCCAGCTGAACAGCATTTCGACCAAGGTGATGCGCATGGCGGATCAGTCGCAGAACGCCATTGGCGTCGTGAAGATCTCGGCGGATCTGCACGCCGCCTCGCGGGCCATGCTGCGCTATCAGAACGATCGTGACCAGGCCAGCTATGCCGAGGCAGAGGCCCGGCTGTCGAGCGCGGCCGGAACGCTCGAGGCGACGATCCGTCGGACGGTGTCACAGGAGCGGCTTGCGGCCTATCGTCTGCTGCAGCCGGAGATTGCGTCGCTGAATGACAAGCGTCTCGCCCTGGGCAACGTGCTGCAGGCCTATTTCGCTGGCCGCGATGCCTTGTTCGTGGACGGCGACCGTCTCGCGGCGGATCTGCGCAAGCTGGTCGGGGCCGGCCAGGGGACGACCGAGGCTGCGGCCTTCGCGGCGCTGGAATTGACCGTCAACACGGCCCGGATCTCGGTCTGGCGCCACCTCGCCACGCACGAGGTGAAGCCGCGCGACGCTTTCGCGGCGGAACTGGGCCGGGCCAGGGCGCAGATCGCCGATCTCGAAGGTCGCGAGTCCGGGACGCTGGCCGGCATGATCGCGACGGTGAAGGCCGATCTGGCCGCCTATGCCGGCAGCTTCGACAAGGCATCGGGCAACCTGCTGCGCGGTCGCGAGATCTACGCGAACGAGATCGCGCCGCTGACCCGGTCAGCGATCGAACGGATCGAAAAGGTGGAGAGCGGGATCCGGTCGAACTATGCCGCGACGGTGGCCGAGACCAGCGGCTTGATCGACGGCGCCTCGGAGGTACAGCTCGCGACGGCCTTCGCCGCCGCCCTCCTGGGCGCCGCCTGCGCCTTCCTGATGGCCCGCAGCATCACCGGGCCGCTTCGGGTCCTGGTGGACGAATCCGGGCGGCTGTCGGCCGGCGACACGTCGGTCGAGTTCCTCGGTGCGCGGCGCCGCGACGAGGTCGGTCAGCTCGCGGGAGCGATCGCGAAATTCCGCGACAATGTGCTTGCTGGCCCAGCAGCAGGCCGCGCGGGGCGTGGCCGAGGCGGCCGAGCACCGCGCGGCGGCCAACCGCAACATGGAGCATGCGGTCGAGGAGTTCAGGCGCGCCGCCGAAGGGCTGCTCGGCAAGGTCGGCGAGAATGCCGACACCATGAAGCACACCGCGAGCGCGCTGACCAACATCTCTGCGCAGGCGACGCAGCAGGCCGAGGCCGCCGCCGATGCATCGGGGCGGACCGCCTCGAACGTCCAGACCGTGGCTGCAGCGGCCGAGGAGCTCGCAGGCTCGATCCAGGAGATCGGCCGCCAGATCGAACGCTCCAACGCCACGGTGCGATCAGCCAATACCACGACCGCGCGGTCCGAAAGCGAGATCGAGGGCCTCGCTCAGGCGGCCCAGAGCATCTCCTCCGTGGTCGACCTGATCCAGGCGATCGCAGCGCAGACCAACCTGCTGGCGCTCAATGCGACCATCGAGGCCGCGCGTGCCGGCGAGGCCGGCCGCGGCTTCGCGGTCGTGGCGCAGGAGGTCAAGTCGCTCGCCGAGCAGACCGCACGGGCGACCCAGGAGATCGCCCAGCACGTTCAGGGCATCCAGACGTCGACCGGAAATGCGGTGGCATCCGTGAAGCAGGTCGGGGTCGCGATGCGCGAGATCGACGAAGTCACGGGCGCGATCGCCAGCGCGGTCGAACAGCAGGGGGCTGCGACGCGCGAGATCTCGGAGAACGTGCAGATGGCGGCGTCCGGCTCGCACACGCTGGCCTCGAGCATCGCCACAGTGAGCGAAGCGATCCGCCAGACCAACCGGTCGGCCGACCAGGTCTCCAACTCGTCGGCCCAGGTCTCGCAGGCGGCCGAGCGGCTGGCGGAGGAAGTCCGCAGCTTCTTCGTCAAGCTGCGCACCGGCGCGCTGGACCGCCGGAAGCAGGACGGCGCGGGCTACAGGGGGCCGGAGCGGCGTCAGAACTACATTGCCGGGGTGACCGGCAAGCGAAAGAGCGTCGCATGAGTTGGCCCGCCGGCAGCAAGCGCCGGCTGGTCTGGAATGATTGGGGGATGGTATGTTTGGCTTCGTTTCGAACGTGAAGATTCAAAGCCGGCTGCTCGCCGGATTCGGTCTGATTTGTTTGTTGCTCGCCTGCGCCGTGGGCTATTCCGCCTACGCCGTGTCGGACGTGTCCGAGAAATTCCGCAAGATCGTCGAGCTGAGATCGCCGGTGGCGATCGGCAGCACGCAGCTGGTCGGCGACCTGCATGCCACGCTCGCGGCCCTGCGCGGCTACCTGCTCACGGGAGATCCGGACATGAAGCAGCGGCGGGCGGCGATGTGGGCGGAGTTCGACAAATCGATTCAGGATTTCGATCGGTTGGCGGAGCAGCTCAAGGTCCCTGCCAACCGCGCCTTGTGGGCGGAGGCCAAGCCGCTGCTCGCGGAGTTCAGGGCGGCCCAGGACAAGGCGGAAGCCGTGGCCTTCACCGCGGACGCCTATCCGGCGACCAGGCTGCTCGCGGCCGAAGCCTCGCCGCTGATCGCGACGATGTTCGCCGAGATCACCAAGATGATCGATGAGGAGAACGGGCTGGAGGCCACGCCGGAGCGGAAGCGGCTGTTGAAGACGATGGCCGATGTCCGCGGCAATCTCGCCGCCGCGGGCTCACAGCTCAGGCTCTACGTCGCCTCGGGCGAAGCCTCTGACCGTGACAAGTTCACGCCGCCCTATACCAACTACAAGAACGCGGTCGCGGTCATCGCGTCCCAGGCCAGCCTGCTGACCCCGTCGCAGAAGACCGCGTTCGACAAGGTGGCCAAGGCGAGCGAGGCATTCGCGCCGTTGCCGGACAAGATCTTCGCGTTGCGACAATCGCCGCAATGGAATGCCGCGGTGTTTCTGCTGGCGACGGAGGCGGCGCCGCGGGCCAACAAGCTGCTGGACCTTCTCGACGGCAAGAGACGGGCGGATGGAACGTTCGGTGATGGCATGAAGACGAACCAGCAGGATGTGCTGGTGAAGGACTCGGCCGACGTCGCGGCGCTGATCGAGCGGCTCCTGCTGACGGAGTGGCTGCTGCTCGCCGTCGGC
Source organism: Bradyrhizobium sp. STM 3809 (assembly GCF_000239795.1). Taxonomy (GTDB): domain Bacteria; phylum Pseudomonadota; class Alphaproteobacteria; order Rhizobiales; family Xanthobacteraceae; genus Bradyrhizobium. The sequence goes on along the minus strand of NZ_CAFJ01000267.1, from coordinate 8,282 downwards.
CTGCTGCTCGGGCTTTCCATCGCCATCCTGGTGGCGCGCTCGATCACGCGGCCGATCAAGGAGCTGGTCGCCGATTCGGCGCGCCTGTCGGACGGCGACACGACGGTGGAGTTCAAGACCGCCGCCCTTGCCGACGAGATCGGCGAGGTGTCCAGGGCCGTCGCGGCGTTCCGGGACAACGTGATCGCGCAGCAGCAGGCCTCGTCGAACTATGTCCGCGAGGCGGAGGCGCGCGAGGCGATGAACCGCAACATGGAGCAGGCGGTGGAGGCGTTCCGCGCCAAATCGACCGAGCTGCTCTCGGAGGTCGACGAGAATGTCGGCGTCATGAAGAACACGGCGGAGTCGCTGACCGGGATCGCCAGCCATGCCACCGACCAGGCGGCCTCCGCGGCCGGCGCATCCGAGAAGACCGCGATGAACGTCCAGACGGTCGCATCGGCCGCAGAGCAGCTTGCGTCATCGATCGTCGAAATCGGGCGCCAGATCGAGTTGTCCAACGCCACGGTGCGCAATGCCAATGCGACGACCGCGCGCTCCGAGGCCGAGATCGAGGGGCTGGCGCAGGCGGCGCAGAGCATCTCCACCGTGGTCGACCTGATCCAGGCGATTGCCGCACAGACCAATCTGCTGGCGTTGAACGCAACGATCGAGGCGGCGCGGGCCGGCGAGGCCGGCCGAGGCTTCGCGGTCGTCGCGCAGGAGGTGAAGTCGCTGGCGGAGCAGACCGCCAAGGCGACCCAGGAGATCGGCCAGCACGTGCAGGGCATCCAGAGCTCGACCAGCAACGCGGTCGCCTCCGTCAAGGAGGTCGCCACGGCGATGCGCCAGATGGCCGACGTCACCACCGCGATCGCCAGCGCCGTCGAGCAGCAGGGCGCGGCGACGCGCGAGATCTCGCACAATGTCCAGATGGCCGCATCCGGCAGCAAGACGCTGGCGTCCAACATTTCGACCGTCAGCGGGGCGATCGAGGAGACCAGCCAGTCGGCCGACAGCGTCCGCAACGCCTCGACCAATGTCTCGCGCGCGGCCGAGAATCTGGCGGCCGAGGTCGAGGAGTTCTTCATCCGGCTGCGCAGCGGTCCGCTCGATCGCCGTGTCGAGAATGATCCGAACTACCGGGGTCCCGAGCGTCGCGCCGGCCGGACCGCGGGGAGGCGGGCGGCGTGATGATCCGTCCGGCTCCGCTCAGGCGGAGTCGCTGAGATAGTCCGGCCAGCGGCTGCGGATGGTGGCGAGGTCGCTCAGCGTGCCTGTCAGATGCTCGCGCAGGTGCGCCTGCGCCGCGTCCGGCTGTCCGGCAGCGATCGCGTCGACGATCTGCTTGTGGTGACGCAGGATGGTCTGTGCCTTGCCGGGGGACGGCAGATGCAGCCGCCGCAGCCGGTCGATATGGCCGCTGCGGCTGCGCGCCAGTGTCCACAAGTCGTGCTTGTCGGCGGCGGTGTAGAGCCGTTCGTGGAAGGCGTTGTCGACGACGGTGAAGGACGCGAAATCGCCGTCCTTCGTGAAGCGCCGCTGCTGAGCGATCAACGCATAGAGCTCGTCGACGGGGGCGGCCGCCGGCGTCAGGGCCAGCAGGCGCACGATTTCGAGCTCCAGCGCCTGGCGCAGGAACTGCGCCTGCTGCGCACGGCCGACATCGATGCGGCTGACCAGGGTCGCATGCTGCGGAAACACCTCGACCAGTCCTTCCTCGGCGAGTCGCATCAAGGCATCGCGGATCGGAGTCGAGCTGAGGCCGAACTCGGCCTGCAGCGCGGTGCGCGACAGCGGCGCGCCGGGTGGCAGCGCCAGCGCGATGATCTGGTCGCGCAGCCGTTCGAACACCTGCGGCGCCGCGCGCCGGCTGGGGTCGAGCCGTTCGGCCGGGAGAGCTGCAGGTGGCGTCACGGGAAATGCCATGGGGGCGGACGTCCGGCTGGAATGTCGCAGGCGAAGAACGGCGCTTGTCAGAGATGCACTAATGCATTAGTGCATCGGAGGGCCAGGCGTCAAGAAGCCGCCGGCGTGCGGGGGGGGGGGATGTCCCATGTTTGAGAAATTCGGGCGCTCGGCCGCATGGGCCGCCGTCATGCTCGCCGCCATCTGGGGCGTGGCAGGCGGGACTGCGGCCCAGGCGCAGCAGAAGACCGAGATATCGCTGTCGCGCCAGCCCGGCATCTTCTACATGCCGAGCCACATCATCGAGAAGCAGAAGCTGATCGAGAAGCACGCCGCCGCGCTCGGGCTTCCCGGTGTCACCACGAGATGGCTGACCTTCTCCGGCGGCGGCGCACAGACCGACGCGCTGCTGTCGGGCAGCGTCGACATCCTCAACACCGGCACCGGCAATCTGCTGCTGCTGTGGGATCGCACCCGCGGCGGCGTGAAGGGCATCGTCGCCACCTCGGCGCAGCCGATGACGCTGATCAGCCGCGATCCCAACATCAAGTCGATCAAGGATTTCGGGCCGACCGACAAGATCGCGGTGCCGACCGTGAAGGTCTCGACTCAGGCGATCGTATTGCAGATCGCCGCCGCCGAGGCGTTCGGCGTCGACCAGTGGAACAAGCTCGACGCCAACACAGTGCAGCTCGGTCACCCCGATGCCTACACCGCGCTGACCAATCCGCAGCACGAGGTGCACAACCACTTCTCCATCCCGCCCTACACGTTCCTCGAATTGAAGAACGTGCCCGGCGCGCATGTCGTGCTGAACTCGCCGGATGTGATGGGGGGCCCGCTGAGCCAGGCGCAGTTCTTCACCACGACGAAGTTCGCCGACGCCAATCCGAAGATCATCCAGGCGGTGCGCGACGCGACGAAGGAGGCGCAGGATCTGATCCGCAGCGACACCAGGACCGCCGTCGAGATCTACAAGGAGATCACCGGCGACAAGACCTCGGTCGAGGACCTGCTCGCATGGCTGAAGGAGCCGGGCATGATGGAGTGGAATCTCGAGCCGCAGGGCACGATGAAGTTCGCCGCGCACCTCGCCAGGATCGGCACCATCAAGACCCAGCCGAAGGCGTGGACCGACTATTATCTCCCGGTCGCGCACGACCTGAAGGGCAACTGATGTCCGCGCTGCTCGATGTCGATGGCGTCACCTTGCGCTACAAGACCTCCAGCGCCGTGATCACGGCGACGGAGCGCGTCGGCTTCTCGGTCGACCGCTCCGACCGCTTCGTGCTGCTCGGGCCCTCTGGCTGCGGCAAGTCGACTTTGCTCAAGGCCGTCGGCGGCTATATCAAGCCGAGCGAGGGCCGGATGCAGATCAACGGTCGCGAGATCACCGGCCCCGGCGCCGACCGCATGATGATCTTCCAGGAGTTCGATCAACTGCTGCCCTGGAAGACCGTGCTCGCCAACGTCATGTTCCCGCTGCTGACGGCGCGGCGCATGCCGCGCAAGGAGGCCGAGAGTAGGGCGCGTGCCTATATCGAGAAGGTCGGGCTGACGCGCGTGGTCGATGCCTACCCGCACACGTTGTCCGGCGGTATGAAGCAGCGCGTCGCGATCGCCCGGGGCATGGCGATGGAGCCGGATATTCTGCTGATGGACGAGCCGTTCGCCGCGCTCGATGCGCTCACGCGGCGGACCTGCCAGGACGAGCTGTTGCAGCTCTGGAACGAGACGAAGTTCACCGTGCTGTTCGTGACGCATTCGATCGCGGAGGCGATCAAGATCGGCAACCGCATCCTGCTGCTGTCGCCGCATCCCGGCCGCGTCAAGGCCGAGGTGGTCGACGTCGACAAGGTCTCGGCCGAGGACGGCAGCGCGGCGCGCCTCGAGAGGCAGATCCACGATCTCCTGTTCTCCGAACCCGCCACCGCTCATTGAGGTCATCTCCCATGGCTGACGCCAAGATCATCCTGCGCGAGACGTCGGCGGCAAGTCCCAGGCCCACCGATGTCGAGCGCCAATTGAGCCTGCTCGAGCTGCTGTGGAACGATGGCTTCGTGCGCAAGAGCCTGATCATCATCGTGCTCGCGGCGATCTGGCAGGCCTATGGCAGCTATCTCGACAATCCCCTGCTGTTCCCGACCTTCTCCGACACAGTCGCGGCGCTGTGGGAGAAGGTGCGGGACGGTACCATCCCGATGCGCGCCTGGACCTCGCTGAAGGTGCTGTTCATGGGCTATGCCGCGGGCATCTCGCTCGCGGCCATCCTCACCGTGCTGGCGATCTCGACCCGGATCGGCACGGATTTTCTCGAGACCGTCACGGCCATGTTCAACCCGCTGCCGGCGATCGCGCTGTTGCCGCTGGCGTTGATCTGGTTCGGTCTCGGCAGCGGCAGCCTCGTGTTCGTGCTGATCCATTCCGTGCTGTGGCCGGTGGCGCTCAACACGCATTCCGGCTTCAAGAGCGTCTCCAATACGCTGCGCATGGTCGGCCGCAACTACGGGCTCACCGGATTCTCCTACGTCATCCGCATCCTGATTCCCGCGGCGTTCGGCGCCATCCTCACCGGTCTCAAGATCGGCTGGGCCTTCGCCTGGCGCACCCTGATTGCCGCGGAGCTGGTGTTCGGTGTCTCTTCGGGGCAGGGTGGCCTCGGCTGGTTCATCTTCGAGAACCGCAACCTGCTGGAGATTCCGGCGGTGTTCGCCGGCCTCTTGACCGTGATCCTGATCGGCCTCGTGGTCGAGAACCTCATCTTCCGCACCATCGAGCGCAGGACCGTGCTGACCTGGGGAACGCAATCATGAGCCACAACAAAACCCCCGATCAGCTCCGCAGCGCGCGCTGGTTCGCCCCCGACGATCTCCGCTCCTTCGGCCATCGCTCGCGCGTGATGCAGATGGGCTATGCCCAGCACGAGTGGAAGGGGCGGCCGGTCATCGCCATCGTCAACACCTGGTCGGACGCGCAGCCCTGCCACATGCACTTCAAGCAGCGCGTCGACGACGTCAAGCGCGGTGTGTTGATGGCCGGCGGCTTTCCGATCGAGCTGCCGGCGCTGTCGCTGTCGGAGTCGCTGCTGAAGCCGACCACGATGCTCTATCGCAACATGCTGGCGATGGATGTCGAGGAGCTGTTGCGCAGCCATCCGGTCGACGGCGTGGTGCTGATGGGCGGCTGCGACAAGACCACGCCGGCGCTGCTGCTCGGCGCCACCAGCATGAACCTGCCGGCGATCTACCTTCCGGCAGGGCCGATGCTGCGCGGCAATTGGAAGGGCAAGACGCTCGGCTCCGGCTCGGACGCCTGGAAATACTGGGACGAGCGCCGCGCCGGAAAACTGTCGGAAGCGGATTGGAGCGCGATGGAGGCCGGCATCGCCCGCAGCCACGGCACCTGCATGACCATGGGCACGGCCTCGACCATGACGGCGATCGCGGAGGCGATCGGCATGACCCTGCCGGGCGCCTCGTCGATCCCCGCGGCTGATGCCGAGCACATCCGCATGAGCTCGGAATGCGGCCGCCGCATCGTCGAGATGGTGTGGGAGGACCTGACGCCGGCGAAGATCCAGACGCGCGCAGCGTTCGAGAACGCGATCGCGGTCGCGATGGCGATGGGCTGCTCCACCAACGCGATCATCCACGTGATCGCGCAGGCGCGCCGTGCAGGCGCCGACATCGGCCTCGACGATTTCGAGGCCGCCAGCCGCAAGGTGCCGGTGCTCGCCAATGTCCGGCCGAGCGGCGATACTTATCTGATGGAGGATTTCTACTACGCCGGCGGGCTTCCCGGCCTGATGAGCCGCATGACCGAGCATCTCCATCTCGACTGCCTCACCGTCAACGGCCGCACCCTCGGCGACAACATCAAGGGCGCCGGCGTTTACAATGACGATGTCATCCGGCCGCAGTCGAACCCGATCTATCGCGAGGGCGCGCTCGCGGTGCTCAAGGGCAATCTCGCGCCCGACGGCTGCGTCATCAAGCCTTCCGCCTGCGAGCCGCGCCTCCTCAGGCATACCGGCCCGGCGCTGGTGTTCGACGACTATCCGTCGATGAAGAAGGCGATCGATGATCCTGAGCTCGACGTGACCGCCGACCACGTGATGATCCTGCGCAATGCCGGCCCGCAGGGCGGTCCGGGCATGCCGGAATGGGGCATGCTGCCGATCCCGACCAAGCTGGTGAAGCAGGGCGTCCGTGACATGGTGCGCCTGTCGGATGCGCGCATGAGCGGCACCAGCTACGGCGCCTGCATCCTGCACGTCTCGCCGGAGTCCTACATTGGCGGTCCACTCGCGCTGGTTCGCAACGGCGACCTCATCACGCTCGATGTCGCCGCCCGCACCATCAATCTCGACGTGCCCGCGGACGAGCTGACCCGCCGCCGCGCGGCATGGACGCCCCCGGCGCCGCGCTTCGAGCGCGGCTACGGCTGGATGTTCGCCCGCCACATCAGGCAGGCCAATGACGGCTGCGACTTCGACTTCCTCGAGACCGGCTTCGGCGCGCCCGTGAGCGAGCCGGCGATTTATTAGTTCAGCTGTCATTCCGGGGCGCCGCAGAGCGGCGAGCCCGGAATCCATAACCACGATCGGGAGTATGGATTCCGGGCGCGCGCTCCGGAATGACGAACGGAGAGAGCATCACATGACCAAACTCAGCACCGCCACCCGCAACAAGCTCAAGACCGTTTCGACCGCGACCGTCGCCACCGCGCTGTTCAAGCGCGGCCTGCGCATCCAGTGCATCCAGAACGTCCATCCGCTCAGCCCGGAGCAGCCGACCATGGTCGGCGAGGCGTTTACGTTGCGCTACATCCCGGCACGCGAGGACCTCAACACCATCGACGTCTTCCGCGATCGCGGTCACCCGCAGCGCAAGGCCGTCGAGGAATGCCCGCCCGGCGCGGTGCTGGTGATGGACAGCCGCAAGGACGCACGCGCAGCCTCGGCGGGTGCGATCCTGGTGAGCCGGCTGCAGCAGCGCGGCGTCGCCGGCGTCGTCACAGACGGCGGCTTCCGTGACTCCGCCGAGATCGCCAAGCTCGGCATCCCCGCCTTCCACCAGCGCTCGAGCGCGCCGACCAACCTCACCCTGCATCACGCCATCGAGATCAACGGCCCGATCGCCTGCGGCGACGCGCCGGTGTTCCCCGGCGACGTCATCCTCGGCGATTCCGACGGCGTCATCGTCATCCCCGCTGGTATCGTCGACGAGATCGCGGAGGAGACCTACGAGATGACCGCCTTCGAGGATTTCGTCGCCGAGCAGGTCGCCCAGGGCCGCTCCATCCTCGGCCTCTACCCGCCGACCGACCCGCAGACCCCGGCCGATTTCGCGGCATGGCGCGCGAAGAACAACAGGTAGTGGCAATACACACCGCTGTCGTCCCGGCCTTGAGCCGGGACCCATAACAACCGGGTGGTGTGATTGCGAAGGACGTACCTCCAGCACGCTCAACAACGAACGGCGGTGGTTATGGGTCCCGGCTCAGGGCCGGGACGACACCGTTGGTGTGGCGAGATGCCGTCACGCAGCCCGCCCTTGCCATCACCACTCACACCGCCTTGTCCGCCAGCCCCACCGCCCACAGCGCGAACGCATAGACGATTGCGATCTCGTCCAATCGGTTGAAGCGGCCGGAGGCGCCGCCGTGGCCGGCGCCCATGTTGGTGCGGAGCACGACCGGGCCGCCACCGGTCATCGTGGCGCGCAGCCGCGCGATCCATTTCGCCGGCTCCCAATAGGTCACGCGCGGATCGGTCAGGCCGGCCATCGCCAGGATCGCCGGATAATCCTTGGCGGTGACGTTGTCATACGGCGAGTAGGACAGGATGGTGCGGAAATCCGTCTCGCTCTCGATCGGGTTGCCCCATTCGGGCCATTCCGGCGGGGTCAGCGGCAAGGTGTCGTCGAGCATCGTATTCAGCACGTCGACGAACGGTACCTCGGCGACGATGCCGGCGAACAACTCGCCCGCGCGGTTGGCGACCGCGCCCATCAGCATGCCGCCCGCGCTGCCGCCATGGCCGACGATCCGCTTGGCGCTGGTGTAGTTGGCCGCGATCAACGCGCGCGCGCAGGCCGCGAAATCGTCAAAACTGTTGGTCTTCTTCGCGCGCTTGCCGTCGAGGTACCAGCCCCAGCCCTTGTCGGTGCCGCCGCGGATATGCGCGATCGCATAGACGAAGCCGCGGTCGACGAGGGACAGCCGGTTGGCCGAGAACGAGGCCGGCATCGCATGGCCATAGGAGCCGTAGCCATAGAGTAGCAGCGGCGCCGAGCCGTCGGCCTTGAAGTCGCGCCGGTGCAGCAGCGACACCGGCACCTCGGCGCCGTCCGCCGCCTTGGCCATGATGCGCGTGGTGACGTAGTCGGCCGGAT
>NZ_CAFJ01000268.1 GCF_000239795.1 Bradyrhizobium sp. STM 3809 | reverse complement strand
TTCTTCTGACGGCTGGAAGCCGGGCCGGTCGGGCATGAGCGCCCCGGCCGGCCCGTGCGCCAGCCCATGTCGGCGCAGCCATCGTCATTGACGAGCGCAGTTTTGTGCTCGTCTCTTGCCCGCGTCGTCATGGCCGGGCCTGTCCCGGCCATCCACGTCGACCGACTTTCCGAGAACGGCGTGAATTCCCGGGACAGGCCCGGGCATGACGGAGCAACTAACAAGTAGGATCGTCCGCTGAATCTCCAAATGCGATAGCGGCCCGTCGATGGGCGCCCGGTCGCTTGGAACGTGCTAGTCCAGTTGCGCCAGCAGTGCCTCCCGTGCTTCGGAAATGCGCCGGTAGCGCTCGTTGCTGCCGCCGGCATCGGGGTGCGCTGATTTGGCGAGCCTCCGGAAGCCTGCATTGATCTCCGTCGCCGTCAGGCTGCCGCGCAGCGGCAGGTCGAGCAGCGCACGATGGGCCTCGTCGTCCTCGTCCTGCGTGAGCTGATCCAGCCATGCGCGCCTTGCCGCCCGTGCCGCGATGCGCAGGCCGTCCTGATCCTCGCGCCAGCGCTGCTGCGACATCACGAGGCAGGCGCCGAACGAGATCCGGCCGCGCGTCTCCAGCTCGTCGAGGCTGAACGGCCCGACGACGTCATAGGGCGGCGCGAGCGATGCCAGCCGGCCGGCGGCCCCGTCGATGATGGTGCCGAGCCGGACCGTATCGACGATCCCCATCGACCCGTTCCAGATCACCCATTCGGCGGTGCTCGTCATGCGGCCGCTCGTCCCGATGCAGCGTTCCGCTGCCCGCTCCTCACGACGCCCGCCCGTCAGGCCGGCGTCCGCGCCGGCTTCACCGGGCCGACATCGACCTGGATCTCGTCGCCGTCGATCTGCAGCGGATAGGAATGCAGCGCGTTGCGGACGAGATGCGTGACGCACTTGCCGTTCGCGCCGTCGAAGCCCCATTGATGGTGCGGGCAGGTGATGGTCTTGCCGTCGAAGCTCGCCTCGGTGAGCGGCACGTCGGCATGCGGACAGCGGCCGCGCCACGCCGTCAGCGTGCCGCCCGCGGGCCACAGCAGCAGCACGCTCTTCTTGCCGACCTGAAACAGGCCCATGCCGCCTTCGGAGATCGCGTTTGTCGGACAGACTGCTGTGAAAGCCATCGGAGCGCCCGGTGTTGATGCCGCTGGACGTGCTCTCGCAATTTCCGGACCAGTGGAAACAGCGCTGGAAACGGCGTCATCGGGCCAATCTGTGTCGCAAACGCGACAAGCCGCGCTGCTTGATCCCGACGCAAAAACGCCGCCCGTGGACGGGCGGCGCTGCTGTGATCGCGTGATCGCAAGCCGGATCGAAGCGACCGGCTACTCCTTCCGCTCGGACGTCCAGCCCTTGTAGTCGGCGACGTTGTCGCGGGTGATCAGCTTGGACGGAAGCAGTTCGACGGTCGAGGCCGGCTTCTGGCCGTTGAGCAGGCCGACGCCGATCTGCACGGCGCGGCGGGCCATGAAGAACGGATCCTGCGAGGCGGAGGCCTGGATCTGCGGGGTGGCGGGATCCTTGAGCGCGGCCTCGATGTCCGGGGCGCCGTCGACGGAGGTGATGATGATGCCGGTGCGCCCCTGCTGGCGCGCGGCGAGATCGGTGCCGATCGCCTGGGGATCGTTGATGGCGAACACCGCGTCGATCTTCGGGAAGCGCGTCAGATAGCCCTGCGCCACGGTGAGGCCGCCTTCGCGGGAGCCCTTGCCGTCCTGGTCGCTGGACAGCACCTTGATGCCGGGCGCCTTCGCGAACACGTTCTTGCAGCCGTTGACGCGATCGATGACGGCCGAGACCTGCGGACCGTTCTCGATGATGACGTCGCCTTTGCCGCCGAGCTTGTCGACGATGTACTGGCACGAGATCTCGCCGGCCTGCACGTTGTTGGTGGTGACGGTGGCGTCGGCGCCCTCGGCCGCGGTGTCGACCGCGACGACGAGAATGCCGGCGGCCTGCGCCTTCTTGATCGCCGGGCCGATCGCCTTGGGATCACCGGGGTTGAGCAGGATCATGTCGACGCCGGCGGCGATGAAATTGTCGATCTGGGTGACCTGCTTGCCGAGGTCGTATTCGAATCCGACCGCGGTGATCTTGACGTTGGGATTGGTCTTCTTGGCCTCGAACTCGGCGCCCTTCGACAGCGCGACGAAGAACGGGTTGCCGAGCGAGCCGAGCGAGACGCCGATCGATTTCAGCTCCTTGGCCGAGGACGGCGCGGAGCTCATGACAAGCGCCAGCGCGGCACCGGCGAGCGAAATGGTCTTCAACATGTGTTTCCTCCCTGGTCCTTCTTGAAACCCTGCGCACGGCGGACCAGCGGCCGTGGAAGAACGCTGAGGCCGGCCGCCGTGGCGGTCCGCCGAAACGTCTCAGGTACGGGCCGAGCCCTGCAGCCGGTAGCGGTCGAGCGCGACGGCGCCGATGATCACGAGGCCCTTGATGACGTATTGCCAGATGTCGGACACGCCAACCAATATGAGCCCGTTCGACAACACCGCGATGATGAGCGCGCCGACCAAGGTGCCCCAGATCGAGCCGATGCCGCCGACGAACGAGGTGCCGCCGAGAATGACCGCGGTGATCGCGTCGAGCTCGTAGGACTGGCCGAGCTGCAGGCCGTTGGCCGCGTAGAGCCGCGCCGCCTGCATGCCGCCGCCGAGGCCGGCGAGCAGGCCCGACATGCCGTAGACGAACAGCAGCACGCCCCAGACCTTGATGCCGGCGAGCCGCGCCGCGCTCTCATTGCCGCCGACCGCGTAGATGTGCACGCCGAGCACGGTGCGGCGCAGGATCAGCCACGAGCCGAAGATGACGAGCAGCGCGATCACCGACAGCCAGGGGATCGAGAGGACGCCGGGAATGATCGGCAGCGACGCGTTGCCGATGAAGGCATAGGGGATCGTCGGATTGAACACGGTGGTGTCGCCGCCCATCAGGCGGGCGAGGCCGCGCACGGCAGTCAGCGAGCCGAGCGTGACGATGAACGGCGGCAGCCTGAGCAGCGCGATCAGCGCGCCGTTGACGACGCCGAAGGCGAGGCCGGTGAGCACCGCGGCCGGCAGCCATAGCGCGCCGAGCTCCGGCATCTTCGACAGCGTGAGGCCGGCCATCGCAGCCGCGGCGAGGATCGAGCCGACCGAGAGATCGATGCCGCCGGTCAGGATGACGAAGGTCATGCCGGCGGCGAGCACGGTGTTGACCGCGGCCTGCTGCAGCACGATGCCGAGATTCTGACCGGTGAAGAAGCGGCCCTCGGACAGCATGTGGAAGCCGATGCACAGGATCAGCAGCACCGGCAGCATGCCGGCGGCGCGGATCATCAGCCGCAGGCGCTGCTGCTTGTTGTCGGAGGCGGACGGCAAGGTCGCGACCTTTGCTTGAGCCGAGCTGTTCTCAGGCATCGACGTGCTCCGTCCCGGTGGCCAGCGCCATGATGTCTTCCTGGGTGATGGGGGATGTCGTGCTCTGCCGCAGCTCGCCGGCGAGATGTCCCTCGCGCATGACGAGCACGCGGTCGCAGATGCCGAGGATCTCCGGCAGGTCTGACGAGATCACCAGGATCGCGGTGCCGGCCTTGGCGAGGTTGTCGATGATCGAATAGATCTCGGACTTGGCGCCGACATCGACGCCGCGCGTCGGCTCGTCCAGGATCAGGACCTTCGGCGCGGTCGCGAGCAGGCGCGACAGCAGCACCTTCTGCTGATTGCCGCCCGACAGTCCGCCGACGGTGACGCCGGGATTGGGCGCGCGGATGCCGAGCGCGCCGAACGCCTCGTCGGCCCGCGCGCGCGCCTTGTCGCGGTCGAGAAAGCCGCCGAGCCTGGCGTCGCGGCCGATCACCGCGAGGTTGATGTTGTCGGCGCAGGACATGTCGAGGAACAGGCCGAGCGCCTTGCGGTCCTCGGTGAGATAGGCGATGCCGGAATCGAGCGCGTCGCGCGGCGTGGCGATCTCGATGCGCTCGCCGTCGAGCTCGAGATGTCCGGTGGTCTTCGGCGTCGCGCCGATGATGAGATGCGCGAGCTCGGTGCGCCCGGCGCCGATCAGCCCGGCAAGGCCGACCACCTCGCCGGCATGCACCGTGAGCGAGCAGCCCTTGACGCGATGGCCATCGCCGAGGTTCACCGCCGTGAGCACGGCGCGGTCGCGCTTGGCATGCGGGTCGTGGTCCTTCTTGTAGAACGACGACACGTCGCGGCCGACCATCATGCGCACGATGCTGTCGGCGCGGATCTCCGGCTTGTCGAGCGAGCCGACCAGCCGGCCGTCGCGCAGCACGGTGACGCGATCGCCCAGCGCATAGACCTCGTCCATGCGGTGCGAGATGTAGATGATGGCGAGGCCTTCCGAGCGCAGCTGGCGGATCAGCGCGAACAGCTTCTCGCTCTCGCCCGCCGACAGCGACGTCGTCGGCTCGTCCATGATCAGGATTCTGGAGCGCGCATGCAGCGCGCGGGCGATCTCGACCAGCTGGCGCTGGCCCATCGACAGATCGGCGACCAGCGTCGACGCGGAGAAATCTGCGCCGAGCCGCTGCAGGATCGGGCCGACGGCCTCGCGCATCGCGTTGCGTGCCAGCAGGCCGGATTGCGACAGCTCGCGTCCGAGATAGATGTTTTCGGCGACCGTCAGGTTCGGCGCCAGCGACAACTCCTGGTAGATGATCGCAATGCCGGCATTGCGGCCGCCCATCGGACCCTCGATGCGCACGACCTGGCCGTCGATGCGGATCTCGCCGCCGGGATCGGGACGATAGGCGCCGGAGAGAATCTTCATCAGGGTGGATTTGCCGGCGCCGTTTTCACCCATCAGCGCGTGGACTTCGCCGGCATAGACGGTGAGGTCGACCTTCTGCAGGGCCTTGATGGCGAAGAATGACTTCGACACCCCGCGCATCTCGAGGATCGGACCGCTCATCGTGCCTCCCATGCACGTCGTCTTATCTGCCGCGGCTCGTTGATGTCGGCGCGGGGACGCCATTAAACTAGAGGCTGTTGCCGAATACAATATGAAAGACCATCGGCGTGCCCCGCGTCGCGGCGAGAGCCGGCCTATCTGTTTTTGGTCAGGGCCGGCGATAGAGGCCGCGCCAGCGCGGCAGCCGCTCGGCATAGTCGGCCGCGAGCCGGGGATCCGGCGCGAAGGATCGGACGCGCGCCGGCGGCGTGCAGACGCGGGCGATCTCTTCACCGGTCACGGCGAGGCGCGCCAGCCGCGCGGCGCCGAACGCGGCACCGGTTTCGCCATCCGCTAGCCGATGGATCGGAATGTTCAGGATGTTGGCCAGGATCGCGAGCCAGAGGTCGGAGCGCGAGCCGCCGCCGATCGCGTCCGCTTCGGCAATGACGAGGCCCGTGCCGGCCAAGGCATCGCGGCAATCGGCCAATGCGAAGCCGACGCCTTCCAGCACGGCCTGCACGATCGCGCTGCGGTCAGTCGCATGGCTCAGGCCATCGAGCAGTCCTCGTACGTTCGGATCGTCATGCGGCGTACGCTCGCCGGAGAGATAGGGCAGGAAGCTGACCGGCGAGGGCGCGGCCGGCGCTGCGCCCAGCGGCGCGAGCAGCTCGGCTTCGCTGGCGCCGAGCAGCCGCGCGAGCCAGGCGAGGCAGGAGGCGGCCGACAGCATCGCTCCGGCCTGCAGCCAGAGCGCGGGGATCGCGTGGCAGAAGGTGTGGACGATGCGCTCGGGATTGGGCGTGACCGACGCGACCGGCGTGATCACCGCGCCCGACGTGCCGAGCGTGATGAAGGTGGCGCCCGGCCGGATCGCGCCGATGCCAACCGCGCCGGCCGGGTTGTCACCGGCACCCCCGGCGATGAGCGGCCGCTTCGTCATGCCCCAGCGCGCGGCGAGCTCGGCGCGCAGCCGGCCCGCGGGTGCGCAGCCTTCGACGAGGCGCGGCATCTGCGCGCGCGCAAGGCCCGTGACGGCGAGAGCCTCGTCCGACCAGTCGCGCCGGGCCACATCGAGCCACAGCGAGCCGGAGGCATCCGAGACGTCCTCGATCGCCTCTCCCGACAGCACCAGCCGGACATAGGCCTTCGGCAGCAGCACGAGGCGCGTGGCCGCGAACATCTCCGGCTCGTGTTCCGCGATCCACACCAGCTTCGGTGCGGCGAAGCCCGGCATCGCCTTGTTGCCGGTGACCCGCCGCAGCGCCGGCCAGCGCTGTTCCAGCACCGCGCATTCGGCTGCCGAGCGGCCGTCGTTCCAGAGAATGCATGGTCGCAAGGGTGTGAGGCTGGCATCGAGCAGCACCGGGCCATGCATCTGGCCGGACAACCCGATGCCGGCAACCTGCGCCAGTTCGGCGGCATGATCGTCCTTCAGCGCATCGAGCGTGGCGAACACGGCGGCGATCCAGGCCGCAGGATCCTGCTCCGCCCAGCCCGGCTGCGGCACGTCGACATGCAGCGGCCGGCTGCGGCTCGCGATCACACGCTGTGCGTCGTCGACGAGAATCGTCTTGACGGCGGACGTGCCGAGATCGATGCCGAGATACATGACGCTCACGCCGCGGGCACGGTGAGGGATAGGGTGTGGAGCGATATCAGAGTCCCGCCGGCCTTGTCATCCGGTCGCGGATCATCGAAAGGCATGACAGAAGAGAACATTGCGAGGAGTTTCGACATGCAGCCATCCGCCCCATCGACCGAGCGCGCCGCGCGTCTCGCCGGACACTACGCGCTGGTGACCGGTGCCGCGCAGGGCATCGGCCGCGCCATCGCGGTGCGCTTCGCCGAGGAGGGGGCGCATGTCGCGATCAACTATGGCGGGCCGTCATCGTCGGGCGAAGAGACCCTGGCGCTGGTGCGGGCGGCGTCGTTCGCACGCGGCCATGAGGCCCGCGATCACTTCGCCGTGAAGGCCGACATCGGCGTCGAGGCCGACATCGCGGCCATGTTCGAGGCCGTGCTGGCGCGCTGGCCGCGGCTCGATTGCCTCGTCAACAATGCCGGCTTCCAGCGGGAGTCGCCGAGCGAGGCGCTCGACGTCGACACCTATCGCGCCATCCTCGAGGTCAATCTCAACGGCGCCGTGCTGTGCGCGCGCCATGCGCTGGCGCATTTCGTCGCGCGCGGCGGCGGCGGCAACATCATCAACACGTCGAGCGTGCATCAGATCATTCCGAAGCCGGGCTATCTCGCGTACTCCATCAGCAAGAGCGCGATGGCCGGACTCACCCGCACGCTCGCGCTGGAGTTCGCCGGGCGCGGCATCCGGGTCAATTCCGTCGGCCCAGGTGCGGTCGACACGCCGATCAACGCCGCCTGGACCGGCGATCCGGCCAAGCGGGCGGTTGTGGAATCCCACATTCCGATGGGGCGCGTCGCAAGCCCCGAGGAGATCGCCGGCGTGTTCGCGTTCCTGGCCTCGTCCGAGGCGAGCTACATCACCGGACAGACGATCTACGCCTGCGGCGGCATCACGCTGTTCGGCGAGTTCCGCGACAATTGGGCGAGCTGATCGCGGGCCGCGATGACCTGATCTGCGCAGGCCTGCTCTGGCAAGGCCCGTGCGAGACGGCTATCCTTCCGGACAGACGATGAAGAGAACTCGGGAGGAGCAGGCGATGCGCAGCATCAGGATCGGCGCCGGCGCCGGCTATTCCGGTGATCGCATCGAGCCGGCGGTCGAACTCGCCGAGAAGGGCGGGCTGGACTACCTGGTGTTCGAGTGCCTTGCCGAACGTACCATCGCGCTGGCGCAGCAGGCGCGCATCAGGGATCCGCAGGCCGGCTATGATCCGCTGCTCGCCGCCCGCATGCAGGCGGTGCTGCCGGTCTGCCGCGCCAACAACGTCCGCATCGTCACCAACATGGGCGCGGCCAATCCGCCCGCCGCGGCGGAAGCCACCCGCGCGATCGCACGCAAGCTCGGCTTCGCCGGGCTCAAGGTCGCGGCGGTCACCGGCGACGATGTGCTGGACCGGTTGAAGGCGAGCGAGGTCGCGCTCGACACCGGCGACACCGTCGCGGGCCTCGGCAACCGCATCGTCTCGGCCAACGCCTATGTCGGCGCGCGTGCGATTGCGGAGGCGCTGGCTGCCGGCGCAGACGTCGTGATCACCGGCCGTGCCGCCGATCCTGCGCTGTTTCTGGGTCCTTTGATTCACGAGTTCGGCTGGGCGATGGATGATTGGGACCGGCTCGGGCAGGGCACGGTGATCGGGCACCTGCTCGAATGCGCCGGGCAGATCACGGGCGGCTATTTCGCCGATCCCGGAGTGAAGGACGTGCCGGATCTCGCCCGCCTCGGCTTTCCCATTGGCGAGGTGCGCGAGGATGGCGAACTGATCGTGACCAAGGTCGCGGGCTCCGGCGGTTGCGTGACGTCGGCGACGGTGAAGGAGCAGCTGCTGTACGAGATCCATGATCCCGCCAGGTACTTCCAGCCCGATGTGGTGGCGGATTTCTCGCAGGTGACGGTCGAGGAGGTCGGCCCCGATCGCGTGAGAGTCCTGGGCGGCCGCGGCGCGCCGAAGACGGGGTTGCTGAAGACGTCGGTGGGCTATCTCGACTCCTATGTCGGCGAGGGGCAGATCTCCTATGCGGGACCCGGGGCCGTCGCACGTGGCCGCCTCGCCCTGGAGATCGTGCGCGAGCGGCTCGCCGCGACCGGCGTCGCGGTCAGCGAGTTGCGCTGCGACCTGATCGGGCTGAATGCGCTGCATGGCGACGCGCGCGGCGAAGGCCGCGAGCCCTCCGAAGTGCGCGTCCGCGTCGCCGGGCGGACCGAGACCATGGCCGAAGCGATCAGGATCGGCAATGAGGTTGAAACGCTCTACACGAATGGTCCCGCCGGCGGGGGCGGCGCATGGAAATCGGCGCGCGAGGTGATCGCCGTGGCGTCGTGCCTCGTTCCCGAGACTGCGGCGGAGCCCCGCATTGGCATGCTGGTGGCCTGAGTTTTCCAGGACTTCACGGATCGTCGCGGGTGGCGCAAGCTGCGTCGCTGAGTGCGACGACTGTGAGCTGTGGGATTTCACGCGATGTATGATGTCATTGTGGTTGGCGGCGGCTCTGCGGGCGCCGCCGTTGCGGCGCGCCTGTCCGAAGATCCGCACCGCCGGGTTCTGCTGCTCGAGGCGGGCGCCGACTGGCGGGCTGCCGAGGTGCCCTGGGAGATCGCGACGCCCAATCCGATCCCGATCATCCACGACCGTGCCTTCCAGGAAAAATGGCAGTGGCCGCAGCTGATGTCGCGCCGCGTCGCGGGGCAGGAGATGCGCTTCTACTGGCGCGGCAAGGGGCTCGGCGGCAGCTCGATGATGAACGGCCAGATCGCGATCCGCGGCGTCGCCGATGCGTTCGACGAATGGGCCGCCAATGGCTGCGCGGGATGGTCGGCCAAGGAGATCATGCCGCTGTTCTCGGTGATCGAGGATGATCTCGCCTTCGGCGACCACGAGGGACATGGACGCGGGGGGCCGCTGCCGGTGTATCGCGCGCCGCCGGAGCAATGGGGGCCGATCGATCGGGGCCTGCGCGACGCGGCGCTCGCGAGCGGCTATCGCTGGAGCGACGATCTCAACGGCCCCGATGGCGAGGGCGTCGCCTGCTATCCGATCAACAGCCGCGATGGCCGGCGCATCTCGACCAACGAGGGCTATCTGGAGCCGGCGCGGGGGCGCGCCAATCTCGAGATCCGCGGCCGGGCGCTGGTCGATCGGCTTCTGATCAGCGACTCCAGGGCCACCGGCGTGCGCGTCCACCTCGAAGGGGAAGGCGTGCGCGAGATCGCGGCGCGCGACATCGTGCTGTGCGCCGGCGCCATCCACAGCCCGGCGATCCTGCTGCGCTCGGGCATCGGTCCCGCGGCCGACCTGCGCGAGATGGGGATCGCCATGCAGCGCGACCTTCCGGTCGGCCGGCACTTCTTCGATCATCCGCTGTTCCGCACCACGATCCAGCTGCGCGAGGCGCTGCGTCCGACCGATCGCGACACGCGCCATACCAATTGCTGCGTCACCTATTCGTCGGGCCTCGCCGATGGCGGCAAGCGTGACATGATCCTGATCGCGTTCAACCATCGCGGCATCGGCGTGCCCGGCGC
Organism: Bradyrhizobium sp. STM 3809; assembly: GCF_000239795.1. Lineage (GTDB taxonomy): Bacteria > Pseudomonadota > Alphaproteobacteria > Rhizobiales > Xanthobacteraceae > Bradyrhizobium. The sequence goes on along the minus strand of NZ_CAFJ01000268.1, from coordinate 848 downwards.
GATCGGCGCAGGCCTGTTCAACGCGTTCTCGCGCGGCACGCTCAAGCTGGCCTCGCCCGACCCGACCATCGATCCGATCGTCGAGGAGAACATGCTGGCGGATGTCCGCGACATCGCGCGGATGCGCGACGCGGTCAGGCGGCTGGCGGTGATCACGGTGCAGCCGGCGCTGCAAGAGATCGCCGAGTGGATCCGGCTCGGCGATACCCAGCTCACGCTGCCGCAGGCGGCGGCGCTGCCGGAGGCCGAGCTCGACGCATTGCTGCGCCAGGTCACGGGCGATATCCAGCATGCCGCGGGCAGCTGCCGCATGAGCGGATTCGACGACGCCGGCGGCGTGGTCAATCCCGATGGCACCGTCAAGGGCATCGATGGCCTGCGCGTCGCCGACGCCTCGATCATGCCGAGCGACTGTCGCGCCAACACGCATTTCACCACGGTCGTGATCGGCGAGGCGATCGCGCGGATGATGCGGCAAAAATCGTAGCCCGGATGAGCGGACGCCGGAGCCCGCAGGGCGACGGCGGACGCGACATCCGGGGTCTCACGAGGCGCCTATGTGAACCCGGATGTCGCCGCCGCTCATCCGGGCTACGCTCGTGCCGCCGGCGTCGCGCAGATCCTGAACCTCCCCCCCTCACCCTGAGGAGCCCGCCGTAGGCGGGCGTCTCGAAGGGCAAGGCCTCAGCTCGGGCCTCATGGTTCGAGACGCGCCTTCGGCGCTCCTCACCATGAGGGTTTGGCCCGGAATTCGGCGCGCGTTGGCGAGTGGCTGCATCCTGATGGATGAAGAGCAAGCGCCCGGATCGCGCGATTTGCTTCTCGGTTCACGAAAAACGTCACCTCCT
>NZ_CAFJ01000269.1 GCF_000239795.1 Bradyrhizobium sp. STM 3809 | reverse complement strand
CATGACGAAGTCACTAACAAGTAGGGTATCATCGAGCAGCCTCAAATCTTCAAATGCGCGCGCCCTGCGCCCCACGGCGACCAGCCGACGGCGATGCCGACAGCGCCGAGGGCGAGATGCGGCAGGCTCGACAGCACCTTCACCACCCAGGACGTGTTGCGGATGCCGTCGATGATGATGGAGAGGTCGAGATAGCCGGAACCGGTGAACACGCCCATCACGCCGTCGAGGAAGTACAGCGTGCCGAACACGCGCAGGAAGAATACGGCGCTGCGCCGCGACAGCATCGACGCCAGCGCCCACAGGCCGGAGGCGACATGCAGCGCGTCCTTGTAGATGTCGAGCTGGAACAGGCCGAACACGCGGCCCTGCGCATCGATGAAGGCGGGGATGTAGTCGGTCGCGGCGGCGAACAGAAGCGCCACGGCGAGCGCGAGCGCGGCGATGCGGTAGCGGTCCCATGCGAAGCCGTCGGCGGATGTCGTCATGCGAAGTAAGCGTCCCACATCGCGTTGCGGAACAGGAGGTTCGGATCATATTGCCGCTTGGCGGCGACGAAACGGGCCGCCGCCGGATAGGCCGTCTCGACCTGGTCGCGGCGGGCATGCAGACGATAGGGCAGATAGAAAGCGCCGCCAATCGCGGTGATGCGGTCGATCAGGGCTTCGGTGGTGCGCATCATGTCGATCTCGCCCTCGGGCGAGGTGACCTGCGAGAACGACATCACGGCGGCGATGCGGCGTACCGGCGCGATGGTGAGGGCAGGCGTCTTGTCCTCGGCGACATAGCGCAAGGTGACGTTGAGGAATTCGGCGCGCGCCTTCGGGATGATGTCGCGGCAGGCGGCGAGGAACTCGCCGAACCGCTCCGGCGCCACGAAATATTCGTGCAGGATGTCGGTGCGGTGCATGTCCTTCTGCGCGAGATTGGCGACCGGCTCGGCCATCAGCGAGTTGCGGGTGTAGCGGCTGTCGGAGATGGCGGGGCCGAGCCGCGTCTCCATGAACCAGCGCAAGCCCTTGGCGACCTCCCAGCCGGTCTGCGCGCGATAGATCGTGTTGGCGACGCCGGTCAGCTTGCCCGAGCTCGCCACCGGCGGCAGCGCCGCCGGCGCATCGGGCACCGGGCGGAAGGTGACCAGCAGCGCGTCGTCGAAGAACGCCTTGCGCGACACCGACATCCGGCCATAGGCCATCTTCACGTTGGGGTCGCCGTCGATGGCGCGCGTGAATGCCTCGGCGAACTTTTCCGGCGCCATGCGCTCGAAGCGCGGCTCGAGCAGCAGGTTCGGCACCATCTCGACCTCGAGGTCGACGATGATGCCGAACAATCCATAGCCGCCCATGGCGAGGCCAAACAGCTCGGCATTCTCACTGCGCGAGCACTGCACCAGGGTGCCGTCGGCGAGCAGCATGCGGATCGACTTCACCGTCGAGCCGAACGGGCCGTAGGGCACCGGCCAGCCATGGGCGTTGACGCTGAACGTGCTGCCGACGCCGAAATCGCTGTTGGACTGCATCACCGCCGGCGAGAAGCCCTTGGCGTCGAGCGTGGCGATCACGTCCCACCAGCGGTTGCCGGCGGCGGTGCGATAGGTCCGCGCCGCGGTGTCGAGCTCGATGGCGCCGCCCTCGAGGGTGACCGCGGTGCCGTCGCGCGGCAGGCTCTGGCCGCCCATCGA
>NZ_CAFJ01000270.1 GCF_000239795.1 Bradyrhizobium sp. STM 3809 | reverse complement strand
TCCCCGCCTCGCGTGTCGTGACGATCGCGCGCTACGCCCCTTGCATGAGGCGGGATGGCGGGAGAAGACCATTAATTCGGAATAATGGCAAGAGATTTTTGTTTTTGAGAATGGCGTCGGTTTTCTCCTGGCCGGTCGTGCCTCGAGCCGCACGCCCAAGGAGAGGGACGAAACTGCCGGTCTCGTTATAGGATTGCTGCTCCGCTCACGATCCTCGACCTTCACCCTGAGGAGCCGCCGCAGGCGGCGTCTCGAAGGGCGAGGCCCGCTACTCGGGCCTCATGGTTCGAGACGCGCCTTGCGGCGCTCCTTACCATGAGGGTCGAGAGCCGAGAAGGGCACTGCACCGGACCATGAACACGCCAGCAGCGTGTTCATGGCGGGGGCCGAGCTCCGCCGCCGAAGCTGCGCGTCGATCGACCTAACAGATATGCGCGCCCTGCGTCTCGACATACACCGCATACAGCGACTGGCTTGCGGTCATGAACAGGCGGTTGCGCTTCTTGCCGCCGAAGCAGACATTGGCGCAGATCTCGGGCAGCTTGATTTGGCCGATACGGACGCCGTCGGGTGCGAAGATGTGGACGCCGTCATAGCCTTCGCCGACCCAGCCGGCGCCGACCCAGATGTTGCCGTCGATATCGACGCGCAGGCCGTCGGCGAAGCCCGACCTGCCGTCCAGCGCCATGTCGATGAACGCCTTGGGGTTGGACAGCTTGTCGCCGTTGATGTCGTACTGCCAGATCACGTTCTTCGCATTCGGATAGTGCGTGATGCCGGTGTCGCAGACGTAGAGCTTCTTGTAGTCGTGGCTGAAGGCGATGCCGTTCGGCTTGAACGGCTCGTCGGCCACCTTGGTCACCGCACCGGACTGCGCGTCCACGCGATAGACCGCTTCCTTCTGGAACGGCTGGTTGGAGCCGTTGCGGACGTTCTGGCCTTCGTAGAGATTGATCGAGCCGTAGCCGGGATCGGTGAACCAGATCGACTTGTCGGCGGGATTGACGACCATGTCGTTGGGGCCGTTGAGCGGCTTGCCGTTGGCCTGCTCGGCGAGCACCGTCACCGTGCCGTTGTGCTCGAAGCGGACGAGGCGGGTGCGCTCGGCGGAGATCTGCCGGCCCTCGTAGTCGAAGCTGTTGCCGTTCGACTCGTTGGAGGGCTTGCGGAACTGCTGCGAGATGTGGCCGTCGTCGTCGAGATAGCGCAGCTGACGGTTGTTCGGGATGTCGCTCCAGACGAGGTACTGGCCCTGCGTGTTCCAGGCCGGCCCTTCCGCCCACAGGCAGCCGGTGAACAGGCGCTTGATCGTGGTGTTGCCGACCTTGGCCTTGAAGCGCTTGTCGTCGATCACGACGATGTCCGGGTCGGGGTAACGTTCCGGCGGTGCGCCCGGCCCGTAGTCGCGGGCCATGGCAGGCGACACTGCCGCTGCAGCGGCGGCAAAGCCTGCCGCGCCCTTGAGGAGCGTGCGCCGGTCGAAGCCGTCAGCTCCGGCCGGCGAATCCTTGACGTTGTCGTGTTGAGACCGTGTCATGATTGTCCTCCCAGTTTTTTGTTGGGAGGCGATCATACGACGAAATCATGGCATTCAGCGGGACAGCTCAACAAAAAACAACTTGAGAGTGTGTGCGCTGCAAGCAAACTTTTGCGCGATGCAATCTCAGATCGGATCCCAGCCGAAGATGTCGGCGGAGCGATCGAGCTTGTAGAACGACGGCTTCAGCGCCGGCATGCCGTGCTCGGCGATGGTCTGCGGCGTCCAGCCTTCGCCGCGATGCACCGAGCGCAGCGGACGCGACTGGCCCATCAGGAAGATCTCGTTCATGCGCACCGCGAAGATCTGGCCGGTGACGTCTTTCGAGGCATCGCTCAGCAGATAGGCGACCACAGGTGCGATCTTCTCCGGTCCCATCCGCTTCATGCGCTCGACGCGCTCCTTCTCCGCCTCCGTCTCCGCCGGGATGGTGCCGATCATGCGGCTCCAGGCGAACGGCGAGACGCAGTTGGAGCGGACGTTGAAGCGGCCCATGTCGAGCGCGATCGACTTCGACAGGCCGACGATGCCGAGCTTGGCGGCGGCGTAGTTGGCCTGGCCGAAATTGCCGATCAGGCCGGAGGTCGAGGTGAAGTGGACGAAGGAGCCGCTCTCCTGCTCGCGGAACAGCCGCGCCGCGGAGTGCGCGACATAGAACGAGCCCATGAGGTGCACCTTGATGACGGCCTCGAACGCCTCGATGCTCATCTTGTGGAAGATCATGTCGCGCAGGATGCCGGCATTGTTGACGACGCCGTCGAGCCGGCCGAAATGATCGGTCGCCGCCTTCACGATTTTGCTGGCGGGGATCGCCTCGGACACGCTCTCGAAATTCGCGACCGCCGTGCCGCCAGCCTTCCGGATCTCCTCCACCACTTCTTCCGCAGGTGCGGCGCTGGTGCCCGAGCCGTCCGAGGCGACGCCGGGATCGTTGACCACGACCTTGGCGCCTTCGGCGGCGCACAGCAGCGCGATCTCACGTCCGATGCCGCGGCCGGCGCCGGTGACGATGACGACTTTGTCCTGGAGCGATTTGGTCATGAGTCTTCTCCTGTTTTGCGCCGTCATTCCGGGATGGTGCGAAGCACCAGACCCGGAATCTCGAGATTCCGGGTTCGGTCCTGCGGACCGCCCCGGAATGACGAGGCTGACTATCTCTCATTCGTGAATATGATCGTGCCCGACGCCGCAAACATGCCGCCGACGCCGTGACATACCGAGATCTTGGCGTTCGGCACCTGTGCCGGCGCGATGCCGCGCATTTGCCGCACGCTCTCCTGCAGCGCATACATGCCGTACATGCCGGAATGCATGTAGGACAGGCCGCCGCCATTGGTGTTGAGCGGCAGCTTGCCGCCAGGCCGGGTGTGTCCGGCGGCGATGAACGGGCCGGTCTCCTCATGCGGCATGAAGCCGAGATCGCCGAGGCCGAACAGCGGCAGATGCGCGAAGGCATCGTAGATCATGAGGTGATCGACATCGGCATGCGTGATGCCGGCCTCCTTGAAGGCGAGGGGGCCCGCGACCTTGAAGGCGCGCGACGAGGTGAAGGTTTCCATCTGGCTGACCATCGGCGTCTCCACGCTCTCGCCGGTGCCGAGAATGTACACGGGCTTGCGCGGAAAATCCTTCGCCCGATCGGCCGAGGTGAGGATCAGCGCGCCGCCGCCGTCGGTGACGAGGCAGCATTGCAGCAGCCGGAACGGATAGGCGATCATGCGCGAGTTCAGGACGTCCTCGACACTGATCGGATCCTTCATCATGGCGCGCGGATTTTTCGCCGCCCATTCGCGCTGCACGACGGCGACCATCGCGAGCTGCTCATGGGTGATGCCGTAGGTCTTCATGTAGCGCAGCACGGGAATCGGGAACATGCTGGGCGGGCCGTACACGCCGAACGGCGCCTCGAACTGGCCTTGCAGGCTGTCGGCGGGAATCGAGCGCGGCAGCTTGCCGATCATCGACTTGCCGCTCTCGGCATGGGTGATCAGCACGGTCTTGCACAGCCCGGCCTCGATCGCAGCCGCCGCGTGCCGGACATGCAGCATGAAGGAGCAGCCGCCGACCGAGGTGCCGTCGACCCAGGTCGGCGTGATGCCGAGGTAGTGGCACATCTGCTGCGGCGTCTCGACCGCCGTGGCGAAGCCGTCGATGTCGGACAGCTTGAGCCCGGCATCGGCGATCGCGTTCAGCGCGGCGTCCGCATGCAGCTGGATCTGCGACATGTTCGGGATGACGCCGAGCTCGGTGGTCTCGGCCGCGCCGACGACGGCAACCTGGTTCTGGCGCATCGGCTCAGCCCTTCGCTGGACGGAACAGGGGCAGGGTGATCTGCTCGTCGAGCTTCTCGAAGGTGACCTCGAGCGGCATGTCGAGCTCCAGCGCCTCGGGCGTCTGCGGGCAGCCGGTGATGTTGCTCATCATGCGCGGGCCTTCCTCCAGCGCGACGACGGCGATCGCGTAAGGCGGCGTGAAGCCGGGCGCGGCCGGGCGGTGGTTGATGACGTAGCTGTACAGCGTGCCGCGCCCCGAGGCCGTGAAGACGCTGACCTTGCGGCTCGCGCAGGAGGGACAGAATGGCCGCGGCGGGAAGTAGACATGGGCGCAGGCATCGCAGCGCTGCAGGCGCAATTCGCCGGCGCGTGTGCCGTCCCAGAAATGCTGCGTCTCTGGCGTCGGCTTGGGGCGTGCGCGCATCGGCTCGGGCATCTCCGGTGATCTCCTCCGGGGAGCGGAACAGCCCGCTCCGTTGCGTTCGTTTCTTAGTTAAGGTGATGCGACATTTGACTATTCGGCGTCAACGGTCCATCAGTGCGCTTGCATGCCATCCATTCCGGCCTGCACACAAGAACAAGACTGGAGCATGAGCCGCGGTAATGCGGTTCAAATTGCCGCCAGACGAAAATTCGGGAGGTTGCCATGCTCAGGATATCCGCAGTGCTGGCCGCATGGTTGGCATGGGCAGGAGCCGCGTTCGCCGCTGACGCTCCGGCCGAAATCAAGATCGGCACGCTTTACGCCTCGTCCGGCCGGTACGCCTCGATCTCGATGCCCGTGCACAGCGCGATCAAGCTCTGGGTCGAGCAGAAGAACGCCGATGGCGGCGTCTATGTGAAGGCCTTCGACAAGAAGATCCCGATCAAGCTCGTCGCCTATGACGACCAGAGCAACACCGCCACCGCCTCGACGCTGTACAACCAGCTCATCACCCAGGACAAGGTCGACCTGCTGGTGGCCGATTCGGGCTCGGTGCTGACGGCACCCGCCGTCTCGATCGCCCGGGACCACAAGATGTTCCTGTTCGACCAGACCGGCACGGGGGCGAGCTTCTTCTCCAAGGACAATCCCTACATCGCGCTGATGGCCGACCCGGTCTCCACGGTCTGGCCGAAGCCGGTTGCCGATTTCGTCACCCATGACGGCCCGGCGCTCGGCATCAAGAAGGTCGCCATTCTCTACGCCACCAACGAGTTCACCGGGACCCAGGCCAACGCGTTCCGCAAATTCGTCAAGGAATCCGGCGCGCCGATCGAGATCGTCTACGACCAGGGTGTGCCGACCGAGACGACCAACTACACCGTCATCATCAACAACATCGCGAACGCCAACCCGGACGCCGTGATCCATTTCGGATACGCGCCGAACGACATCGCATTCCTGCGCAACGTCCAGGATGTCGGCGTCAAGTTCAAGATGCTGTTCTCGATCTACGCCGGTCTCGAAACCGAGCTGCTGGAGAAGAATGTCGGCGAGAAGGGTCTCGAGCACATCTGGACCTACGTGCCGCCCTCCGAGATCGACTATCCCGTCGAGTTCGGCATGTCGATGAAGGACTATCGCGCCGCCTGGAACAAGAAATATGGCGACGGCAAGGTCGAGTTCGGCTTCAACGCCGTGGCCGGCTACACCACCGCTCTGGTGATCGAGAAGGCGCTCTCCGTCGCGACATCGCTCGACCAGATGGAACTGCGCCGCGCCGTGTTCTCGCTCTCGGGCAACCTCAAGACGCTGGACGGCACCTTCGCGCTCGACGAGACGGGCGGCCAGATCGGCGAGCTGACGCCGCTCGGGCAGCTCAAGCTCGACGAGCACGGCCACATCAAGTTCGTGTCGATCTATCCGCACGAGACCGCCACCGGCAAGCCGGTCTACCCCGCGCCATGAGCGAGGCGGGGCGGGCGCGTCGACAGGAGCGGACCGGCTGATGCTGACCTATGCGCTGGTGGCCGGCGTCCTGTTCGGCCTCTACTTCAGTCTGGTCGGCATCGGGCTCAACCTGGTGTTCGGCGTCATGCGCATCGTCAATCTCGCGCATGGCGACATCATCATGCTCGGCGGATTCATCGCGCTCGGCGTCGTCACGCTCGCCAGCGTCGATCCGCTGTTCGCGGTGCCGCTCGCCTTCGTCGTGTTCGTGCTGGCCGGGCTGGCGCTGTACTACGTCCTGGTGCCGCGGCTGCAGGGCGCGTCCAATCCCGAGATGCTGTCGATCATCCTGTTCTTCGGCCTGTCGCAGGTGATCGAGGCCATCACCACGATCTTCGCCGGCACCAGCGAGCGCTCGATCCAGAGCCGCCTGCTCGGCACGGTCTTCACGACGATCAGGGTGAAGTGGTTCGGCGGCAAGCCCGGCCCGGGAGGGCCGATCCATATCCTCGGCCAGGGTTTTCCGGCGCCGTGGGTGATCGCGGCGGCGACGAGCCTGGTCGCGATCGGGCTCGTCTATGTCTATCTCTACCGGACCCGGCTCGGCACCTTGACGCGCGCGGTGATGTCGCGCCGCGACGAGGCGCTCGCGACCGGCATCGACGTCGATCGGGTGTCGGCCGCGGCGTTCGGAATAGGGCTCGGGCTCGCCGCGATGGCCGGCGTGTTCGCGCCGTTCATGTTCGGATCGATCACGCCCGCATTCGGCGCCGATGCGACGGTGACGTCGTTCGCGATCGTCGTGCTCGGCTCGCTCGGCAATCCGCTCGGCACCGCGCTCGGCGGCATCGTCTACGGCGTCTGCTACATGCTGGTGCAGACCTATCTGAGCTCCTGGGCCGATCTGTTGCCCTATGTGCTGCTGATCCTCATTCTGCTGCTGCGGCCGAGCGGCTTGCTCGGAAGGCGGGTGCGCGTTGCCTAAGCTCGTCAAGCATCTGCTGCTGATCGTCCTGCCGCTGCTCGCCGTCTTTGCGGTGGCGCCGGCCGTGTACCAGAATCATCTCCTGCTGTTCAATTTCGTGATCTTCCTGATTCTGGCGCAGGGCGTGAACATCATCTACGGCTTCACCGGCTACCTGCCGTTCGGCTATGTCGGCTTCTTCGGAGCCGGCGCCTATGGCTTCGCCATCATGGTCATGCATCTGCAGATGCCGGCGGCGCTGGCGGTGCTCGCTGCGGGCGTTGTCGGCGTTGTGCTCGGATTGCTGCTCACCCCGTTGCTGCGACTCACCGGCGCCTATTTCGCGATTGCCAATCTCGCCGCCTCGCTGGCCGTGCTGCATCTCGTGGCGAACCCGGCGCTGGAGAGCATCACCAAGGGGCCCTATGGCGTGTCGCTGACGGGCACGTTCAATCCGACGCTCGCCTATGAGGCCGCGCTCGTGGTGCTGGCGCTGACGCTCGGCGCAGTCGTGTACCTGCGCAATTCGAGCTTCGGCCTGGCGCTGCAGGCGGTGCGCGAGGACCCCGTCAGCGCCGCCATGGCCGGCGTCGACGTGGTCAGGATGCGCATGGTGGCGTGGCTCGCCTCCGCGCTGGTCGCCGGCCTCGCCGGCGGCGTCTATGCCTGGTACGTCTCGGTGTTCTATCCGGACAACGTGTTCTCGGGCGAGTTCTCGATCTTCGCCATCGTGTTCGCGCTGTTCGGCGGCGTTGCGACCATCCTGGGTCCGATCGTCGGCGTGCTCATCCTGTACGGCGTCTACAACCTCATCGGCTTCACGACGCCGCAATATTTCCAGCTGATCTATGGGCTTCTGATCATGGGGCTGGTGCTGTTCCTGCCGGCCGGGCTGATGTCGCTGGCGACGAGAAGGGGCTGGCATGTCCCCTGACGCCGCACCCATCCTGAACGTCGCCGGGCTGGTGAAGCGGTTCGGCGGCTTTCACGCGCTCGATGGTCTGAGCTTTCATGTCGCGCCGGGGGAAATCCTCGGCCTGGTGGGGCCGAACGGATCCGGCAAGACCACCGCGATCAACGTCGTCTCCGGGCTCTATGCGCCCGATGGCGGCGAGGTGCGGTTCGAGGGGCAGCCGATCGGCGGCCTCGCCTCGCACCGGCTGGTCCATCGCGGCATCAATCGCACCTTCCAGGTGCCGAAGCCGTTCATGTCGCTGACGGTGCGCGAGAACGTCGACGTCGCGCTGGCCTACGGCCGCGCCCGGACGGCGCCGCCGCCGGTGGCGCAATTGCTGGAGGATTATCGGCTGGGCGAGGTCGCGGCCAGACCCGCGGCCGACCTCAACAGCGCGCAGCAGAAGATGCTCGATCTGGTGCGGGCGCTGGCGACCGCGCCGCGCCTGCTGCTGCTGGATGAACTCGCCGCCGGCCTCAATCCGGCCGAGCTCGACTGGATCGCGCAGCGCATCAAGGCGCTGGCGGCGGCGGGCATGGCGATCATCGTGGTCGAGCATCTCATGGGCTTCATCGAGCAGATCACCGATCGGGTCATCGTGCTCAATGCCGGACGGGACATCTTCGAAGGCAAGCTCGCTGCCGCGGTCAAGGAACCGCAGGTGATCGAGGTGTTCCTGGGAGGCGAGCATGCCCGCTGACCTGCAGCCGCTGCTCCAGGCGTCGGCGATCGACGCGGCGTATGGCACCATGCAGGTGCTGTGGGGCGTCGACCTCGATGTGCGGCCGGGCGAGACCGTATTGCTGCTCGGCGCCAACGGCGCCGGCAAGACCACCTTCCTGAAATCGCTGGTCGGCCTGATCGCGGCGCGCCGCGGACACATCCGTCTCGGCGGCGCCGACATCACCGCGATGCGATCCAGCGACCGGATGCGGCGAGGCATGACCTACATGTCCGAGCTCGCCGTGTTTCCGGACCTCTCGATCGAGGAGAACATCCGCATCGGCGCGCAGGCGCTCGGTCATGCCGACGCCGGCGCGCGGCTCGACGAGATGTATCGGCTGTTCCCGGTGCTGCGCGACAAGCGGAGGAACCCGGCCTCGAGCCTGTCCGGCGGCCAGCGCAAGATGCTCGGCATCGCCAAGGCGCTCGCCGCGGAGCCGAGGCTGCTGGTGATGGACGAGCCGTCGGCCGGCCTGTCGCCGCTGTTCGTCAAGGAGGTGATCCGCATCATCCGGGGGCTGCAGGAGCGCGGGATCGCGCTGCTGGTGGCCGAGCAGAACATCGGCTTCCTGGAGGTCGCCACCCGCGTCTTCGTGCTGGAGGGCGGGCGGATCCGCTTTTCCGGGACGGTTGCCGAAATGAGCGACAACGAGGCCCTGCGGCGGGCCTATTTCGGGCTGACCTGAGGCGCGTATCGAGTGGATGGGCGCCCGCAGCCGACATGTGTAAGCTGCCGCGATCGGTCGAGGCGGGATCCATGAAGCTGCGTGACATTGCCCATTCGCGGACGGGAGACAAGGGCGACACTTCGAACATCTCGGTCATCGCCTACGACCCCAGGCACTATCCGCTGCTGCTCGCAGAGGTGACGGCGGAGCGGGTCAGGGACCACTTTGCCGGCATTGTCCACGGCGAGGTGGTCCGCTATGAGCTGCCCAACATCGCGGCGCTGAACTTCGTGATGAGCCGGGCGCTCGGCGGCGGGGTGACCCGCTCGCTGGCGCTGGACGCGCACGGCAAGTCGCTGAGCTCCGCGCTGCTCGATCTCGATATCTCGGCTGACGCCGCCGACCCCCGATAGGATGCCATGACCGCTGCCAACCCGACCCTCGCCGCGCTGGCCGACGATCTCGCCGCCGGCCGCACCACCTCCCGCAAGCTGGTCGAGGACTGCCTCGCCCGCATCGCCGATCCCGCCGGCGAGGGCCAGCGCACCTTCATCCACGTCGACAAGGACGCCGCGCTCGCGGCGGCCGACGGCATGGATTCGCTGCGCAAGGCGGGGGCGGCGCCGTCGCCCTATGCCGGCATTCCCGTCTCGATCAAGGACCTGTTCGACATCAAGGGCCAGGTGACCCGCGCCGGCTCGCGCGCGCTGGAGGATTCCGCGCCGGCCGAGGCCGATGCGCCGGCCGTGGCGCGGTTGCGCCGGGCGGGCTTCGTCGTGATCGGCCGCACCAACATGACCGAGTTCGCCTATTCCGGCATCGGCATTAACCCGCATTACGGCACGCCGAAGAGCGCCTGGAAGCGCGAGACAGGCTACGTGCCCGGCGGCTCGTCCTCGGGCGCCGCGGTTTCCGTCGCCGACCGCATGGCCTATGGCGCGC
>NZ_CAFJ01000271.1 GCF_000239795.1 Bradyrhizobium sp. STM 3809 | reverse complement strand
CGGCTTGCCGATCCTTAACTGATCCTTACTTGATAGTCGTGGATTCGATGGATCGGAGGACAGGGGCGATTAACTAGAAGTTTAGGATTGGTTTTGTGCGCGTGAACGCCTCCCTTAAGGGTTTGTTCAAATACCCCGGGAATTGGGAGAGTGCGATGCGCGTCGCGATCGTCCATGATTGGCTTTACGTTCTCGGCGGCGCCGAGAAGGTCCTGCAGGAGATCTTGCGCTGCTATCCCGGCGCCGATGTCTTCACGCTGTTCGACCTGCTGCGTCCCGAGGATCGCGCCAAGCTCGGCTTTGCGAAGTCGCACACCAGCTTCCTGCAGAAGATGCCGGGGCTGCGCACGTACCATCGCTCCTATCTGCCGCTGATGCCGCTCGCGATCGAGCAGCTCGATCTGTCGAGCTACGACCTCGTGATCTCCTCGAGCTGCGCGGTGGCCAAGGGGGTGCTGACCGGGCCGGAGCAGCTGCACATCGCCTATGTGCATTCGCCGATGCGCTATGCCTGGGACCTGCAGCACCAGTATCTGGAGGAGAGCGGCTACGCCACCGGCGTCAAGGGCCTCATCGCCCGCGCGCTGCTGCACAAGATGCGGATCTGGGACGCGCGCACCGCGCATGGCCCCGACGCCATCTTCACCAATTCGCAGTTCGTCGCCCGCCGCATCAAGAAGATCTACGGCCGCGACGCCAAGGTGATCTACCCGCCGGTGACCATCGCGCAGCGCGATGCGATCCTGCCCGTCGGCAACCACTTCCTCGCCGCGAGCCGGCTGGTGCCCTACAAGCGCATCGAGCCGATCGTGCGCGCCTTCAACACCATGCCGGATCTCGAGCTGGTGGTGGCGGGCGACGGCCCGGAAGCGGCGCGCTTGAGGTCGATCGCGGCACCGAACGTCAGGTTCGCCGGCTTCGTGCCGGACAGGCAGCTCCGCGACCTCATGACCACCGCCCGCGCCTTCGTGTTCGCGGCGGAGGAGGATTTCGGCATCATCCCGGTCGAGGCCCAGTCGGAAGGCGCGCCGGTGCTGGCGCTCGGCCGCGGCGGCGCGCGGGAGTCGATCCTGACCACCGGGCCGCGCCCGACCGGCATGTTCTTCGAGACGCCGGAGCCGCAGGCGATCGCCGCCTGCGTGCGGTCGTTCGTGGCCAGGGAGAAGTCGATCTCGCGGCTCGATTGCCGCCAGCGCGCCGGCTTCTTCTCGGCCGAGCGCTTCCGCAGCCAGTTCGTCGCGGCGGTCAACGAGGAGCTCGACAATTTCCGTGACGGCCATCAGGGCCGCGCGACGCGGCTGATTGCGTAGTGTTGCGATGGGGTGCGAGTGCAGATCATGAGGCAGGCGGCTTTCAACGAGGCCTTGTCCGGCTTTGATGCCGTCGCCCGGATCTGGCGCCGCCGCGGCGTGTTCGCGCTCGTCGCGGGCGCCGTGTTCGCGTTCGCGGTGGTCGCGCTGATCGTGCTGCCGGTGCGTTATCTCGCCACCGCGTCGGTGATCATCGCCGAGCAGGAACCCGGCGCCAACACCTCTGCCGCCTGGGCGCAGAAGATCGGCGATCCCGCCGACATGGAGAGCCAGCTACTGGTGATCCGCTCGCCGCGTCTCCTGCGGCAGATCATGTCCTCGCCCGGCGTCGTCGACGCCGTGGTCGGCGAATGCGAGCGCGGCCGCCTGCTCGGCTCCGCCGAGGCGTGCCAGCGGCTGAAGACCGATGTCGGTGCGTTCATCGATCATGTCGACAGCCGCTTCAGCGTCGCCTCCGCGGGCCGCTCGCGCGTCATCAACATCTCCTATCAGTCCGGCAGTCCCGAGGTGGCTCAGACGCTCGCCAACGCGCTGACCCAGACCTTCCTCGAGGATCAGCGCACCGAAGGCGCGAATAGCCGCGAGGTCGCGAGCTCGTGGCTGTGGCAGGAGTTGAAGCAGCTCGACCAGCAGCTGCGCGAGGCCGACGACAAGATCCAGAAGTTCCGCCGCACCAAGGGTCTGATGCGCGGCGCCAATGCGCCGATCTCCTCGGAGCGGCTGACCAGCATCGGCCAGCAGCTGTCTCAGGCGGAGGCGGCGCGCGCCGAGGCGGCGGCACGGCTGCAGGAGATCAAGTCGGAGCAGGAGCGCGGCCCGACCGATGCGCCATCGGTGCTGCAGAGCCGCACCATCGCCGATCTCAAGCAGCAGCTCACGACGGTCAGCGCGCAGCTCGCCAGCGCCGCCGGCGTGCTCGGGCCGAAGCATCCCTCGATCCTGGCGCTGACGCGCGAGCAGGCGACGATCCAGCAGCGGCTGGTCGACGAGATGCAGACCATCGCGGCCAGCGCGCAGAAGACGTTCGACGCCAACAACGCGCTGGTGACCTCGCTCAAGAAGCAGATGGATCAGGCAAAGGCCGAAGCCGGCTCGGCGACACTCGACGAGGCCTCGATCGAGAGCATGGTGCGCGACACGGAGATCAAGCGCCAGCAATATGCCGAGCTCTACAAGAAGGCGAGCGAGCTCGAGACCGAGCGGCGCGTCCTGCGCGGCAGCACGCGCCTCGTCAGCCTCGCCGAGCTGCCGAGCAAGCCGTTCTTCCCGAAGAAGGCGCCGTTCCTCGCCGCCGGTCTGACGCTCGCGATCATCTTCGGCGTCGCCGCCGCGCTGCTTGCCGATCAGCTCGCGCGTCTGGGTTCGAAGCTCAAGCCGGCGCCTGCGCTGCCTGAGGTCGTCGACAGCGATGTCGTTGCTGCGCCAATCGAGGATGCGCCAGCGAGCGCCCCCGATCTGCCGGAGACGGTGGATGCGCCGGCCGCCGCGATCGCGACACCTACGCCGTCCGAGCGGAAGTCGCCTCTGCCGAGCGTCGCTGATGTTTCCATCCTTGCCTGCCTGCCGCGGTTGAAGACGCTGCGGCAGATGTCGGCGCTCGGCGCCATCCTGCAGGGCTACCAGCCGCTCGCCATTCCCCAGGTGCTGCGCCTCGCATCGGAGGACGGTGAGTTCCAGCACACGCTGCACGACCTCGTGCATGAGCTGGGCCTCGACCAGGCGGCGCGGCCACAGCGCGTCGCGGTGACCTCGCCGGAGGCCGGCGACGGCAAGACGACGACCGTCTGCGCGCTCGCCGAGCATCTCGCCGCGGCCGGATCTCGCGTGCTGCTGGTCGAGTGCGATCTCGCCCATCCCGCCGTCGCGCAAGTGATGGCGCTGCCTGCGGACCAAGGCTGGCTGCGCGCGCTGGAGCATGGCACGCCGCTGCGTGACGAGGTTCTCGGGACCGAGCATCCGCATCTGGACGTGCTGCCGCTCGGGGCTGCGACCGGCGCGGTCGGCGACATCCTCGAAGCGATCAATCTCGACGCGCTGCTGTCGGGCCTCGACGATTACGATGTCATCCTGATCGACACGCCGCTGCCCGCACGCGACGACTTCCTGGCCGGCATCGATTGGGCCGTCGTCTGCGTGCGCAGCGACCGGTCGCTGATCGAGCCGGCCGTCACGACGGTGAACAGGAGCAGGGCGCTCGGCGCCGGCGACGTCGGCATCGTCGTGACGATGACCGAGACCGAGACGCGCGCAATCGCTCAGCCCGCTGCTCATGCAGCCTATGCAGAGGCCGGATGATGCCGCGCGAACGCGTCCTGTTCGTGGATCACACCGGACAGATCGGCGGCGCCGAGCTGATCCTGCTCGACGTCGTGCATGGCCGCAGCGAGTCTTCGGCCTTCTTGTTCGAGCGCGGTCCGCTGGCCCAGGCTCTGGCCGAGCGCGGGCTGTCGGTGATCACGTCGCGCTGGGGTCTCGGTCTGTCGAAATTCCGGCGCGACAGCTCCTGGCTGAAGGCGCTGCCTCTGGCCGGCGGGTTGGCTGCCATTACGGTGGAGCTGGCGCGGGTCGCGCGCCGCCATGACGTGGTCTATGCCAATTCACAGAAGGCGTTCGTGCTGGCCGCGATCGCCAACATGGTCGCGCGCAAGCCGCTGATCTGGCACCTGCACGACATCATCAGCCCGGCCCATTTCGGCGCGACGCAGCGCCGGACGCAGGTGTTCCTGGCCAATCGCTTCGCGGCGAAGGTCATCGTTCCCTCGGAAGCGGCAGCCGCGGCCTTCATCGATGCCGGCGGCCGGCGCTCGCTGATCGAGGTCGTGCCGAATGGTCTGTCCGTCGAGCCCGTGCCGATGTCGCGGCAGGAGCTGCGCCAGCGGCTCGGCCTGCCGCCGGGACCGCTGGTCGGCGTGTTCAGCCGGCTCGCGCAGTGGAAGGGGCAGCACGTCCTGGTCGAGGCGCTGAGCAAGCTGCCGGGCGTGCACGGCCTCGTCGTCGGCGACGCGCTGTTCGGCGAGCAGGACTATGCGGCGCAGCTCAAGCGCCAGGTCGCCGAGCTCGGTCTCGCCGACCGCATTCACTTCCTTGGCCATCGCAGCGATGTGCCGCTGCTGATGCAGGCTGTCGATGTGATGGTCCATCCATCGATCGATCCGGAACCGTTCGGCCGCACTCTGGTCGAGGCGATGCTGGCCGGTGTGCCGGTCATCGCCACCGACGCGGGCGCCGCGCCTGACATTCTGGAGCATGGCCGCGCCGGCATGCTGGTGCCTCCCGGCGATGCGCGCGCATTGGCGGAGGCGTTGGACATCGTGCTCACCGAGCCCGCCGTGCTCGTTCCGCAGCTTGCCTACGCGTCGCGCCGCGCACGCACGCATTACAGCCTGTCGCGCATGCTCGACTCGATCGGCATGTTGATCCGCAATGTCCGCGCGGGAGCCGCGGTGTGAGCACGATCCTCACATCCGCGCCGGCCGAGCGGACCTGGCGCTTGCCCGGCTGGGCCGCGGCGATCGGCGTTCTCGCGATCACGGCGCTCGCGGCCGGCGTGCTCGGCGGCGCCTCGCGGGCGCTGTTCGTGCTCGGCTGCGGTGGCGTCGGCTGGTATGCATGGCGGCAGGGGCCGGCCGTGCATCTGCAGGCCGCGCTGATCCTGTTCAGCTTCGCACCCTTCGTGCGGCGCCTCGTCGATCTCTCGGCCGGCTATGATCAGCTCGGCCTGATGCTGATCGGACCCCTGTTCGCGATTCTCGCGCCGGTGCTGTCGTTGCCGCGGCTGCTGGAGGAGCGGCAGGTTCCGGCGCGCTGGATCTGGCCGCTCGGCGTCGTCGCGGTGTGCGTGGTCTATGCCGGGCTGCTCTCGCTGGCGCAGGCGGACTGGAACAATGCCGCCTCGGGCCCGCTGAAATGGCTGGCGCCACTGCTCTATGCCGCCGTGTTGATGCTGAGCGCGGATCGTCGTGAACTGATCGAGGCGGCCACCTCGGCCTTCGTGATCATCCTTCCAATCACGGGTCTTTACGCGCTCTATCAATATGTCGATCCGCCGGATTGGGATCGCTACTGGATGGAGTTCGCGCCGATCATCTCGATTGGTCAGCCGGTCCCGTATGGCGTGCGCTCGTTCAGCACGATGAACGCGCCCGCGGCCTATGCGACCTTCACGGCAGCGGGCCTGCTGCTGATCGCTTTCGGTCGCCGCTCCTGGCCGGCGCTGCTGCTGGCCTTGCCCGCCGGGCTCGGGTTTCTGCTGTCGATGTACCGCACGGCCTGGATCTCGCTCGCCGTGGGCCTGCTGTTCTGCCTGCTGTTCGCGGAGACGCGGCGCCGCGCCGGCCTGATCCTCGTTGGCCTCGCCCTCGCGGTGGTGCTCGCGGCCACGTTGACGCCGTTCGGCGACGTCGTGGCGGACCGCCTGTCATCGCTCGGCGAGGGCACCAAGGATGGCAGCGCCCAGGAGCGCCTGCAGGAGTTCGTCACCTTGTGGAATCTGCCGGACAGTTCGCTGTTCGGCACCGGCTTCACCATCACCGATGTCGGCGCCGCCGGCGCCATGCCCGTCGATGGCATGATCGTCGCCTGCTGGCTGACGATGGGCATCGTCGTCGGCGGCTTTTGCCTCACGGCGCTGCTCTGGGCGATCGGAAACGCGCTCGCCTCCGCCTGGTCCGATCGATCGACCGAGGCCGTCGTCGTGGGCGCGCTCGCACTCGGTGCGCTGGTGCAGCTGCCGCTCGCCAACATCACCTCCGGGGAGAACGGCTTCCTGTTCTGGACATTCGCGGCGCTGCTGGTGCCGCCTGACCTTGCGGAGGAGGCGGCATGAGTGCCTCCAATCCTTCGCTGCGGCGCTTCAGCGCGCTGCTGATCAGCGGCGCGCTCGCCAGCAAGATGCTCGGCTTCGCCCGCGAGGTGCTGATGGCGCATGTGCTCGGCGCCACGCTGATCGCCGACGGCTTTCGCGCCGCGATGGCCGCCGTGCTGATTCCGCTCGCCTTCCTGCAGAACGAGAGCGTGCCGGCGATCATGATCCCGATGCACCGCGAGGCGCTGCAGCGTCCTGATCCGGCGCGCAGCCTTGGTGCGCTGACGATCGTGATCGGCGCGGTGTCGGCCCTGGTGATGGCGACGATCCTGCTGCTCGGCGAGATCTGGGTGAACGCCGTCGTCGGCGGCTTTTCGGCCGAAGGGCGCGAGCTGACCCTGCATTTCGTGCGCATGATGTCGCTCGCCATGCCCGCCTCGGCGGTGCTCAACGTGCTGGCGGCGGGCGAGATCGCGCTGGGACGCACCCGGCTGACCAATATCCGCGCCAGCCTGCTCAATGTCGCCGTGATCGGCGGCATCGGCCTGCTCGTTGCGACCGGCGATTCCTACATGCTCGCCTGCGCCTTCACGATCGCGTTCAACGGCCTTGCGGCCTGGGGCCTGTTCACGCTGTGGCGGGAGGGCGAGCTTTGCTTCTCCGGCCTGACCATTCGAATGGTCCTCGACAAGGGCATCGAGTTCTTCCGTCGGCTGCGCGTGCTGCTCGCCTTGCCGCTCGCCGAGCAGGGCAATGTCTGGATCGAGCGCCTGACCGCGTCGCGGCTGACCACCGGTGCCGTCGCCTCGCTGGACTACGCACGCTCGCTGACGGAAAGCGCGCTGCTCCTGATCAGCCAGCCCCTCGGCATGGCCGTGCTGTCGCAGCATGCGCCGCGCGACCCGCGCGCGCAGACCGAGGCGCTGCTGCGGCCGCTGCTGGCGCTGACCTTGCCGGCCTCGGCGTTCCTGCTGGTGTTCTCGACCGACATCGTGCGCCTGATCTATTTTCGCGGCGCGTTCGGCGACGAGGCGCTGCTGCTGACCTCGCACGCCCTCAAGGGCATCGCCTGCGGCGTGTGGGCCGCGACCCTCGGCTGGATCCTGATCCGGCTGCTCAACGGCGCCGGCCGCAACGGCGTCGCCGCGTTGATCATCGTCTCGGCCTACCTCGCCAACATGGGCTTCAATCTGCTGATGCCGCTGTTCGACCCGTCGCCGGCCGCGGGCATGCAACTGCTCGGCATCGGCGAGGCGATCCGCAGCCTCGTGCTGCTGCTCGGCGTCGTGTTCGTGCTCGGGGATGCGCGCAAGCTCCTGCTCGTGATCGGCCTGGCGCTGCTGCCGACGGCGCTGATGGCCGTGCTCGGCATGATGATTCAGACCTCCGTGCCGAACCTGCTGCCGCGCCTGTTCGCCGGCGGCCTCGCCTATCTGGTCTGCCTCGCCTTCGCGATCGGCGTTCTGTTGCCGAATGTCGTGGGCATGGCGCTGCGGCATGTCCGTCGCACGTTCAAGATGAAGGGAGAGCTGAGTTGACCCTATTGGCCCTCGCCGCCGCCAAGGCCATGATGGCCTCCAGCGCGTTCGTCCTTCCGCTCGCCCAGGCCGCCGATCGCGTGCTCGGTCCGCGCGGCTGCTGCCTGACCTTCCACCGCACGGCGCCGTCGCAGCAGTGGGAGCGTCTGCCCAATCGCGACTTCTATGTCGATGCGGATTTCCTCGATCGCTTCCTCGGCTACGTCATCGCGCAGGGCTGGGATGTCGTCACGATGGACGAGGCGCTGCGTCGCGCCGAGGGTGCTTCGCCGGCCGGCCGCTATGTGAATGTCTCGATCGACGACTGCTATCGCGACACGTTCGAGCTGCTGGTGCCGGTGTTCCGCCGTCACAATGTGCCGGTGACGCTGTTCGTGACCACCGGCATTCCCGACGGCACCTTGCCGTTGTGGGCGGCGGGGCTGGAAGATGCGTTGCTGAGCGAGGACCGCCTCTGGATCGACGGTGAGCACATCGTATTGTCCAGCGACGAGCAGCGCCGCGCCGTGTTCGCCGAGGTCGCGGCCCGCTGGGACGGGCCGCAGGCCGCGGGCTGCTACACGGCATTCTGCGCCGCCAATGCCATCGATATCGAAGCGATGCATTGGAAGCACGCGATCTCCTGGGACATGCTCGAGGCGCTCGCGAAGGATCCCCTCGTCGAGATTGGCGCTCATACCGTATCGCATCCGCGAATTTCCGCATTGTCGCCCGAGGACGCGTTCAAGGAGCTGGCCGACGCGCGGCTGCGCCTGAATGCGCGGCTCGGCATCGACGTCCGGCATTTCGCCTTCCCTTACGGCCGGACGGCGGATTGCGGTCCGCGCGATTTCGCGTTGGCGCGACAGGCGGGCTTTGCCAGCGCCGCGACGACGCGCAAGGGCCTGGTCTATTCCGGCCAGGATGCGTTCTCGATTCCCCGCAACACCATGAATGGCGCCCATCGCAGCCTCGCTGCGATGGAGTTCCATCTCACCGGTCTCAGCGGCACCGCCGCGCGGGTGATGGGCCGTGTCTAGCCGGCGCCTGCGGATCGTCTCGATCGCGCATCCGGCCACCAGCAGCGAGGCCGGCCGCCTGCGCTATCGGTTTCTCGCATCCCGTCCCGACGTCGATCTGCATCTCGTGATGCCCGAAGTCTGGAAGGAGTTCGGCCGCACGATCGTTGCCGCGCCGGCGGATGACGGCTTTCCCGTCCACCGGCTGCCGATCCGGCTGGCCGAGGCCGGGCCGATGAATTGGTATCTGCATTTCTATCCGGCGCTGCGCCGGCTGCTGCACGAGCTCGATCCGGACGTCATTCATCTCTGGGAGGAGCCGTGGAGCATCGTGGCGCTGCAGGCGCAGCTGTTGCGCGGCCGCGCGGCCGTGGTGCTCGAGGTCGATCAGAACATCCTGAAGCGGCTGCCGCCGCCGTTCGAGGCGATCCGCAAATACGTCCTCGGCCGCACCGATCACATCCTGTCGCGCAGTCCTGATGCGACCGAGGTGGTGCGGGCGCGCGGCTATGCCGGGCCGGTGACGCCGATCGGCTATGGCGTCGACCTCGCCACCTTCACGCCGGCGGATACGCCGCCAGCGAGAAGCCCCGACGCGCCGCTGCGGCTCGGCTATGTCGGCCGCCTGGTGGTCGAGAAGGGCCTCGATGATGCGCTGGAGGCGCTCGCGCGCAGCCCTGCGGCCGCGACCTTGAGCATCATGGGCGAAGGGCCGCACGATGCGCATTTGCGCCAGCGGGTCGAGGAACTCGGCCTGCGCGATCGGGTGGATTTCCGCGGCTGGGCCGCACCTGCCGAGGTCGCCGTATTCCTTCGCAGCCTCGATGCTCTGCTGCTGCTGACGCGGACGACGAACGCGGTGCGCGAGCAGTTCGGCCGCGTCATCATCGAGGCGCAGGCCTGCGGCATTCCGGTGATCGGCTCGACCTGCGGCGCGATTCCCAGTGTCATCGGCCGCGGCGGCTGGGTCGTGCCGGAGCAGGATCCCGCGCGCCTGGGCCAAGTGATCGACGAACTCAGTGCCGATCGGACAGAGCTGGCGGCGCGATCGCAGGCCGCGCGAGCCAATGTGCTGGAGCGGTTCACCTACGACGCGGTGGCGATCGCGATCGAGGCGGCGTGCCAGGCGGCCGACAAGGCGCGCCGCGCATCCCCCAGGGTTGCCGCACGGCCGGTGCGAGCGCTTCGATGATGTCGTCGCCTCGGTGAGCGCAGCGTTATCCAGGGACTCACGCGCTGCTGATGAGAACCCGGATGTCGCTGCGCTCATCCGGGCTACGCGTCGGCAGCAGGGAATCAGGCTTTCGACAGCGCCATCGCGGACTGGCTCGGCGCGCGCTTGGCTGCATCGATCCGCCGCAGCAGCTCGATGTATTTCAGTCCGACCTGATCCCAGCCATAGGCCTCCGCCGTGGCGCGCGCGCCGTCGCTGAGCCGCTGCATCAGCGCGGCGTCGGCGAACGCCGCGGTGAGCTTCGCCGCGATGTCGTCGGCATCCATCTCGATGCGGAAACCGTTGAGGCCGTCCTGGAGATAATCCTCGATGCCGCCGACCGGGGTCGCGAACACCGGCACCGCGCAGGCCATGGCTTCCATGCAGACCAGCGAGAACGTCTCATAGCTCGTCGGCAGCACGAAGGCATCGGCGGCCGAATAGAGCGCCGGCATGTCGGAGCGCGCGCCGGCGAAAACGAGACGGTCCCGCGCCTTGAGCGCGAGCTTCCTGTACGGCGCGGGATTGTCGGAGCCGACCACCAGCAGCCAGGCCTCGTCGCCGAGCTTCTCCAGCGCGCCGACGGCATGCGCCAGTCCCTTGCGGCTGAATTCGTGGCCGACGAACAGCAGCACGCGCGCCTCGGCCGGAATGCCGAATTCGCGGCGGATCGCCCGACCGGACGCCTCGTCACGCCTGAACCGGTTGAGGTCGATGCCGTTGGAGATCACGTGGATGCGCGACGGCGGCACGCCGTAGAAGCGCTGCAGCTCCGCCGTCACCCGCTCGGACACCGCGACGAAGGCGCGATAGCGCAGGCCGCCGATCATGAAGCGGTCGCGCAAGGCGACCCACAGATGCATCGGATTGAGCAGCCAGCGCCAGCTCCCGGCGGCGCGCTTCTCGGCGAGGCTCTGCGCATTGACGGCATGGACGATCAGCATGTCGCCCTTGAGGCTGTCGCCGTGGCTGATGACGACCGCATCGGGATGGCGCGCCAGCGCCCGCGTCGCAGCCAGCGTGAACAGGGGAACAACGATGGCGCGGCCGATGTGACGGAACAATCCGCGCGTCGGAATCCGCGCCAGCCAAGGCGCGACCCGCTCGACCTTGATCGACTGTTCGACATTCTCCGCGACCGCGCTCGCGAGCACGACGTTCGATAAACCATTCCGGCCGAAAACGCGCGCCAGCTCAATGGCGACGGTTTCCACGCCGCCGGCATTGCTTATCTCTTGAACGACCTGGACGATCTCAAAAGTCATTACGGATATCTACGGGATCAGACATTGCGACTTCGTTCCAATCTGCTGGTCATTAGCATGGCGCTGTTAACATTTGGCTCGGCAATCCCAGGCCTTGCCAATGATGTCAGCGTTTCCGCGATCCGCGATCGCATCGGCGGCGGTAATCTCGTGACGCATCTCGCCGGCAAAAGCGCCCAGCTCTATCAGGCGCTGCACGGCGTCGGCGCCGGGATGGGCCGGATGGATTCCTACGGCTGGCGTACGCTCGCGCGGGTGCCGACGCCGCATGATTTCGACGCCGCGATGCTGGAGGCGTACAAGAATGGCATCACGCCGCTGGTCCTGCTGGAATACGAGGGCAGCTACCAGACGCTCTCTCCGCCGCAGCCAATCGGCTCCTATCAGGACTGGTTCGCGGCCGGACAGGCGATGGCGAAGCGTTTTCGCCCCGGCGGCGACTGGGGCCGGGAGAACGGCATCCCGGACTGGGGCGCGACTGTTTTCACCGCGATCAACGAGCCCGACGTGCAGGCCACGATCCCGCTGAAGGATTATCACGATGCGCTGGCCGGACTGGCCGACGGCGTGCACAGCGTCGATCCCAGTCTGCGCGTGGTTCCCGGCGGCTTCGCGACCTGCAACTCGCATGGTGATGCGACCTTGCGCGGCTATGGCCCGGCGATCGCCGACCTGCTCGCGGATGGACGGCTCGACGGCATCGACCTGCACACCTACTACAATGACCGCTGGTATCCGATGACCAGGGGACGCGCATTCTCGGTGCAGACCTGCTTTGATCGCATCAAGCAGGCGATGGGCCTGACCCGCGACGTCAACTTCTACAGCACGGAGTTCAACGTCGCGCGGGCCGGCGCCTGGGAGAGCGAACAGGTCGCGGCCAGATTGTTTCTGAACGCGATCTGGGATCAGCTTGCCGTCGTCGGAAAGGACGGTCGTTTGCCGGTGTCCGTCATCACGTTCCCCTGGAATCTCGGCGATACGCCCGACGTCGACGGGCTCGCTTATGCGATGGCGAGCGGCAAGGACCCGTGGGTGCCGGAGGCGCGCAGCGCGGTTCTCAGGACCGTGCTGCAGCTCGCCGGCCACATGAAGATCGTGTCGATCGACCGACGGCTCGCACTGTACACGCTGAGCGGTGCGGATGCCGACCTGATCGTCTGGCAGAACATCGCCGGCTGGACCGACCGCCCGGGTCGCGCCGTCGAGATCGAGCTGCCGGCCTGGGCGCGCAGCCTCGAGGTCTGGGGCTGGGACGGGCTGCAGCGCCGTATCGACGCCACGCCGGGCCGCTTCTTCGTCGATGGGCTCAATGCCAACGAGACCTACATGTTTCGCGTCCCGCGGCCATGATGGCTCCAAGGGTGCGCGCGGTGTCGCGCCCAGGTTTCGCGGAATCCGTTAACCCAAAAGTAAGGCCCTCACCACGTGGTTCACTGCCACGCGATGCTTTTACGATAATTGCAAGCGATGACCGATCCATCCTGCGCCCGGCGCGGGACATCTCTTGGGTGATGCTGGAATGCAGCCGATCAGGAAGGCTGAGAGTGTGAACGACAACGCGGCGTCGGCGCAGCCGGTCACCGGCGTGCGGATTCGCGAGATCAGGACCGAGGACCTTCCGGCTGTCGCTGCGCTGCTGACACGTGGGTTTTCGTTTCGCAGCGAAGCCTATTGGCTGCGCGGGCTCGAGCGCCACGCGGCGCGCCCCCGGCCGGCGGGCTTTCCGGCCTTCGGCCACTGCCTCGATCACGAGGGCGTTCCGGTCGGCGTCATCCTGCTGCTGTTCTCGCATGTGCAGACCGACGACGGTGCTACCATCGTCAGGGCCAATGTCTCGAGCTGGTATGTCGAGCCGCCCTTCCGGGCCTTCAGCTCGATGCTGGTCCGCGCGGCGACGCGCGACAAGACCGTCACCTATTTCAACATCACGCCGGCGCCGCATACCTGGCCCCAGGTCGAGGCGCAGGGGTTCTCGGTGTATTGCAAGGGCCAGGTGTATGCGGCGATGGCATTGTCCCGGCCGCGCAGCGGCGTCACCATGGAGCAGTCGGCTGCGAGTGCCGCCGGCCTGTCGGCGTACGAGGCCGATCTGTTGCGGCAGCATGCGGATTGGGGCTGCCTGAGCCTGGTCGCGCGCGAAGCGGACCGGGCCTATCCGTTCGTGTTTCAGAAGCACCGCGTCAAGGATTTGCTGCCGGTCTACCGGCTGCTGTATTGTCGCGACGTCGCCGACGCCGTCCGTTTCGCCGGCAACATCGGGCGCTTCCTGCTGCGGCGCGGCGGCGTGCTGGTGAGGCTCGATGCAAACGAGCCCGTGGAGGGCCTTGTCGGATGGTACTCGGACAATCGCGGCCGCAAATACGTCAAGGGTCCGTATCCGCCCCGGCTCGGCGATCTCGCCTTCACCGAAGCGGCGCTGTTCGACGGCTGAGGCGGGGCTAGGGTGCGCGCTTCGTCCGCCTCACGGCCGCGCTACGCCGAAGCGATGATGACGGCGGCCCGCGCCGGCGGAGACGCTCGAAGCCGCCGCCGTGAGGTCAATTGGCTGCCGGCCGTCTGTCTTGTGTTGTCGCTGGCCCTGCCGAGTGCCGTCGTGGCGGAGGACATGCCCCCGTCCGACCTGCCCGATCAGCCGTCGCCGGACAGCACGATCTCGCGCGACGCATGGCGGCAGAAGGTGCAGCAGGCGCGCGAGCGCGCCGAGCAGGCCCGGCGGGACGCGGCCATGCGAAGCTGGCTGTCGCGATATGTCGGACAGTCCTGAAGGCGCGGGCGTTCGAGTTCTCCATCGCAGGCGCAGTCACGGACAAGCGACATTGCCTCGAGCGCCTGGTGGCCGTCAACGGCACATTCTACTCCGAATGCGCCAAGCTTTGAGGCAAACGGGACGCGCGCTCGTTGCGGTCCTGACGCGGCGTAGTTGTCAAAATCCAGCCCTGTGTGATCCGGTCCACAGTCGAGGGCGCCTTGCATCGGTCATCCTTCGCGCCATCGAAGGAGGTGATCCATGTCCTACATTCTCGGCTTCGTATGTGCCGCAATACTGCTGTTCTTCTTTTTCCTGCCCATCACCGATCGCAGGACGGTCCTGTTGAAGCTCGGCATGATGATGGCGGTAGTCATTCTGTATGCAGCGGCCCTGGTCGCGCCGCGGGCGGCGGAGCCGTTTCCTGCTTCGGCGCAGGCTCTCCTGCTGTCTCACAACTGACGGCCGGTGAAGCGTCTGCGAGCAGGAGCGTGCCGGCTCATGCGTCGCGCCGCGCGGCTTGGTGATTGGCAGTACCACCCTCATCGTGTAGCACCTGATGACGTCACGTCGTCCTCGGAGGGTCAGGATGCCCACTCTCGCTCACGCGCTGCTCTCGGCTCTGAAGGATCATGGCGCCCGCGAGATCTTCGGCATCCCCGGCGATTTCGTGCTGCCGCTGTTCAAGGTGATCGAGGAGAGCAACGTCCTTCCGAGCGTCACCCTCAGCCATGAGCCGGCGGTCGGCTTCGCGGCCGATGCCGCGGCTCGCTACCATGGCGGCCTCGGCGTCGCCGTTGTCACCTATGGTGCCGGCGCCTTCAACGTCGTCAATGCGGTCGCCGGCGCCTATGCCGAACGCTCCCCGGTGGTGGTGATCGCCGGTGCGCCAGGCGCGCGTGAGCGGGTCTCCGGCTTCTTGCTGCATCATCAGGCTCGCACCGTGGATACCCAGCTCGCGGTGTTCAAGGAAATCACCTGTGACCAGGCGGTGCTCTCCGATCCCGCGACAGCGCCGGCCCAGATCGCGCGGGTGCTGCGCAGCGCCAGGGAGATGTCGCTGCCGGTCTATCTCGAATTTCCGCGCGACATGGTCGATGCCGAGGTCGAAGCGGTGGTGCCGCTGCCGCCGCGGACGGCGAACCGGGAGGCCCTGGAAGAATGCGTCGACGAGATCCTCGCCCGGATCGCACGGGCGCAGCGTCCGGTGATCGTCGTCGACGTCGAGATCCGCCGCTACGGGGTGGAGGACAGGATCGCTGCGCTGGCGCGCAAGCTCGGCCTGCCGCTGGTCACGACCTTCATGGGCCGCGGCCTGCTCGACAGGGCGGACGACGTCGTCGCCGGCACCTATCTCGGCGCGGCCGGAAATCCGGCCATCACGCAACTGGTCGAGGACGCCGACCTCGTGCTGATGCTCGGCGTCATCCTGTCCGACACCAACTTCGCGCTGTCCAACCGCGCGCCGGATCCGCGCCGCATGATCCTGGCGTCCAGCCGCGAGGTGCAGATCGGCCACCATGCCTATCGCGACATGCCGCTCGGCGACCTAATCGACGCGCTGGAGCAGCGTGCGGCGCCACGGGCCGCGCCGTTAGGCGTGACGCGCCAGCGCTCATCCTATCCCCGCGGCCTCGCGGCCGACGACCAGCCGATCGCACCGTCGGACATCGCGACCGCGATCAATGACATGTTCGATCGCCACGGCCGCATGCCGATGACGTCGGATATCGGCGATTGCCTGTTCACCGCGATGGAGATCGACAACACGGCACTGGCGGCACCGGGCTATTACGCCGGCATGGGCTTCGGCGTCCCCGCCGGTATCGGCGTGGCCGCCACCGGCCTGCGGCCCCTGATCCTGGTTGGCGACGGCGCCTTCCAGATGACCGGCTGGGAGCTTGGCAATTGTCGCCGCTACGGGCTCGATCCGATCGTCGTTCTGTTCAACAATTGCAGCTGGGAGATGCTGCGGGTGTTCCAGCCGGAATCGCGCTTCAACGATCTCGACGATTGGCACTATGCGGATGTCGCCAACGCGATCGGCGGCGCCGGCGAGCGGGTCACCACCCGCGCCGAGCTCGTTGCGGCCTTGGAGCGCGCCGTGCAGCGGCGCGGACGATTCTCGCTCGTCGAGGTGATGCTGCCGCGCGGCAAGACCTCGGACACGCTGGCGCGCTTCGTCGCCGGGTTCAAATCGGCCCGCGAGCGCATGGCCAAGACGTGAGCGCGGAAGACGTGGTCGAAACCGCATCGCGGCCTGGCCTTGCGCCGGCCTATTGCGCGGCCTTGTCGTGATTGGCGATCCCGATCGCCTTGTAGTCGTAGGTCGGATAGAACTCGGTCCGATACGCCCCCCATGCTGTGGTCTCGAAGATGCGGTTGACCTCGCGCAGCCGCGAAGCCGGCAGGCGCAGCGTCACGACCTGACCCACCCCCATCATCACGTACCAGCTCACGACCTCTACTCCCGGTGGCGGGAAGGCCTTGTAGAAACCCTGGCGCTCGAGCTGCGCGTTCAGCTCGCTGAGGGGGCGCGACTGGTCGTGCTTGAGGAAGACGGTCAGCAGCACGGCATTGTCGGCCGTCGGTGTCGCGGCTGCGGCGTCTGGCGCGCTCTGCGCTCCGCCGTCTGAGCTCGTCAGTGTGCCGCATGCGATGGCGAGTGCCACCATCAGGATCCTGCCCGTTCTCACATCAGCCTCCGCGCTTGCGCCGCTCGAGATGCTCTGGCGCATCATCAGCGGTAAGACCTGCGGTTTAAGTTCACTCCGCGGCGAATGGCAACGGCATGTGCGTGAGACGGGTTCCTGCGAGCCGGGCGACTTGCGCAGCAGGGTGGTGGCGAGTGCACCCCAAGGGTAGACGACCGCGACGTTCGGTCATGCCGGACAACCGGTGGGAGACGCCACCGCTGCGTCGCTGGCACCGGCAGGCTTCAGGTGACGGCAGACGCCCCATTGCCGTGTCGCGCCGCCCATCGCCGTCGATCAGCCGGTCGCGGACCGCAGCGCCGTCTTGAGGGCGTCGCGGCCCTTCCATGCGATGTAGGTCAGGCGATCGCCGAGCGAGCGATGGCTGCGCAGCCGGTTGGAGCCGAGGACATGGCCGACCTCGTCCGGGAAGCGCTTGATCTCGGCCTGGACCATCTTGGCGTTATTGCTCATGATCGCGTTCAGGCGCTGGCCCCAGTCCGACTCCTCGATCCGGTCGATGCGGACCTGAATGGCGTATTCGATGTCGTAGATGCTGGTCAGGATTTCCTTGGCCGTCACCACACGGTTGTTCTTCAGGGCCACCCGCAGCGCGAGACGCTTGTCCTCCAGCTGGTCGAGCACCATCGGCACGGTCATCGCGTAGGGCGCCGTGACAACGTCGGCGACGTTCTTGGTTCGCGCCGCCTTGGTGGCCAGCCGCATCACCTGCCACGGCTCCTTGAGGCGCTTGGCCACAAGCGTCAGCGCGAAGGGCACGGCTTCCGGCTCCTTCTTGCGCAGGCCGTCGAGCAGCAGCACCATCTTCTTGACCTGCGGATCGTCGAACTCCGCAATCCGGTCCGGCAGCGAATCGGCGAACTTCGCCAGCTCTTCGCGGGCGCGCAGTGCCTTCATCAGCTTGACGACGTCGTCGAACACCGACGGTGAGGCCGTATAGGCCTTGAGCTTGGCGCGAACCTGCTCGATGCCGTCGGCCCGCGTCAGCGTGCCCTCGAGCGACTTCGTCACCTTGGTCTGGAAGGCGCTCGCGACCTGGCGAATCTCGCGCTGCTTGTCGGCGGCAATCAGATCCTTCATCTGCGCATTGTAGTCGCGCGCCATCGTCGGCAGCAGATCGCGGGAGATCCACTCCCAGATCGGCGTCAGCGAGCCGCGGGCGATGCGGCCTTCATTGGCATGCTCGGGAGAGCCGTCGATCAGCAATTGCTCGACCGGCATGAAGAAGTAGCGTGACGGATTGATCGTCCGGTTGCCGCTGGCGCCGCTGTTGCGAATCTCGGCGCGAAGCCGCGCCTGCAGGTCGGCCGAGCCCGGCATGTCGATCCCGCTGAGCTCCAGTCGCTCGAGCTCGCTGAGCAGACAGCTCCGCGTCAGCGGCGACAACCGCTGCAGGAATTCCCAGATCCGGTCGACAGGTCCCATTGTCGTATTCGGCTACCAGACTCGTAGTTCAGCGGCTCGTCTCATGGACAAGAACGAGCCGCATGGAATCACGAAACAGTTGGTGCCGAATTAATTTCGGTAAACAATCGCGGATGAATGTTGTCGTGCACTTGAATCAAGTCGCGATTGCGCGCAGACCGGGCCCGGCCGAGTGCCGTTAATATTTCTGTCGTACAACTTGAGGGCGATTTTATTCGACTCTTGCGCGAGTTGGCGGCCAAAGACCGTACTGTTACGGGTGTTGAAATTAACCATGTTAAAGTCGCGGCCGCGCCATCATGGGCCATGACACAGCTTAGCAGCCGCCTTTCCGACGATCGCTCCGCACCGGTCTCGACAGACTCGAAGGTTAACGAACGGGGCCTTGCCCTCGGCTCCGAACTCGGGCTCGCGGTGGAGCGGTCCGAGGACCAGGACGCAGTGACCCTGGCACACCAGCTCAATGGCTCTCTCACCGCGCTGATGCTCTACATGAGTGAGATCAAGGAGCGCAGTGACGAGATCGCCAGGAGCCCCGGCGAGCGACGTCACCTCCAGATCATCGTGGACAATGCGCTTCGGCAGACCGAGCGCGTCTGTGCCCTGGTGGGCAGAATATCCGGCGCGCAGGCGCAGCCGGGTGCGGCGGCCCGGACCATCAATGCGCGCGTGGAGGCCCCCGCAGCCATCACGCGCTCTGGCCGACCGAGCAAGTCGCTGACCCCGCGCGAGCGCGAGGTTCTCACGCTGATCAGCGAAGGCCTGTCGAACAAGGAAGGCGCCCTGCGCATGCGGATCAGCCCGCGCACCTTCGAGAGCCATCGTGCCGAAGCGATGCGCAAGCTCGGCGCGCGCAACACGGCCGAGCTCGTTCGCGCGGCGCTGCTCGGTCAGATGTGACGCGCTTCGAGGCGCCCATTCGCATGGGCGCGATCATCATCGAGGCGTGAGGGAAGCGATTGAGGCGCCCACGGCATCCGATCTGGTCCATCGGGCGGACGGATGAGGATGCCGGCTGACGGAAACGTCAGAAATAGTCCTCTGCGAAAGGGCGCACCCGCGATGCCGGCCGCAGCGGCGCCTGGGCCTTGGGGGCTGTCGGGACGATCGTGATGGTCCAGCGCGGGGGGACGCTCGATTCCTTCTCCATGACCGAACGGACGTGACCGGTGATCGTTGCTCCACCAGATTTGACCGTCGCAGTCCGGCCGTTGAACTGCGCAATTCGGAAACGCCTGACTTCCTTCTGGTCGGCGGTTTCAAATGTAAACATGGGACACATCTCCTATGTGACCCGAAGTCTCGCAGCTCATGATTAGTTGATTGTGAAAATCGCGAGCCGTAGAAGTACGGCGTCAACCTATTGTAAGGGATTATGAAAAACCTGCTCGGCGAATCTCCTTCGTGAACCGGTTGTTCGCCGGTTCAGTAGGGGTGCGATCCGCGGAGCGCATCCCCGTCACGCGGCATCATGCGTCGTCCGCCGCAGGCGACGACAGCGCCTGTCCGGGTGCGGCCGGCCATCTCGGCATGACGACGTCAGTATTGCAGCTCCTGCGCGCGGGCCGCGGCGTAGGCGGCGTCGATGTTGTCGAGCAGATCGGCGTATTCCCTCGGCGAGAGCCGCGGGGCGCTCTTCTCCAGCGCGAGAGCGTAGGTCGCGAGCCGTCTGTAGCCGAAGGTGCCGGCGGCGCTCTTGAGGGAGTGAGCCTCACGGCCGATCTTGATGCGCTCGCGGTCCAGCGAGAGGCTGCGGAAGAGCTTCAGGCGCGCATCCGTTTCGCTGAAGAAGACATCGCGGATCTCGTGCGCTGCGTCGTCTCCGATCTCGCCGACCAGCTCCGCATAGGCCTCGCGATCGAGCGCCGGCTCGGGAGCAACGTCTGCTTCCGCGGAGACGTCGAACGGCCTCACGAGCTGTTCGGCGGGCGCCAGCGGGACGAGATCGGACGCGACCGTCTCCATGACCGAGGTCGGGGCGGGCAGGACCCGCAGAATAGCCTCCACGAGCGCTTTCTTGCGCGCCGGCTTGACGACGAAATCGTTCATTCCCGCTTCGCGGCAGGCACGGATGTCTTCCATGAACGCGTTCGCGGTGAAGGCGATGATCGGCACGTTGGAGCGGCGCTCGCCACGCGCGCGAATCGTCCGCGTCGCTTGGAATCCGTCCATCTCCGGCATCCGGACGTCCATCAGGATGAGATCGTAGTTGAAGCGGCTGGCGGCGGTGACGGCCTCGGTGCCGTCGCAGGCGGTATCGGTCTGGATCTCGAAATCCTTGAGCATCTTGGTCGCCACCAGCCGATTGGTGGGATTGTCGTCGACCACCAGCACGCGCAGCGGCCGGCCGAAGGCGGCGATCCGGCTCTGCAGCGAGGCGTAGATGCTGTCGTCGTTCTGCTCGGGCACCGCGACGGCCTCGGCGATCGGGAGAGTCAGGCGGAACGAGAACGTCGAGCCGCTGCCCAAGGTCGAGGTGACGTTGATCTCGCCGCCCATCTGCTCGGTCAGGCGTTTGCAGATCGCCAGCCCGAGGCCGGAGCCGCCGAAGCGCCGGCTGATCGAGTTGTCGGCCTGCACGAAGTTCGCAAAGAGCGAGCCGATCTTGTCGGCGGCGATGCCGATCCCGGTGTCGGTCACCGTCCATTCGACGGTGGCTGTCTCCTCGTCCTTGCGGATGCAGCGTGTGGTGATCACCACTTCGCCCGACGAGGTGAATTTGACGGCGTTGGACACCAGGTTGAGCAGGATCTGACGAATGCGGCCAGCGTCGCCGACCAGCGCCGCCGGTACGGACGGATCGCTCACGTTCCGCAGCTTCAGATCCTTCGCCGATGCGCGCGGCCCGATGATGCTCAGCGTATTGTGCACCAAGGCCTCGGCCGAGAATGCAATGTCCTCGAGCGACAGCTGGCCGGATTCGAGCTTGGAGAAGTCGAGAATGTCGTTGAGAATCTCGAGGAGATTGTCGCCGGCGTTGTGGATCGCCACCACCGAGCGGCGTTGTTCGGGATCGAGATTGGTCTCCAGCAGCGTGGTCGCAAGCCCGAGCACCGCGTTCATCGGCGTGCGGATCTCGTGGCTCATCATCGCGACGAAGGTCGACTTGGCGGCGTTCGCGGACTCGGCCGCCTCGATCAGATGCTCGTGACGCTGCCACCATCGCGAGATCAGGACCGCCGCGGCGACCACGGCCAGAGCGCTGACCAGCGATACGATCACCAGCAGTGTCGCCATCGCGCGCCACGCCTTCAGGGCGTGCTGCTCCGAGACGGACACCACGACCATGGCTGGATAGTTCGGCAGCATCTGCGCCGCCCGCAGGCGCATCTCGCCGCTTCGTGTGGACGGTTCGCGCAGCACGCCGCCGGCGGAGAGCACACGCTGTCCGAAGCCGGAGGTCGGCTTGCCGATCTCGCTGGTCGGCGGGAAGTGCGCGAGCAGCGTGCCGTCTTCGCGGATCAGCGACACTGCGGCTTCGAGGCCGAGCGAGGTGGAGCCGAAGAAGTTCTCCAGGTAGGGCACCGACATCGCGCCGAGCATCAGGCCCATGAACTCGCCCCTGGAGTCGTTCAGTCTCCGAACGAAATAGATGTTCCAGGTGCCGTCGCCGCGGTTCTGCACCGGCGTGCTGATGACGGTCTGCAGCGCGGGATCGCTCTTCAGGGTCTTGAAGTAGTCGCGGTCGGAAACGTTGACGTCCGGGATCGGCCAGTAGCGGGAGAAGTTGAGGAGCTTGCCTTTGGCGTCGATCAGCGTCACGGCATCGATCTGCGGCAGCCCGGCGATCTTCTCCTTGAGCAGCAGATGCGTCTGATGGTCGGACGCGACCTTGAGATAGGTCTCGGTGTCGATGGCGCCGCCGCGCGCCAGGTAGTCACGGACACTCGTGAGCACGAGGTCGACGGACTTCACCGAGCGGTCGGCGTTCTCCGCCAATGTGAGGCTGTGGCGGCTGAGATCTTCCTCGGCATGCTGGAGCGCGTTCTCGCGCAGATTGGTGAGGAAGAGCAGGTTGCTCCCGGC
The DNA here is from genome assembly GCF_000239795.1 of Bradyrhizobium sp. STM 3809. Taxonomy (GTDB): domain Bacteria; phylum Pseudomonadota; class Alphaproteobacteria; order Rhizobiales; family Xanthobacteraceae; genus Bradyrhizobium. Next base: position 2,134 of record NZ_CAFJ01000271.1, on the reverse strand, counting down.
AATCACGCAGATCAAGATGAGCGCGATCGCGGCCGGCGCGCCCAGGAAACGCTTCTTGTTGCTCATCGGTCGTTACCAGCCTGCCGCTCCGGCCAACCGTGGCGGTCGCTCGCGTTTGCGATCTGCTTCAACGTCCGGCGCAGCAGGGTGAGGTTGATCGGCTTGGAGAGGGGCGGGTAGACGTTCAGATCGAGAAAGTTCGCGATGCGGACGGACGCGTACAGCGCGTCGTCTTCGGAGGCGCTGATGATCAGCACCGGCCCCCGGAATTTCAGCTTCGCGAGGCTCTCGAGAACCTCCGTACCGGATCGTTCGCCGAGCGACAGGTCGAGGGTCACGCAATCGAAGTGTCCGTTCTGGATGGCCGCGCAAGCGGCGTCGACCGAGCTGACGCCGGTCGTATTGAAGCCGGCTTGGGTTGCGATCTTTCGCAGAATTGAGAGATGCACGTCGGCATCTTCGATCACGAGCAGCTCGTTGCGCATGTCGTCCCTGTCCCGTTGCCGGCCTGGCGCGGTCGTCGGCGAGCAGGATCTTGTCTAAGGGCCGGCTCTGACCCCCTCGTAAATTTTGGTTTCCGTACAACTACGGAGGTCGCCCCCATGGTCGTCCTACGGCGGGTCTGCAGGCTCCGGCCGCACAGCGAAACGGCCGGACCCGGGTCCGGCCGCACCGCGTGAACCGCGTTTCATGTCGTAAGGGACTATTCGGCCGGGCCGAACACCGCTTCCATCTTGGTCTTGAGGGTGGCCGCATTGAACGGCTTGACGATGTAGTTGCTCACGCCGGCCTTCTTGGCGGCGATGACGTTCTCGGTTTTCGACTCGGCCGTGATCATGATGAACGGCGTCTTCGACAGCTCCGGACTGGCGCGGACCTCGCGCAGCAGGTCGTAGCCGGTCATCGGCTCCATGTTCCAGTCGGAGATCACCAAACCATATTTCTTCGCCTGCATCTTGGCGAGCGCGGCCGATCCGTCACTGGCGTCGTCGACGTTCTCGAATCCGAGCTGCTTCAGCAGGTTGCGGATGATCCGAATCATAGTGGCGTAGTCATCGACCACCAGGATCGGCATCGACAGATCAAAGGCCATGTCATTACTCCGCGCGTTTGGTCAAAAGCCGAACACGGGCGAGATATATCAGCACGAAGATTATTCGACGCTTCTTGGAACTCGCGCTCGTCAGCACGTCGACAATTATCAGCGCCCGTTGAACAGCGCGTTAATTCGGTCCCGTTCGAGGCCAGGGATCATGACGTGGCCCGTAGTTATACGGGCCGTGAGCCGCCAGTCGTTTCGCTGCAACTGGGGCGGGTGGTCAACGCCAAGCAGGAGCCGCTCAGGGCAGGCTGCGTGGCCGGACCAGTTTTTCGTAATGCCCTCGGACCGTGCCATAGCACTCGCAGGCGGTCCTCTTCAGGCCCTCGAGATCCATGATCTCGATGTGGCCCCGGCTGTAATGAATGAAATCCGCCTGTTGCAGGGTGCTCGCCACGAGCGACACGCTGTTTCGCCGCGCCCCGATCATCTGGGCGAGCGATTCCTGGGTGATGTAGAGCTTGTTGCCGCCCGACAGATCATGGGTCTGCAGCAGGCAACGAGCGAGCCGGGATTCAACCGTGTGGGCGGCATTGCAACCTGCCGTCTGCTGGCTCTGCACGTAGATGGCCAGCGCGTGGCGCAGCATCTGCGAGCGAAAGGTCGAACTCTGCTCCGCTGCCGCGCGGACCCGGTCGATGTCGGCGACGGAGGCTGCGCCCGGCACGAGAACGGCCGCGCTGTTGAGCACCAGCGGATCACCGCCGGCGAGCAGCGACATGCTGCCGAAGAAGCTGTCCCGGCCGATCATGGCAACCTGGACACGCTCGCCGCGCGCGAGATTGACGACGAGCGAAATGACACCGCGGTGAGGAAAGTAGATGCGGGGCAGCTTCTCTCCGGCCTCGGCGAGCACCGAGTCCTGCACGAGATCGACGGTCCGCAGGTAGGGCCGGATCAGCTCGAAATCATCGTCGGCGAGCGCCGACAGGAATCCGTTCGGAGAACGCAAGCTGGGGTCCAAAGCTATCTCCTGCATTGCAATACGGAGCCTCTCGGATCTCAATGCACTCATGGTTCCATAGAACTGCGTCA
>NZ_CAFJ01000272.1 GCF_000239795.1 Bradyrhizobium sp. STM 3809 | reverse complement strand
GACCCTGGCGGCAAGTCAGAGCCACCGCACCGGATAAGGTCCACCCGCCTGCGATCTCTCACAAAGAACAAGGGCCAAAGCCTAACGATCAAGCCTAACGATCTCATCGGGGACAAACGATGGACGCAAACTCCGCAAGCAAGACCGCGACGCTCACCGTCGGCAACAAGAACTTCGATCTTCCGATCCTGAGCGGCACCGTGGGTCCCGACGTCATCGACATCGGCAAGCTCTACGCCCAGTCCGGGATGTTCACCTACGACCCCGGCTTCACCTCGACCGGCAGCTGCCAGTCCAAGATCACCTATATCGACGGCGACGCCGGCGTGCTGGAATACCGCGGCTACCCGATCGAGCAGCTCGCCGAGAAGGGCGACTTCCTGGAGACCTGCTATCTCCTGCTATACGGGGAACTCCCGACGCCGGCGCAGAAGAAGGACTTCGACTATCGCGTGACCCATCACACGATGGTGCACGAGCAGATGGCCCGCTTCTTCCAGGGCTTCCGCCGCGACGCCCACCCGATGGCGGTCATGGTCGCCTCGGTCGGCGCGCTCGCCGCGTTCTATCACGACTCCACCGACATCAACGATCCCAAGCAGCGGATGATCGCCTCGATCCGGATGATCGCGAAGATCCCGACGCTGGCGGCGATGGCCTACAAATATTCGATCGGCCAGCCTTTCGTTTATCCGAAGAACGCGCTGTCGTTCTCCGAGAACTTCCTCAACATGTGCTTCGCGGTGCCGTGCGAGGAGTACAAGCCGAACCCGGTGCTCGCCGACGCGCTCGACAAGATCTTCATCCTGCACGCCGACCACGAGCAGAACGCCTCGACCTCGACGGTGCGCATCGCCGGCTCGTCGGGCGCCAACCCGTTCGCCTGCATCGCCGCCGGCATCGCCTGCCTGTGGGGCCCGGCGCATGGCGGCGCCAACGAGGCCGCGCTGAACATGCTGGCCGAGATCGGCACCGTCGACAAGATTCCGGAATTCATCGCCAAGGTGAAGGACAAGAACAGCGACGTGCGGCTGATGGGCTTCGGCCATCGCGTCTACAAGAACTACGACCCGCGCGCCAAGATCATGCAGAAGATGTGTCACGCGGTGCTCAAGGAGACGGGCCACGCCGACGATCAGATGCTCAAGGTCGCGATGGAGCTCGAGAAGATCGCGCTCAGCGATCAGTACTTCATCGACCGCAAGCTGTACCCGAACGTCGACTTCTACTCGGGCATCACCCTGAAGGCGATGGGCTTCCCGGTGTCGATGTTCACCGTGCTGTTCGCGGTCGCCCGCACCGTCGGCTGGATCAGCCAGTGGAGCGAGATGATCGAGGACCCGCAGCAGAAGATCGGCCGTCCGCGCCAGCTCTACACCGGCGTGACCACCCGCCAGTATGTCGATCTCGACAAGCGCGGCTGATCGAGAGCGAAAGAGATCATGACGAAAGGCCCGCCCGGCACGCTGGACGGGCCTTTTTCTTTGGGCTGAAATCACGCGGCTGGAGCCGGTCGCATAGCCCGGATGAGCGCAGCGATATCCGGGTTCGGCACGACCGTCACAGGAGACCCCGGATGTCGCTGCGCTCATCCGGGCTACGGGCTGCGAGCTTGCGCCGAAGCTCGTACGGTGGGCAAAGCGGCCGCCGCAAGGCAGCGGCGTGCCCACCGTCGATCAGCGAGCCGAGCTGCCAGATGGTGGGCACGGCGCCACTGCAATCTCGCGGGTTGACAGAGCACGGCAGCGCCTTTGCCCACCCTACGGCTCCACGTGATTTGTTGTCGACCGAGTAAGGGATTGCAGGCTCCATGGCGAAATCGTTCCCGATTCTGCAACAGGCCTGCATCGCAGCGCTGGCTTTCGTCTGCGCCCACGCCACGCCCATCCGCGCGATGGAAACAGCCCCGCAAGAGCTGACCGTCCCGGCGGCCGGTGCATCCCTCACCATCAAGCTGTTTGCCGCTCGGCACGAAGGCAAGCGGCCGGCCGTGATCATTCTCCACGGTGCACAGGGCGTCGAGCGGTTTGCCGCCGCGTATGCCCGTTACGCTCAAGCGCTGGCGGCGGCAGGCATCGATGCAGCTCTCGTCTCCTATTACGACGCGGCCGACGTCAGCGCGATGAGCTCCGCGGATCAGACAATCCGACAGGCCTATTTCTCTGCGCACGTCGCGAATTGGTCGGCGCGAGTCCGTGAGGTGGCTTCCCTGCTCGCCCGGCGCGAGAGCTTCTCCGGAAAAATCGGGCTTCTCGGCTTTTCCAATGGCGGCTTTCTGGCGGTTGCCACCGCCGCGTCAGATCCCCGGATCACGGCGCTGGTGGTGTTCTACGCCGGGCGTCCTGATTTCCAAGCAGCGGGCCCGTTTCACCTGCCGCCTCTGCTCGCCTTGCACGGCGACGCCGATCGCAACGTGCCGCTGTCATCGGGAAAGGCGCTGGTCGACGCCGCGCGAGCGGCAGGCGGCGCGGCCGAATTGGTCGTGTATCCACAGATGGGCCATGGGTTCGATGTCGACGCGACCCGACCCGAAGCCGCGGATGCGCTCACACGCGCGATTAGCTTCATTGTGGAGCAGTTGAAGTGAGCGATTTGGCGAACCGCCGTCGGGTAGGTAAAGCGGCCGCCGCAGGCGGCAGCGTGCCCACCATCGATCAGTCGCGTAGCCCGGATGAGCGCAGCGATCCGGGTTCGGCACGACGGTCACGGGAGCCCCGGATGTCACTGCGCTCATCCGGGCTACGAGCTACGCTGTGGCGTGTGCTCAGGCCGGTGCCTGCCGTGTGCCGCGCATCGTCGCCAGCACGATGTCGGCGGCGCGGACGCTGGGAGATGCTGCGCCGGTCGACATGATGCCATCGAGGCGATTGAACGCCTCGATCTGACGCGTGCGGATCGGGCCGCTGTTCAGCAGATCGACCAGCACGGGTACGAGATTGTCGGCCGTGCACGCTTCCTGAAGGAATTCCGGAATGACGTTCTCGCCGATCACGAGATTGGCGAGGATGACGGAGGGCACTTTGATCAGGCGGCGCAGGACGAAGGCCTCGACGTCGCCGACGCGATAGGCCGTCACCATCGGCACGCCGGCCAGCGCCAGCTCGAGCGTCACGGTCCCGGACTTGGCGAGCGCCGCGCGCGCGCGCCGGAAGGCGGCGCGCTTCTCGGCGTCGCCCGTGATGATCGTGGGCTTCACCGTCCAGCTCGCGACGCCAGCCCTGACAGCGGCCTCAAGATGCGATGTCGTCGGCAGCACCGCCTCGAACGCAAGGCCTTGCGCCTGCAGCCGCGCGAGCGTCTCGCCGAACACCGCGATGTGGCGCGCGACCTCGCTGCGCCGGCTGCCAGGCAGCACCAGCAGCACCGGCGGCTCGGCGTCGCGGCGGGCCTGCTCGGCTGGGTTGGGACGCAAGGTTGCGAGTTGCTCGGTCAGCGGATGGCCGACATAGGTGCATGGCGGGCCGTCGAGCCTGCGATACACGTCGGGCTCGAACGGCAACAGGCCCAGCACGTGATCGAGATAGCCGCGCATGGCGCGGGCACGGCCGGGGCGCCAGGCCCACACCGTCGGCGCCGCGTAGTTCACGATCGGGATCGCGGCGTCGCGGGCGTGAACACGCCTGGCGACGCGCTGGGTGAAGTCGGGGCTGTCGATGATGACGAGCACGTCGGGCTGCGCCGCGATGACGGCATCCACCGTGCCGCGGATCAGGCGCAGGATCTTCGGCAGCTGCTTGATGACCGCCGTGAAGCCGACGATCGACAGCTCCTCGATCGGGAACAGCGAGACCAGCCCCTCACGGATCATGCCGCGGCCGCCGACGCCGGAGAATTCGACACCGTCGCCGAGCCGCTGGCGCAGCACCTTCATCAGAGGGGCGCCGAGGCGGTCGCCGGACTCCTCGGTGGCCACCAGGCAGATCCTGCGGATGGCCGGGCCGGCCGGCGGCCGCGCCGTCACGCAGTGATGCCCGTGATGAACACGCCGGCGCGGTCGGCGGCCGTCACCGTTTCCTGCGGGTCGGCCAGCA
>NZ_CAFJ01000273.1 GCF_000239795.1 Bradyrhizobium sp. STM 3809 | reverse complement strand
TCTGGCCGACGAAGCGCGTCAGGCAGCGGAACGAGGCCTGGATATGGCCGCCGGGGCAGCCGAACCGGTCGTAGAGATCGAGATGGCGGAACGCGGTATCAAGGTCGTCGCGGTACATCAGCTGCACGACGCGGCGGCCGAGCCAGACGCATTCCGGATTGCCGGCGGGCCCGCCGCTCAGCGCCTGCGCGGCCTCGGTGAATTCATCCGCCTTGCGCTGGTTTTCCTTGAGGTCGGCCGGGCTCGAGGCCTGCGGCTTTTGGTCCTGGGGATGATCGTTGCCGCTCTGGGCGAAGGCGAAGGGCGTGCCGACCAGGACCGCAACACCCACGGACGCGACAAGGCGCAAAACCGAAAACTTGGACTGGAGCACGCGTCGACCCATAAATTCCCCGAAATGTTGCCTTCATGCCGTCCCCTGGGGGACGCAGTGTTGATGCCGATCAAATCGGCCCCGATTGCGGCGGGAGGTTGATTCCGACCCAGACGCGGTGTTCCTAAACTGCCGTTCCTAACGGGCGAGTGAACGGCTCAAGACAGCGGGCGCAAGGGGCGAGGCAACCGGGGATTCCCAATGACTGGAATCTCGGATTTTGTCCAGCAACGCCCCAACTTTCTCGCGTCATCGTAAAAGCTGGATTGGGATCGGGAGGCGCCTGCGCCTCATGGCGCTGCGACATCCCGCCGATCGCCTACTTGGCAGATCGCCGCCGACCGGGTAATCGACACCTCCCTGCCTGGAGACACGGAACTGAAATCCCTCCCTACGCCGCTGGCGCTTCTGGTCCTGTCGTTTGGTGTCATTGCCGCCATGTGGTGGTGGCTGGCCCAGCCCATCACGCTCGCCCGCGCGCCGATCGAGCTCGATTCGAAGGTGCAGTGCGTGTCCTACGCGCCGTTCCGCGGCCAGCAGAGCCCGCTCGACCCGACCACCCATATCGATGCCGAGCAGATCGAGCAGGACCTGGTGCAGCTCGCCAAGATCTCGGACTGCGTGCGCACCTATTCGATCGAGAACGGCCTCGACCAGGTGCCGGGAATCGCGGCGCGGGTCGGCATCAAGGTCATCCAGGGCATCTGGCTCGGCTCGAACAAGCTGAAGAACCAGCAGCAGATCGGCATCGCCGTCGACCTGATCAAGCGCTACCCGCAGGTGATCACCGGCGTCGTGGTCGGCAACGAGGTGCTGCTGCGCGGCGAGATGACCACCGCGGACCTCGCCGCGACCATCCGCAGCGTCAAGGCGCAGGTCCAGGTGCCCGTCACCTATGCCGACGTCTGGGAATTCTGGCTGCGCAACCGCGAGCTCTACGACATCGTCGATTTCGTCACCGTGCACATCCTGCCCTATTGGGAGGACATGCCGGTGCGCGCCAAGTTCGCCGCCTCGCATGTCGACACCATCCGCCAGCAGGTCGGCGTCGCGTTTCCCGGCAAGGAGATCCTGATCGGCGAGACCGGCTGGCCGAGCGAGGGCCGCATGCGCGAGGGCGCGCTGCCGTCGCGCGCCAACCAGGCGCGGGTAGTGTCGGAGATCCTGGCGCTGGCCAAGCGCGAGAATTTTCGCGTCAACCTGATCGAGGCCTACGACCAGCCCTGGAAGCGCAAGCTCGAGGGCACGGTCGGCGGCTATTGGGGCCTGATCAGCGACGACACCCGGGCCTTGAAATATCCCCCCGGCCAGCCCGTCAGCAACTATCCGCAGTGGAAGCTGCAGATGGGCGGCGGCATGATCCTGTCCTTCATCGTGTTCCTGGCCGGCTGGCTGACGGTACGGCGCCGGCCCTGGCCGCCGCACATCTCGGCCTGGATCGGGGTTGCGATCTCCGCGACCACGGCGGGCGTGCTGTTCGGCATGGCCGCGGACAAGATGTACTATGAGAGCCTCGGCTTCGGCGGCTGGCTGCAATGGGGCGCGCTGCTCGCCGCCGGCGTGCTGTCGCCGATCCTCGCGGCCAACGCCGCCATGGCCGGCCGTCCGTTGCCGACCTTCCTCGACCTGCTCGGCCCGGATGACGGCCGCAAGCCGTTGAAGGTCACCTACGCGCTCGGCCTGGTCCTGGTGGTGACGGTGCTGATCGCGGCCGAGACCGCGCTCGGCTTCGTGTTCGACCCGCGCTATCGCGACTTTCCGTTCGCCAGCCTGACCATGGCGGTGGTGCCGTTCGCCATGCTGCTGGCCAACCGCCCGGGCCAGGGCGGCCGGCCGATCGCGGAGGCGAGCTTCGCCGGCCTGCTCGCAATCTCGTCGGTCTATGTGATCTACAATGAAGGCCGCGAGAATTGGCAGGCGATGTGGACCTGCGCGATGTACCTGACGCTCGCCTTCACGCTGTGGCGGGCGCGGGCCGGGCAAAGCCGAGGATGAGCAGGCCGATCGCCAAGCCCGACAGCACGATGTTGTAGAGCACGATGCCCAGCCCGGCGGCGATCAGCCCGCCGGTCAGGAGCACAATCGACGGCCGCATCACATGCAGCACCGCGATGACCAGCGCGGTGGCGCCGAACACCGAATTCTTGAACAAGGTCGTCGCAACCGCGCGGCTCTTGCAGGCGAGCGTCTGCAGGCCGGCGTCGCAGGCGAGCGCGACGCTCGACAGCTCGATCGCGAGATAGCGCAGATAAAGGGCGTAGCCGACGGTGACGAAGCCGACGATCAGGAGCCATTGCACCTGATAGGGCGAGAGGCGGAACGGGGTCTTTTTCATGCGCGGGACTATGCTGCGGAACGGATCGGCGGACAAGCCGCAAAGCCGCAGCTTCGAGGACTGCTTTCACAGTCCAGGCCAAGCGGCTTTCGGAGCAGGATGAGTGGGCTTCAGGAGCGGCGGAAGAACGACGACAGCGCCGACGGCTGCTCGGGCTTGGGCGCCTCGGCCGGGGGCGGCGGCGGCGCGGCGGCGGCCGGCGGTTCCTCACGCTTGCCGTGGCGCTGCTGGGCCTGGGACGGCAGGGCGCGCCGGCGCTGCGGCGGGACCGGTTTGGGGGCCGCTGCCGGCGCAGCCGGTTTTGCCTCGCTCCCCTCGGGCTCCTCGCCGACGGCGAGGCGCTGGCCGTCGTAAACCGTGGTTTCA
>NZ_CAFJ01000274.1 GCF_000239795.1 Bradyrhizobium sp. STM 3809 | reverse complement strand
ACTTGCTCCATGGCGGCGGTCATGACAGAGCCTGATCGGGCGCCGGCGCAGATGAGCCGCCGGGGCGATCTGGTCTCTTGCGGCCCGAATCATGCATTCAGGACGGCGAACAGAGCAAGGCAGCATGGCGGATTTTTCACAAACCCGATCGCTTTTCAGGATTCCTGAGGGAGTCATCTATCTCGACGGCAACTCGCTCGGCGCGCTGCCCCTGGCGGTGCCGGCGCGCGTGGGCCGGATGATCGAGGCCGAATGGGGGCAGGAGCTCATCCGTGGCTGGAACAGCGCCGGCTGGATGGTGCAGCCGCGCCGCGTCGGCGATCGGATTGCGCGGCTGATCGGCGCCGCGCCCGGTACGGTCGTGATGGGCGACACGCTGTCGATCAAGGTGTATCAGGCGCTCGCCGCGGCGCTGTCACTCAATTCAACGCGCCGCGTGATCCTGTCCGATAGCGGCAACTTCCCGTCCGATCTGTACATGGCGCAGGGCCTGGTCCGCATGCTCGGCGACCGCGTCGCGCTGAAGGTGGTCGAGCCCGAGGAGGTCGAGGCCGCGATCGACGACAGCGTCGCCGTGCTGATGCTGACCGAGGTGGACTATCGCACCGGCCGCATGCACGACATGAAGGCGCTCACCAGGAAGGCGCACAGCGTCGGCGCGCTCACGGTGTGGGATCTCGCGCATTCCGCGGGTGCCGTGCCGGTCGACCTCGCCGGCGCGGATGCGGATTTCGCCGTCGGCTGCACCTACAAATATCTCAATGGCGGACCCGGCGCGCCGGCCTTCATCTATGTCGCGCCCCGTCATGCCGACATCGCGCCGCCGGCGCTGTCGGGCTGGATGGGCCACGAGGCGCCGTTCGCCTTCGATCTCGATTATCGCCCCGGTGGCGGCATCGAACGGATGCGCATCGGCACGCCGCCGATCATCGCCCTCGCGGCGCTCGATGCCGCGCTCGACGCCTGGGACGGCGTGTCGATGCAGGACGTGCGTGCGGCCTCGATCGCGCTCTCCGAGCTGTTCATCGCCGAAGTCGAGAAGCGATGTCCGTCGCTGAGGCTGGCCTCGCCGCGCGATGCGTCGCGTCGCGGCAGCCAGGTGTCGTTCCGCCATCCCGATGGCTACGCGATCATGCGCGCCCTGATCGCGCGTGGCGTGATCGGCGATTTCCGTGCGCCGGATGCGCTGCGCTTCGGCTTCACGCCGCTCTATATCGGCGAGGCCGACGTGCGCGGCGCCGTCGATATCCTCGCGGAGGTTCTCGACGGCAAGCTGTGGGACAGGCCGGAGTATCGCCAGAAGGAGCTCGTGACGTGAGCAGCGCGCCCTACGATCCCGCCACCGAAGGTGCGCGGATGAACTTCAAGGGACGGATGTCCTATGGCGACTATCTGATGCTGGAGCGCCTGCTCGATGCGCAGGCGCCGCTGTCGTCGGCGCATGACGAGCTCTTGTTCATCATCCAGCACCAGACGTCCGAGCTGTGGATGAAGCTCGCGATCCACGAAATCAAGGCGGCGATGGCCGCGATCGCGCGGGACGACGTGCAGCCGGCGTTCAAGATGCTGGCGCGGGTGTCGCGCATTTTCGAGCAGCTCAACGGCGCCTGGGACGTGCTGCGCACGATGACCCCCAGCGAATACACGCTGTTCCGCGACAAGCTCGGCGAGTCCTCCGGCTTCCAGTCGTTCCAGTATCGCTCGATCGAATTCCTGCTCGGCAACCGCAATCTCGCGATGCTGCGTCCGCATGCGCATCACCCCGAGCTGACCGCCGAACTGGAGTCGATCCTCGCCAAGCCGAGCCTCTACGACGAGGCGCTGCGGCTGCTGGCGCGGCGCGGCTTCTTCATCGGCGCGGATTCGCAACGGACCGACTGGCGCGGCACCCGCAGCGAAAGCGCGGAGGTCGCGGCGGCCTGGACCCAAGTCTACCGCGATCCGCAGCGGCACTGGGAGCTGTATGAGCTCGCCGAGAAGCTGGTCGACTTCGAGGACTATTTCCGCCGCTGGCGCTTCAACCACGTCACCACGGTGGAGCGCATCATCGGCTTCAAGACCGGCACCGGCGGCACCTCGGGCGTCAACTACCTGCGCAAGATGCTGGAGATCGTGCTGTTCCCCGAGCTCTGGAAGCTGCGCACGGGGCTGTGACGCCGCGCGCTCGTTCGATCAGGAGATCCTCATGCTGTATGCCGTCAAGGACTGGGACAACGCCTATGCCAACGGACCGAACATTCCCGGCGGCGAGCGCTGGCCCGGGCTGTGGGTCGCGCCGGCGGAAGCCTACCGCGCCGAGTTGACGGGGCAGGGCCGGGCCAAGCTCGACATCGCCTATGGCGCGCATGCGCGGCAGCGCCTCGATCTGTTCCTGCCCGAGGGGACACCGAAGGGTCTCGTCGTCTTCGTCCATGGCGGCTATTGGATGCGGCTCGACAAGAGCTTCTGGTCGCACCTTGCGAAAGGCGGCAACGCGCACGGCTTTGCCGTGGCGATGCCGTCCTACCGGCTTTGCCCCGAGGTCGGCCTCGCCGACATCACGGCCGATGTCGCCCAGGCGATCGGGCGCGCGATGGACGAGGTTGCTGGTCCCGTCGCCTTGACCGGCCACTCCGCCGGCGGCCATCTCGTCAGCCGCATGATCTGCCGCGGCGCGCCGCTGTCCGCCGAGCGACAGAAGCGCATCGGCAGCGTGGTCTCGATCTCGGGCCTGCATGATTTGCGGCCGCTGCAGCGGACCGCGATGAACGAGACGCTGCATATCGACGACGCGACGGCTGCCAAGGAGAGCCCGGCCCTGCTCACGCCGGTCGACGGCGCCAAGGTCACGGCATGGGTCGGCGGCGCCGAGCGCAACGAATTCCGTCGCCAGGCCCAGCTGCTCGCCAACATCTGGACCGGCCTTGGTGCATCGACGGCCTATGTCGAGGCGCCGGACCGGCACCATTTCGACGTGATCGATGAGCTGGCAGACGCGGACAGCGGGCTGGTGAAGGCACTGGTCGGATAGCGTCCCGGTGTCCGCGTTCGCAAGTCCCGAGACTGCTGATCGAGAGTGAGCCTGACGCGATGACTCCTGATCAGTTCGTCAAGGTCTTCGATATCCTCGACGCGGGTTTCATGGCCTCGTGGCTTCCCGCGACCGGTCTGCTCTTCGTCGTCCTGACCGGACTTCTCGCGGCGCTTCCCCGCGGGCTGCAGGCTCTGGGAATTCCGTATCTCCCGAAGTCGAAGATCGTGCGCTATGGCCCGGTCGCGTTCACGACGATTTGGACCGTCGGGGCCTTTGCGTTGACGTTCATTCCCTATCAACGTCATCACAGGCTGGCCATGAGCGGTGAATGCCGGATGGTCGAGGGGCCGGTCGAGCAGTTCACGCCAGGGCCGCTCGCGC
>NZ_CAFJ01000275.1 GCF_000239795.1 Bradyrhizobium sp. STM 3809 | reverse complement strand
CGCCACATACGCCTCCGTCTCCACGTCGACGGGGTGCTCCTTGAGCGCGATCCAGGCGCCCACGAACGGAATGAAGGCCGGCGCGCCAACGTTCAGCCCGCGCTGCCGCGCGGCGACGTAGTGTCCCATTTCATGGGCGAACAGCAGCGCGATGAATCCCGCCGCGTAGCGCCAGCCCCAGATGCCGGCATAGACGATCAGCGACAGCAGCATCGTGCCGCCGCTCATGGCGAGCTTGCCCCATTTCAGGCCGGAGAACAGGATTAGAAGAAGCGCCTTCACGCGGCACCGCCGGCCTTGTCGTTGCGCGGCTTGCGTCGAAAGAAGTTCGTGACCGCAGCCCCGACCCCCAGCGCTCCAAAGATGATGAGCTTGGCAAACTTCAGGATGAAGGCGCCCGCGAGCGCGAGCAGTCCGAGCTTCTTGGCGGCGACGCCGCCGACCAGCGCCAACAGCCCATATTCGGCGATCCGATCCGTGCTCGCGCTGAAATCCTCGTAGCGCTTGCCGGAGTTGTAGGAGAGATCGGACAGCAGCTCGTGCGCGACCGCCTTGTCGCCCTTGACCCGCTCGGAGCCTGACAGCAGGTTGAGGCTGAAATAGCCGTCGCGTCCGAGCGCGAACGTGTTGTAGTTGACGTTCTTCGGCGCATCATCGGGTTGGTTCTTGTCCTTGGCGAGCAGCGACCAGACCAGGCGATGCGTCGTCGAATCGTAGGCCGGCGGCTCGATCCAGCCGATCACCACCATCTCCGGGAAGCCGCGGGCGACGCGGTCCTTGTTCGCCTCCTCCGCGCCGGCGCGCAGATTGTTCAGCAGTTCATCGGCGTTCCAGTTCTTGGCGTCGTCATCCTTGATGTAGCCTTCCTTGATGTGCTTGATCACCACCATCCAATCGTCGTCCTGGCGCTTGCCGACGACCAGACCGACGAAGCTTGCATCGTTGACGACGTTGCCGAGCGCGCGCAGCACCCGCAGGCCTTCGCTCTTGGGAATGTAGAAGTAGTCGGCGGGCAGCTTGAGCGTGCCCTGATCGATCAGAGCGATGTCACTCGGTCCGTCGGTCCCCGCCTGGCTCGCGGCCTGCCAGGCCGCCATCAGCTCCGCCTTGCGCGTCGCCTCATCCGCCGGCGCGGCTTGTGCCTGAGCAGTTAGGCCCAGGATCAGTTCATACAGCAGCGCCGTCGTGCACAGCACGGCGCGCGCGATGGCGATCGATCTCTGCATCGTTTCCCCCCAGCCTCACGATCAACGGTTGGATCGTACCTTGAAGGCCGTCGGCCGCGCAAGGAACCTGCGACGCGGCTCGTTGCTTGGCGGACGCCGGGGAAGATTGTCCGAAAAGGCCCCCTCCTCGTCACGACGCTGTCTTGCTTTCGGCCAAAGCGGCCGCTCCAGTCACGTTTGAAAATTCAAATAGAAAAGCGGCGTCGGCGGCGGGCGTACAGGGTTTGGGGATCACCATGCAGTCCACACAAAATGTGCAACAGATCGATCCGAGCGAGATCGGGCTTGCTCCGGAGAAGCCTGAGAAGGCGGGCTACGATCAGCTCTACCGCCGCGTGCTGCGCGAGGTGCTGACCCGGATCGACACCCGCCTGTCCGCGATCGAGAAGCCGGGCGTGGCGGCGGAGGCCCCTGCCGCGGTCAGCACAGGCGAGGTACCTGGCAACGAGCGTGGCCGCTGGGCCCGCGTCAAGGCGCCGTTCGGGAAACTGCGCGGGCGCAATGCGGTGGGACTTGCGCTGCTCGTCGTGCTGGTCGGCGGCTCGGTGGCCTGGTCGCAACGCGAGGCCGGGACGGCACTGATGGATCGCTGGATGCCCGGCTCCAGCGAGGCGACGTCGGAGGAAGCCGCGGCCCAGCCGGGCAATGAGGACGCGATGATGTCGAACGCCTCGCTACGGGGCACCGACGACGGCGCCGCCAACGGCACGCCGGCGACCTTGATGCAGCGGATGGCGCGCGACATCGCCGAATTGCAGCAAGGGATCGAGCAGATCAAGTCGACCCAGGATCAGGCCAGCCGCGACCACACCCGCGCCATCGAGCAGTTGCAGGCCGGCCAGGATCAGTTGATGCGCCTGGTCTCGCGAATGTCGAATCAGGGGGCGCAAGCGCGCGGCACGGCGGTCCCGCCAGGCGCGCCGCAACAGATCATCGTGACGCCGCAGCAGCGCACCACGACCGGGCTGGCGCGCAACCAGCCGCAGCAGCAGGGCTCGACGATCGGAAATTTCCTGACCCGCAACACCTCGGGCATCCAATCGCCATTGCCGCGCTGAGCCCGTCAGACCATTCTGGCTTGTGATCGTCTAAACCAGCAGCGGCCACCGCCGCTGCTGGTTTCGTTTTGCGTCACGAGCAGCGATGCAGCCGGCCGTCGTAGCCCCGATACTTGCCGGTTTCCGCGTCATAGGTGCGGAAGCTCTTGCAATTGCGACCGCTCCTCGCATGGTGCTTCGGCTTGGCGGCGCGGGGCTTGTGCTTGACGGCCTTGTCGTCGTCCTGCGCGCGGTGATGATGCGCGTGCGTCTCTGACCCGCTTGCTGCCTCCGGCTTCGCAGCGGCTTTCGGCGCCGGAGCCGACGGGACCGCTGCGGCCGGTGCAGCGACCGCGGGCTTGCTGGTCTCGGCCGCCTTTTCCTCGGGCTTCGCCTGCGCCTTCTCGGGCTCTTTGGCGTCCTTGACGACGGCCGCAGGCGGCGGAGCGTCCGCAGGTTTGGCCTCGGTCACCGCGGGTTTCTGCCCTGCGTCCGTCTCTGGCTTGACCTCCTGCTTGGTCTCTTGCTTGAGCTCGGTCTTGGGGTCGGTTTTGGCTTCAGTCTTGGGTTCGGGATTGGCCGCGTCCTTCGCCTCGGCCGGCTTGACGTCGGCAGCGCTCTCGGTCGACGCCGGCTTTTCGGCCGCAGCCTTTTCCGTCGGAGCGGCAGCCGCGGGCTTGGGCTCGTCGGCGGCAGCGGCCGCCGGTGCGGTGCCGGGCTGGGCGGGCTTGTCCGCGGGCTTCTCCGTCTCGGCCGCGGCATCGGCGGGCTTCTCGGCCGCCTGCTCTGCCGGCTTGGTCTCGGGCTTGGGTTCGGGCTTGGCTTCGCTGACCGCGGGCTGGGCTTCGGCCGGCTTGTCGACGGCTGCGGCCGCAGGCTGCTCCGTGGCCGGCTTCGTCGCGTCGCTCTGCGCGTTTGCAGGGCTCATGGCCGAGCCCAGGAGACAGACAAGAATGCCGGCGCACAAGCGGCCGACAGGCGAACGAACGACAGATACTGACATGGCGAGAAGGTCTCACTAGTGGATCACGCGAGCCCGCCGTTTACGTCAATTCGGCTGACCTTTGCCGTTCAAATTGTCGCGGGTGCGAAAGAGAGACGCGAACTGTGCTTTCCCCACCATGCGCACGCAATGTCGGCGTGAGCGGCGGCGTGGTGATCTCGTAAAAGTAGCGCTGCGAGGCTGGGCTCAGGCACTCACGGCATTGCGCGTGATCACGTGGCGATAATAGGACGCGCTGAGCTTGGGCGTGCGGACCTGGGTGTCGAAGTCGACGTAGTAGACGCCGAAGCGCTGCTTGTAGCCGAACACCCATTCGAAATTGTCGAGCAGGCTCCACAGGAAGTAGCCCTTCACGGGCACGCCCTCGGATGTCGCGCGCTGCAACTGGGCGAGATAGTTGCGCAGATACATCACGCGATCGAGGTCGTGGACCTTGCCGTCGGCCGTGATCTTGTCGTCCGACGAGGTGCCGTTCTCGGTGATGTAGATGGTCTTGAGATTCCAGATCTTGGCCGCGAGCTTCGGCACCCAATAGGCGGTCTCCGGACCGACCAGCAGCCACGGCGAGCTCATATGCGGGAACGACGCCGGCATCGGCAGAACGTCGAAGCCCGGCGCGCGATTCGACGCCACCACATAGGCCTGCGGCGCGTAGATGTTCAGGCCGACGAAATCGACCGGCGCCGAGATCGTCTTCAGCTCGTCCGCCGTGAACACCGGCGCGTCCTTGCCGGACCACGCCAGGAAACCCTCCGTGTAGCGGCCTTCGAGGATGACATTAAGGAAGCCGGCATTCATCTCGCGCGTCGCGATCTCGGCGGCGCGGATATTCTCCGGCGTGTCGATCGCCGGCAGGCAGGCGGTGATGTTCTCGGCCATGCCGACGCGGGTGCCCACCCGCCCCCGGGCGCGGATCGACTGCACGGCGAGGCCATGCGCCAGCGCCACGTGGTGGCGCGCCTGGTTGACCTCCTGCGGCGGCAGCTTCAGCCCGGGCGCATCGATGCCAAGGCCGTAGCCGAAGGGAATGAACCGCCCGCATTCGTTGATCGTGAAGATGGTCTTGACCCGGTCGCTGAGATGCTGGGCGACATGGCCGGCATAATGCGCGAACGCCCTTGCGGTGTCGGCCGATCGCCAGCCGCCGACGCGATCCTGCAGCGCCTGCGGCAGGTCCCAATGATAAAGTGTCGCGTAAGGCTCGATACCGTTGGCGAGCAGCTCGTCGACCAGCCTGTTGTAGAAATCCAGCCCCTTCGGATTGGGCGTCAGCCCGCCATCCGGAAACAGCCGCGGCCACGCGATCGAGAAGCGATAGGCGCGGCAGCCAAGCTCCTTGATCAGCCGCACATCCTCCTTGTAGCGATTGTAGTGATCGCAGGCGATGTCGCCGGTCGAGGCATCCTCGATGTTGCCCTGCAGATGCGTGAACACGTCCCAGATCGACGGGCCCCGGCCGTCGGCGCGGGCACCGCCCTCGATCTGATAGGACGAGGTGGCCGTGCCCCAGACGAAATCGGCCGGGAAACGGCGGCTCGCATCCTCCCCCACGGTGGCCTCCTCCGCTTGCGCCGGCGTATTGGCCGCCCCGAGGGCAGCCAGTCCGGCCAGCTTCGCAAGATCACGGCGGGAGACGTCGTTCGGCATTGATGAACCTCAAGGTCTGGTCGTTTCACCCCCGGGTCCGGCGGGCGAACCCGACTAGGAACCACATCTGGGCGCCAATTTGAACAGTCCGAGATGGCCGCCGAAACAACGCCGGACGCCCCACTGCGTTCGACATCCGAACCCCTGCGGCGCCCGACGGCCGCCGCGTGAATGCCTCGAGACGGCCCCGCCGCTACGGCGGCAGCGATGCGGCATAGGCCGCGAGCGCGGTCATGTCGGCCAGCGTCATCCGGGCGGCATTGTCCTTCATCGGCTCGGCCATGGCGCCGTTGCGCAGGCCATGTTTGAACTCGTAGAGCTGGCGGACGATCATGCTCGGCGACCGCCCGGCGAGCGGCGGGATGTCGGCCTGTCCGCGCAGATCGTCGCCATGGCACCCGCCGCAGGCCGGGATGCGGTTGGCCTCCCTGCCCATCGCGAGCTCCTTGCCGCGTGCGACGCTTCCAGGCGGGACATAGGCGGTGAAGGTGACCCGGGAGTCGCGGTTGACAAAGGCCTCCTCGTCGTCAGGCATTTCGATGATGCGCGCCCCGAGCGGCTCGCTCGGCCCGTCCTTTCTGGGCGTATAATACCAGTTGGGGACGTAGTTCGCAGGCACGGTATCGGCTTCCACCACCTTGATGCGCGCCGGCAGCTTCATTGCCGCATAATAGGCCACGGACGCCTTGATCTCGTCGTCGGTCAATTCCTTGAGCGCGGCAATCATCCGAAACACATGCGCCCGCGCCGGCACGCCGGTGGTGCGCTTGCCGGTGCGATAATCCTCGATCTGGCGCAGCATGTAGTCGGCCGGAAGCCCGGCGAGGCTGGCATTCTCCGGGCCGCCGACGCCTTCGGGCCGATGGCAGACGCCGCAGGGGCGCAGGTTCGGGCGGCGGCCGCGGGCCACGATCGCAGGCATCGGCGCATGCGCGTCCGGGAACCAGTCGAGCGCGAAGAACAGATCCCGGATCTCGGTCAACGTGAAGCCCGCGTTGCTCCCGGGAACGCGACGCACCGACCCGTCATCGGATGGCGGCACGTAGTCCTTCGGGGCGATCGGGTAGGCCCATACGGGCGGTGGATCGTCGTCTGCTCTCAGCGGGTCGGCACCTGCAAACAACGCAATCAAAACGACGAGGCTCAAAGCGCGGCAGCGCATCACATCCATGTTCGAAATGTCCAATTCCCATCAAACAACATGCGACTGTCACACGGGCGCGGGCGTGTCGCAACACAGCTGCGTGCGCGCGTGGCATTTGCCGCGCGCTCGGCTCGACAGCGGTGCCCGATTACGCCTATGCTCGGGGCATGACCGACCACGATCACCATCACGATCATCACCACGATCACTCGGATCTGTCCGAGACCGAGCTGCGCGTCCGCGCGCTCGAAACCATCCTGACCGAGAAGGGCTACATCGATCCGGCCGCGCTCGACGTGCTGATCGAGACCTATGAAAGCAAGGTCGGGCCACGCAACGGCGCCCGTGTGGTCGCGCGGGCATGGACCGATCCGGCCTTTCGCGCGCGGCTGCTCGCCGATGCGACGCCGGCGATCGGCGAGCTCGGCTATGCCGGCCGCCAGGGCGAGCACATCGTCGCGATCGAGAATACGCCGGAGCTGCACAACATGGTCGTCTGCACCCTGTGCTCCTGCTATCCCTGGCCCGTGCTCGGCCTGCCGCCGGTCTGGTACAAGTCGGCGCCCTACCGCGCCAAGGCGGTGAAGGATCCACGCGGCGTGCTGCAGGATTTCGGCTTCGCGCTGGCGCCGACGACGAAGATCCGGGTCTGGGACTCGACAGCGGAGATCCGTTATTTCGTGCTGCCGATGCGGCCCGAGGGCACCGAGGGCTGGAGCGAGGATCAGTTGGCCGAGCTGGTGACGCGCGACAGCATGATCGGCACCGGCCTGCCGAAGCGGCCTGCTGAGGTGACCCGCTGATGGATGGCGCACACGACATGGGGGGCGTTGCCGGATTCGGTCCGGTGCGTCCCGAGCCCGACGAACCGGTTTTTCACGCCGAATGGGAGCGCCGCGCGTTCGCCCTGACCTTGGCGATGGCGACCCCGGGCGGCTGGAACATCGACATGTCGCGCTTTGCCCGCGAGAACCGGCCGGCGGCGGACTATCTCGCAAGGAGCTACTACCAGATCTGGCTCGCCGGCATCGAGCGCCTGATGGCCGAGCGGCATCTGGTCGAGGCCGATGAGATCGCCGCCGGAAAGATGCTGCGTCCGGCAAGGCCGGTCGCCAAGATCCTGAAGGCGGCGGATGTCCCGGTCACGCTCGGCCGCGGCGGACCGACCGAGCGCGCCGCCACGACGCCGGCGCTGTTCGCGGTCGGCGATCGCGTGCGCGCCAAGGACATGCATCCGCCGACGCATACGCGGCTGCCGCGCTACGTGCGCGGCCATGTCGGCCGGATCGAGGCGCTCAGAGGCGTGCACGTGTTTCCCGACAGCAATGCGCATGGCCATGGCGAGAACCCGCAATGGCTCTACACGGTGTCGTTCAGCGGCGCCGATCTGTGGGCCGATGCGCCGGATCCGCTGCTCGAGGTGACCGTCGACGCCTTCGAGCCCTATCTGGAACGCGCATGAGCGCGCCCGATCATCAGGCCGCGCTCGCGGCGACGCAGGTTTTGCCCGGCATACCCGTCGATGCCGAGGGGCCGGTGTTTCGCGAGCCGTGGGAGGCGCACGCTTTCGCGATGGCGGTCACGTTGCACGCGCGCGGCCTGTTCACCTGGCCGGAATGGGCCGCCGCGCTCGCCGAGGAGATTTCGCGGGCGCAGGCCGAGGGCGACGCCGATTGCGGTGACACCTACTACCGGCACTGGCTCGCCACGCTGGAGCGGCTGGTCGCCGAAAAGGGCGTGACCACGCCCGCCAACCTCGCCCGCTACCGCGACGCCTGGGATCACGCCGCCGACCGCACGCCCCATGGCAAGCCGATCGAGCTGTCGCCCGAGGACTTCGCCGGCTGAGCCGGCTCATGATCAGCATCGTTAATCCCGAGTGACCAGCTCGCGCGGCATTCGACCTTCGCGTCTTAACGGTGGGGTATGCATGATGCGAAGAGCCGTATTTGCTCGAAATTGAACGTTCACGACTGTGTTCGTAGCGTCCCGCGCATCTTCATTGCTGAAGTGAGGGGGGACACCGGAATGTCCGCAGATGAATCTTTCGCCGCCATCGTCGACACGCTCACGAGCGCGCGCCGCGACTATCACGAAAAGCTGAAATCGATTCCGCAATACGAGGCCTTCCTGCTGATCGAGGACTCGACGAGGAAGGCCGCCGGCGCCCTGCACGGCACCGAAGCCTCGGGCTCGTCGATCGCGACCGACGTGATCGATTCGCTGCAATATGCGCGTACCCGGTTCGAGCAGCACATGACCTCGATTCCGCAATATCGCGTGCTGCAGGCGATCGACAAGGTGATCAAGGAGATCTCCGAGCATCTGGGTCTCAGCGCGGCGGAGGACGTGGCGGCGCCGCCGAGCGCTGCTGCGGAAGCTGACCATGCGGAGCCCGAGGCTGCCGCAATGAGCGCCGACGCAGCCGAGGAGGACGCGCCCGCGGAGACTGTTGCCGAGGCATGCGAACCCGAGGTCGCGGAAGAGCCGGCCGCCGAACCCGCCACCGAGGTCGAGGCTCCCGCGCTGCGCGTCGTCGAGGCCAAGGCGCCGTCGATCGTGCCCGCCGATGACGCCGATGCCAGCCATGAGGACGACATCGTCGTGCTCAATGCGCCGGCGTGGGAGAAGAGCGGAAAGGACGCGAAGGACGACATCACTGCGCGGCTGGCCGCCCAGGCGGCGTCCGCTGCCGTCGACCAGGCCGACGACAGCCATGACGATGCCGACACCGATCTCGTGGTCGTCAGCAAGCGCGAGCCATCGGACCACGAAGCGGCCTGACGTCGTCACCTCGATCGAAGACCGCGCGGGGCCTCATGGCCCCGCTTTGCGTTTCAGGACCCGCCGCCGACATAGGCGTGCCAGCCATGGGCGCGCAGCTCGCAGGCGGGACATCGGCCACAGCCATGGCCCCAATCATGCCGGGCGCCGCGCTCGCCGAGATAGCAGGTGTGCGACTGGTCGCGGATGAGATCGACCAGGTCCCTGCCCCCGAGATCATGCGCGAGCTGCCAGGTCGCCGCCTTCGTCAGCCACATCAGCGGCGTGTGCAGCTCGAGCGGGCGCGCCATGCCGAGGCTCAATGCCGCCTGCAGCGCCTTGATGGTCTCGTCGCGGCAGTCGGGATAGCCGGAATAGTCGGTCTCGCACATGCCGCCGACGATGTGGCGGATGCCGCGCCGATACGCCAGCGCTGCCGCGAAGGTCAGGAACACGAGATTGCGGCCCGGCACGAAGGTGTTGGGCAGGCCGTCGGCGCCCATCTCGATAGCGACGTCGCGGGTCAGCGCCGTCTCCGAGATCGCCGCCAGCGTCGGGATGTCCAGCGTGTGCTCGCAGCCGAGCTTGCCGGCCCAGTCGGCGCGCACCTTGACGAGGCCTTCGCGCAGCCGCGCCCGGCAGTCGAGCTCGATGGCGTGACGCTGGCCGTAGGAAAAACCGATCGTCTCGACCCGCGCGAAGCGGTCGAGCGCCCAGGCGAGGCAGGTGGTCGAGTCCTGTCCGCCCGAGAACAGCACCAGGGCCGTTGCATCCTGTTCACTCATGGCTCCCGCTTAGCATCACCATCCGGCCGGGCCAACCCGGCATGAACCCGCGGCGGTTTTCGCTGGGAGGGGCGCGCCGCTTGAGGCATACAGACGGGCATCGAACGACGCTGTCAGGACCTGCAATGACCCCTTCCCGCGACATCTCACGCCTGATCGAGATCATGGCGGCGCTGCGCACCCCCGTCACCGGCTGTCCGTGGGACGTCGAGCAGACGTTCGAGACGATCGCGCCCTACACCATCGAGGAAGCCTATGAGGTCGCGGATGCGATCACGCGGGCGGATCTCGACGATCTGCGCGAGGAGCTCGGCGACCTCCTGCTGCAGGTGGTCTATCACGCCCGCATCGCCGAGGAGCAAGGCGCGTTCGCCTTCGGCGACGTCGTCGAAGGCATCACCAAGAAGATGATCCGCCGCCATCCGCATGTGTTCCCGGACAAGGACGGCAACGTCACCAAGCCGACCAAGGGCACCTGGGACCGCATCAAGGCCGAGGAGAAGGCCGAGCGCGCCGCGCGGCGGCCGCCGGAGGAGCAGACCGGCAAGGCCTCGCTGCTGTCGGGCGTGAAGGCCGGGCAGCCGGCGCTGGTGCGCGCGATGGAGCTGCAGAAGAAGGCGGCGACCGTCGGCTTCGACTGGAACGACCCGCGCGCGGTGCTGCAGAAGATCCGCGAGGAGGCCGACGAGATCGAGGCCGCGCTGGACAAGAAGGACGCCACCGAGCTGAGCGCCGAGACCGGCGACCTCCTGTTCGCGCTCGTCAACCTCGCCCGCCACGCCCAGGTCGATCCGGAGACCGCACTGCGCGGCACCAATGCCAAGTTCGAGCGCCGTTTCGCCCATATCGAGCACACGCTCGCCGCCAACGGCCGCACGCTGGATGAGGCCTCGCTCGACGAGATGGACGAGCTGTGGAACGAGGCGAAGCGGCTGGGGAAGTGACGGCCAGCGTCCGGCTTGCGATCACCCCTCCCTCGCCGTCAGAACGCGCTTTGCGATGGCGACGAATTCCTGGGCCGCCGGCGACAGTCCGAAATCGGCGCGGCTGAGCAGCGACACATGCCGGTGGATCGTCGGCTGCGACAGCGGCACCGCCGCCAGCGTCGGGAATTGCGACTTCGGCAGCATGTGCCCTGGCAGGATGCTGAGCCCTGCCCCCTCCGCCGTCAGCGCCAGCGCCGTCGTGATCAGCGAGACCTCCAGAACCGGCTTCAGCGTTCGACCCGTCCGCGCCAGCGCGTCGTCGATCTGAGCGCGAATGCGGGTGCCGCGTCGCATCGTGATCAGGTCGGAGCCCATCACGCTGTCCCACGCCAGGCGGCGGCTATGTTCGAACCGCCCGTCTTTCACGCCGATCGCCGATAGCGGGCTTCGGATCAGGGGTTCTATTCTCACTTCCGGCACGCCCTCGTCCTCGACGCTGCCGAGCCCGAATTCCGCGTCTCCCGCCATCACGATGGCAAACAATTCGTCGGGGGCGACGTCGCGCAGGTCGATGCTCACGTCGGGATAGCGGGCACGAAAGGCCGCGAAGACGCGCGGCAGCAGCGCCGAGGCGACGCCGGCCGAGACCGCGATGGCGATGCGCCCGGCCTTGATCTCCGCCAGATCGCGCATCCGGCGCGACAGCCCCTGTGCGCCGGCCAGGATGCGCTCCGCAGCCGGGATCGCCTCGCGGCAAGCCGCGGTCGGATGCAGCGCGCGCGTTGTCCGGTCGAACAGCCGGAGCTGAAAATTCTCCTCGACCTGCCGGATCAGCAGGCTGATCGCCGACTGGGTGACGCGCAGCTCCGCGGCCGCCTTGGTGATGCTGCCGAGCCGATACACCAGGACCAGGGCCTCCAATTGCCGCAAGGTCGGGGCCATTAGCTTCCCTCATGAATGAATGAGAATTTTGTGGCTAATCGAAAGAGTTTGAACATGCAACATAGTTGCAAACAGCCGGCGCCACCGAGGGTGCGAGGTAACAACATGGACACCGGGAGGGACAATTGTCGCAAGCGATCAATCTCACACGCTATGTCGACGACCGGCCACTGTCGGGTTTCCAGATCAGGGTGATCTGTCTGTGCGCGCTGGTCGTCGGGCTCGACGGCTTCGATGCCCAGGCGCTCGGCTTCGTCGCGCCCGCCCTCAGCAAGGACCTGCATCTCGCGCCGGGAGCCTTGGGCCCGGTGTTCGGTGCGTCCCTGTTCGGCGTGATGGTCGGCTCCCTCGTGTTCGGCGCCCTCGCCGATTATCTCGGACGCAAATGGCTGGTCGTCGCCGGCGTCCTCGTGTTCGCGCTGGGATCCCTGGCCACGAGCCAGGCCACGAGCGTCTCCGACCTCGTGATGCTCCGGTTCGCCACGGGCGTCGGGCTCGGCGGCGTCCTGCCGAACACCATCGCACTGACCGGCGAATACGCGCCGCAGCGTCGCCGGACGCTGCTGATCATGCTGATGTTCATGACCGTGTCGCTGGGCTCGGCGATCGGCGGAGCGGTCGCGGCCAAGCTCATCACCGCCTATGGCTGGCAGGTCATCTTCATCATCGGCGGCGTGCTGCCGCTGATCCTGTGCCCGATCCTGATCCTGTGGCTGCCGGAGTCGCTGTCGCTGCTGGCGCTCGACCCAGCCAAGGGCGACCGCGT
>NZ_CAFJ01000276.1 GCF_000239795.1 Bradyrhizobium sp. STM 3809 | reverse complement strand
GCGCGGCCGACGCCTTCGCCACGCCCGCCATCTCGCTTCAGCGTGCCGACTGGCGCGCAGCACTCGACCAGCTCCGCTCCGAGCTCACGACCGCACCCGACGTCATCACCGGTCTCGCGCCCTCGGCGCGCCGGCACGACGTCGGCGGCGATGATCCGCGCCGACGGCCCGCTCTGGTCCAGCTCAACGGCATGACCTCGACCATCTTCACGGGGATCGGACGCAGTCCGGTCCCCGTCTTGCTGCCGCTCGACACGTCCGCCTATCTGAGCGCGCGCCGCCGCGGCGCGGTCGATCCGCAAATGTTGCCGCGCTACCAGTCCGACTTCCGGACCGATCTGTTCGACGCCGGCCCGTCCGGCTATGACGCGGTGTTCTCCCTCGCCCCCGAGGTGACCTCCGGCCTGCCCTCGCGCATCTTCGCCAAGCCGGTCGAGGTCCAGATCACCGGATCGAGCCTCATCTACGACGTCGCCGATCCCGCAGGCGGCAAGGGCGAAAGCGTCAAGGCGCTGGCTGCTGATTATCCCGACCTGCGCCGCTTCATCCGGGAAGGCTATGTCCGCTACGCCTTCACCCGCTTCGGCGTGCCCTATGTGGTCTCGATCCAGTGCCTCGACAGCGCGCCGCGGCCGAAGCGCCTCGCCTGCCGCGAAGCCTACCCGATCGCCGAGCGCTTCCTGAGGGCGCTGCGCGTCACCGGCGGCCAGCCGTCCCGCAGCGCGCCGGAGATCACGCCGCTCGCCGCCGAGCGCCCTTCCGTGCTCGATGCTGATTTCACCTTTCGCCCGGTCGGCGACATCGTCATGAACTCGGGCGCGCGTGGCCAAGGCGGCCGCGCCGACGGCACGGCCTATTCGCAGATCCGCTTTCCGCTCGACGCACCGGCCTATGTGCATTCGCAATCATTCGGCCGCCGACGCGCCAGCGACAAGTTCGAGCAGCCCTGGAGCCAATATCCCTGGCGCGACAATTTCTGCGAGGCGCGCGACTTCAACGTCGGCCAATGCGCCAGCGGCTTGGGTCATCAGGGCCAGGACATCCGGCCGGGCGTCTGCCCGGTGCGCCGCGACGGCCCCGCCGGCTGTGATCCATGGCGGCAGCGCGTGCTCGCCGTCCGCGATGGCGTGGTGATCCGGAGCGCCAGGCAGCAGGGCGCCGTCATCCAGGTCAATACCGGCACCGAGCATATTCGCTTCCGCTACATGCACATGAACCCCAACGCGATGGACACTGACGGCCTGCTCAATGGCCGCGCCTTGCGCGAGGGCGAGCCGATCGGCGTCGTCTCGAACTATCTCGATCATCCCAACGGCACCACGCGGCATCTGCATTTCGATGTCCAGCTGTTCACCCGCGACGGCTGGATCTGGGTCAATCCCTACGTGACGCTCATCGCGGCCTATGAGCGGTTGATCGGCGGCCGCGGCCGCGAGGTCGGGCTGGAAATGGCCGCCTCGCCGACCGCGACGACCACGGGCGCCATCGGCACGCCGCCGCAAGGACCGCCGCTGCTCGGCCCGGCCGCAGATGCTGCAGCCGGCCGCGATCGGAACTGATCGCGAACCCCGCCGCGTCTCTCGGAACCGACCTCCCCGGCTGCGGGTTGTCATGCCCAGGAGGATGTCGGATGGCGACAGGTACCGCTCAACACAGGACCGGACCGGCGCTGGTGTCGGCAGCGATCGCGCTCGTCTGCATTGGCGCGCTGACCATGCTGGTGCGCGACCGCTGGCACCCGCCCGAGATCAAGTCCGCCGAAGCGGCCAGGCATTCGATGACCGGCGAGGTCGCCCGCGCCGCCGGTGCCCGCGTGATGCCGACCGATCCGAGCCTCGCGGTGGAGCCGAAGCCCGAGGGCCCGAAGCGCGCGCAGCCGGCCAACCCGTTCTGAGGCGACGCCCGCTCTCATGGCCCCTGATCAGAAACCTGACAATCGCATCGGCATCATCCGCGCGCCGATGACGGGCGCGGTGAGCAAGCAGCCGTCAACACCTCACAATTGGATGCTGAGACGTTGCGGATTGCGAACTCGGCCGGGCGCCTTGCGCTTTCCGGAGACCGCCAAGCGGCCCGTCGGTCTCCGAAGTCCCCGCCTGACCCTCAGGCCGACCACTTGTCCTCTTCTCGCCTGTGCTCCTCGGCATTGAGGCGCTCGGCGATCTCGTGGGCCATCGCCTCGTCCTTGGTCCTGGCGATCGGTTTGCCGTCCTGGCACCGCACGCGGTCCTTGTCGGCTTCCAGCGGGAAATCGTCCGGCTTCAGCGGCTCGTTCGGCTCGGTCATGAACGCCTCCTCTGACGTGAACGCACAACACGCGGCGCGCCGCCACGGTTCCATCGACCTCAGTTGCTTGCCTGCGCCGGCCGCTCCGCCGGTGTCCAGCGAAACGCGACGCCGTAGCGGTTCCACAGATTGATCACGCCGATCGCCGACGTCAGGAACACCAGCTCGGTCTCGGAGAACGCGGCGCGGGCCTCGGCGTAGACCGCGTCGCTGACGCCGCCGTCCAGTCTCGTCAGCGCCTCGGTGAAGGCCAGCGCGGCACGCTCGCGGGCTGTGAATTGCGGCGCCTCGCGCCAGGCCACAACCAGGTTGATCTTGTCGGCGCCGACGCCGAGCTTCTCCGCCAGCAGCACGTGATGCTGCACGCAGAACGCACAGCCGTTGATCTGGGAGGCACGGATCTTGATCAGCTCGAGCAGGTGCTTGTCGAGCCCGGCCCCGGACGCCTGCTGGCTGACCGCCAGGATCGCCGCGTAGAGCTCGGGGGCCTGGCTCCTGAACGCCTTGTAGTCGCTGCGCGCATGTGACATCTTTCATCTCCCATGTTATCAGTGCTCTGACAATTTATCAGAGCCCTGATATGGCACGCAAGGCAACCTCACGATTACCAGTGCGACCCGTACAGCGCCGTCGCGCGGCGGCGGCTCCGG
Organism: Bradyrhizobium sp. STM 3809; assembly: GCF_000239795.1. Classification (GTDB taxonomy): domain Bacteria; phylum Pseudomonadota; class Alphaproteobacteria; order Rhizobiales; family Xanthobacteraceae; genus Bradyrhizobium. The sequence goes on along the minus strand of NZ_CAFJ01000276.1, from coordinate 6,008 downwards.
CCGCGCCGCGCCCGCCGCGCCCGGGAGAAGGCAAGCGCGGCGCGGACGGCCATCTCGCCTACCTGCTGCGCCAGGCGCAGGCGGCGGCGCGGCTGTCGCTCGAGCGCGCACTGACCGCAACCGGCCTGACCCATCCGCAGTTCGTGGTCCTGACGATGCTCAAGGCATATCCCGGCCTGTCCGGTGCCGACTGCGCCCGCGTCGCGCTGCTGACGCCGCAGACCGTCAACGTCATCATCGCCAACCTGGAACGTGACGGCGCCGTCCGCAGGACGCCGCATCCGGTGCACGGCCGGGTGCTGCAATGGACCCTGACCCCGCGCGGCCGTGCGCTGCTCGCCAAGGCACGCCGCAAGGCGAGCGCGCTGGAGCGCCGTCTCGCCGCGGGTTTCGGCAAGCGCGACCTCGCGACCATCCGCCGCTGGCTGGCCCGAATCGCCGCCGAGTTCCATCCGGATTGAGCCCCGCAGGGCCTGCCGCCGGGCGGCGCCAGCCGCTAGACTGGCGGCCATGACCCAGCCCGATTCCCCGCCCCGCCGCGCCCTGCTCCGCTCCGGCCTCGGTGCCGCCGCGCTGCTCGTACCTGCCTTGCCGGCCCTGGCCGCGCCGGCCGAGTTCGATGCCTGGCGCGACGGCTTCCGCAGCCGTGCGCTCGCCAAGGGCATCTCGCAGGCGACCTGGACGCGCGTGATGGCGCGGCTCGAGCCCGACATGACCGTGTTCAAGGAGCTGCGCAATCAGCCGGAGTTCAAGGAGCAGCTCTGGCAGTACATCAACCGCCGCGTCTCCGATTGGCGCGTCATCAACGGCAAGGCGGCGCTCTCGAAGAACGAGGCGCTGTTCGGCCGCATCGAGAAGGATTTCGGCGTCGAGCGCGGCACGCTGCTGGCGCTGTGGGGCGTCGAGTCCGCCTATGGCGATCCGCTGGTGCAGCAGAACCATATGCGTCCCGTCTTCCCGGCGCTCGCCGCGCTCGCCTGGAACGAGCCGCGCCGCAAGGCCTATTGGGAGACCGAGCTCACCAACGCGCTGAAAATCGTCGATCGCGGCTGGAGCACGCCGGAGGAGATGCGCGGGTCCTGGGCCGGCGCCATGGGCCATACGCAGTGGATGCCGGAGGTGTGGCTCAATGTCGGCTTCGACTATGACGGCGACGGCAAGATCTCGCCGTTCGGCAAGCCAGACGACGCGCTCGGCTCGACCGCGCGCTATCTCGTCAACCGCGGCAAGTATCACCGCGGCGAGCATTGGGGCTACGAGGTGCGCGCGCCCGGCAACATGTCGGGCAGCCGCAGCTACGCCGCCTGGCAGAGCGCCGGCGTCACCCGCGCCGACGGCGAGCCGTTCCCGCAGCCGAACGCCTCGGCGCAGCTGTGGATCCCGGTCGAGGGCGGCCCGGCCTTCCTGCTCGGTCCGAACTTCTATTCGGTGAAGTCCTATAATCCAGCGATGAGCTACGCGCTCGCGATCTGCCATCTCGGCGACCGCATCCTCGGGGCGCCACCGTTCCTGCAGCCCTTCCCCGGCTCGGAGCGCGCGCTGACGCTCGCCGAGGTGCAGGAGATGCAGAAGCGACTCACCGCCGCCGGCTTCGACACCGGCGGCACCGACGGCCGCGTCGGCAACGACACCATGAAGGCGATCCGCGACTTCCAGGCGAAGGCGGGTCTTGCGCCCGCCGACGGCTATGGCGGGCTCAAGGTGCTGGCGAAGCTTCGGCAGGGCGGGTGAGCAGCGTTGCCGCGAGCCGTGCTGATGAGCACGCAATCCTGTCCGCCAGGGGCCAAGCAGGAGGCCCATCGCGACCTCATGAACAAGTTGATGACGGAGCAGCGGCCGTAGCCGTGGTCGGAACGAGATCTGTCGTGATGGCTGTCCTGGCGGAGGCAGCAAACGTAGCATCGGCGCGCAAAGGCGCCGCGATTTGCGCCCAGCTCGAGAACTCGCCGTGGCGCCGTGCCCATCATCGTGTGAGGGAGCATGCCGCCCCGAACGTGCGGGCAACGCCGAGGCAACGCGCGTGATGGCCGCGCAGCGCCGCTACGTCGCGATCGTTCTCGCCGTCGTGGCCCTGTTCGGCCTGTCGGTCGCCGGGCTCGCCTATCGCTTCGACGCGCTGACCACGCCGGCGCAGCTCGCCGCCCGGCAATCGGACGATCCGGACAGCATCATCCTGCCGGCCGATCTGCGCTACAACGCCGCCTTCAAGCGCGCGCGGATCGCCGCGCTCGCGCCCGACGTCATCATCATCGGCAGCTCGCGCGCCGGCACCCTGCGCGAGGCGATGTTCAGGCCCTACCGGTTCTACAATGCCGGCTTCACGGCCTGGACGACGCAACAGCTGGTCGACGTGTTCGAGCACTTGACCCGCGGGGTTCGTCCTCGCGTCGTGCTCGTCGTGCTCGACTATTTCATGTTCACCGATGCCTGGGACGAGGCCTATGGCGCGCAGCGCGCCATGGTCTACGATCCCACGCGCTACGTCTCGTTCAAGCTCGCCCGCCTGATCCGCGCCCTGCCCGCGCCCGCGCCGTTCGCCGAGCAGCGGCGGCCGGACGGCTTCCGCGCCGACGGCTCCTACCTCTATCCGCAGGACTTCATCGACACTGCGCGCCGGACGTTCCAGACCGCGCAGCGCCTGGTCGAGTCGGCGCCCGGCGCGCCGCGAATGTCGGAGCGGCAGAAGCAGCCGTTGCGGCAGCTCGAGGCCCTCGCCCGCGACCGCAACGTCCGGCTGATCGCTGTGCAGCTGCCCTATGTGCGCGCCGCCGTCGACTTTCTCGACCATGACGAAGCCTACCGACCGTATTCCGGCGTCTGGCGCGAGTTCGAAAGCGCGGAGACCGCGGCCTGGCTGCACCGCCTCGGCATTCCCTTCATCGATCTCGCCCACGCCGATATCGCCGACGACCCGCTCGACTTCATCGACGCCTTCCATCCGTCGGAGGCCGGCATGGCGAAGGCGCTCGATCGGCTGGCGCGACACCCCGATGTTCAGGCGGCGCTGCCGGATCTCGCCCGGCCGCGCTAGGGCTCCGTCGTCCCAGGTCTTGGCCGCCGCCTCGCGCTCTCGCGTCGACGCGGTTCTCGCGCGCCCGGGGGTGGCGCGCTCGCAGGCTTGACGCGGATGCGCACCGAGCCGCCGCCCTTGGACTGCTCCTCGATCTCGAAGCTGCCGGTCTTGCGGACGAGATCGCTGAGCTTGCGGCAGCCATAGGTGCGCGGGTCGAAGTCGGAGACGAGGTTGGACAGCTGCTTGCCGACCTCGCCGAGCGCGACCCAGCCGTCCTCGCTCTCCATCTGCGTGATCACCGTCTTGATCATCGGCGTCGCCGCGCTGATCGGCTGCAGCGGCTTCGGCGCGGCCGCGCTGTCGGCGTCCTTGCTGCCGGCCGCGTCGCTGCGCAAATTCTCGGTGTAGACGAACCGGCGGCAGGCCTGGCGAAAGCTCTCGGGCGTCTTCTGTTCGCCGAAGCCGAACACGTCGATACCCTGCTCGCGGATGCGCGCGGCGAGCCGGGTGAAGTCGCTGTCCGAGGACACCAGGCAGAAGCCGTCGAAGCGGCCGCTATGCAGCAGGTCCATGGCGTCGATCACCAGCGTGATGTCGGAGGCGTTCTTGCCGGAGGTGTAGGCGAACTGCTGCTGCGGCACGATGGCGTAGCGGGCGAGCGTATCCGCCCACGGCCTGGAGCGCGGACTGGAGAAGTCGCCATAGATCCGGCGCACGCTCGCCTCGCCGATCTTGGCGATCTCCTGGAACAGCCCGTCGACGATCTTGGCCGAGGCATTGTCGGCGTCGATCAGCACGGCCAGACGCGGGGAGCGGGGTTCGGATGCCATTGACTGTCCTTCCAGGTAACCTCGATGGGTTCCCTTATAGCCTGAACCGAGATTCGGCCGCCAAACATCTCGGCGACAGCGCGGAATTGCGTTACTGCGGCTTGGCCAAGCATGGAACTCGTCGGCACGACCATTCGCACACGAATAAAATTTGCGGTTCCCGACGCGTTTCGATCCCGCTTTCACCTTCCCTTAATTTGCGATGCACAACCATGCCGCGACCGTTTGGCAGGGTCCAAAGCGCCATGATGAAAGAAGGCACCTATTCCGCCTGGTTCAAGACGCCCAAAGGCCAGGGAACCGGGCTCGTCGAGTTGGTGGACGGCATCGTCCGCGGCGGCGACGCCGTGCTCAGCTATTTCGGCAGCTATGAAGTTCATGGCGATCGGTTCACGGCCCTCATCAAGACCCGGCGCCACGCCTCGGGGCAGCCGTCGCTATTCGGTCCCGATGAGCTGACGCTCAGCCTCGAAGGCTGCTGCAGGGGCACGCCCATGACCTGCTCGGGCACGGCGGCGGAAGCACCCGATGTGCCGTTCGAGGCCATCCTGATGTACTCCGCGCCGGACGAGGCCGCGCCTCCGCCGGTGCCGCGCGCGGCGCCGAAATTCAATCCCGATCAGTTGCCGAAGCCGATCTGGCGCTGAGCCCGCTCGCGGCAGCCTGGAGATTGAGACCGACACCCCAAGAGCCGTCGGCTCATGGCGCTGACGCGCTGATGCTGCTCACCAGATCGAGCACGCGCTGGGTCCGGATGCCATGCGGGTTGGCGTCGAGATCGACCAGTTCGACGACCACGAGGCGCTTCGCCGGGACGATGACGACCAACTGGCCCCCATAGCCATTGGCGAAGAAGGCATTGAGGTCCGAACCATCCTTCGTATACGTCCACCAGAGATAGCCATAGCCGCGTTCCGGCTGCCCGGTGTCCGACAGCCGCGTGGTCGATTCCGTGACCCAATGCGCCGGGATCAGCTGGCTCCCGTTCCACCGTCCGCCGTTGAGATAGAGCACGCCGAACCGCGCGAGGTCGCGGGCGCTCATGTGAAACACATAGGCCGGATGCGAGGACGAGGCCTCCGTCTGGTAGTGACCATCCTTCACAGAGAAATCCTCCATGCCGAGCGGCCGCGCGATCCGCGTCTCGAAGCTCTTGAACACATCGCCGACGGATTGGCGGTAGATCGTGCCGAGCGCGTTGAAATCCCAATTGTTGTAGTACCAGAAGCTGCCGGCCGGATGGCTTCCGCGCGCCGGGCGGAGCTGCTTCATCTGTGGCGTCTCGTAGGCCGCGAGATGATAGATGCCGGACCGAGCCATCAACAAGTGGCGAACCGTCGCGGTCTTCTCGGCCGGCGACAGGGCGTCGGGATGATCGTCGATCGCGCGTTCGGCAAGGCTGCTGTCGAGGTTGATCCGGCCCTCCTCGACGGCAATGCCATAGAGAGCGCTGATGAGGCTCTTCCGCTCGGACCGGATGTTGACCTTGGCGCCGAGGTCGCCCGACGAGGCGATGATCTCGTCGTCCCTGACCACCATGATCGCCGTCGGCTTCTGCTCGTCGGCGAATTGCTGAACGTCCCGCGAAATCACCGCAGTCCAGGGCTTTTCGCTAGTGTTGGCCGTTTGCCAATGCGCCCCCGGTTCGGCATGGGAGCACGATGACCACAGTAGCAGACCCATGAGCACGGCAGGCAGGCGTCGCATCGAAGACCTCATTTCAGCAAACCGATCGATCGCGAACCTAGCCGAGGACCGCACGATAGAACATGGACGCCGGCCTCCCGCGCCCCATGTCTGCCGCCGCACCCTTGCTCATGCCTCGCGCGCGAACGTCATGGGCCGCCGCGGTGTCGATCGGAGGACCGGGACCGCAGACAGGAGGCAAAAGATTTCGCTTGCTTTCATTCCGAAAATCGGAAATAACATCCGGGTCCCGTCCTCATGAGAGGGGCGCTTCGCGATCGTCACGAACGTGGAGGATGGGATGCGGTGGCCGCTGATGTGCTGCAGCGTACTCGATGTGCGCGGACGAACGGCAGTTGGCGGACGTGAAATCGCGTGGTCCTGGCGCCCCGAAGCCGGCGCCAAGTCGGCGGGAATGATGATCCCGACGGCGACGGTGGCTATCGAGCCGGACACCGGGGAGAGCGCGTATAAGCGTT
>NZ_CAFJ01000277.1 GCF_000239795.1 Bradyrhizobium sp. STM 3809 | reverse complement strand
ACATCCGCGTGACATCTGTCGACGCTGGCGCGGCAATATCGGCCGCGATGGTGAGATGTCGACAACCTAACTCAGTTGTCGACAAACGCCCAGCATGGTGCGACTGAGGTTCCCCGTTGCTCCCTCGCATGCATGTGATCGCGGCCCAGGTTCTCCTCGTCGAGGCCACGTTGACACGTCGCGGCCGGGTGGCCTAAAGAAACGAAACAGTTTAGTTCTTAACGATCGATTCGGATATCGGGCCCACACTGCCGGGCGATTTGCGGAGCAGCCCATGACGCGCAAGGTCCTTTTCACGCTGATGCTGTCATGCTGGACGGCCATGGCGCCGATCGCTGCCCGGGCGACGGTCGACGATGCGAGCGCCACCCAGGCCCCTACCGACACACCATCGGTCTATGATCCGGCGCTCAGCCAGGAGGCGATCAACCGCGAGATCGACCGGTTCCGCAGATCGGAAGTGTCGCTGCATCAGGCGCTGCGGATCGCCGAGAAGATCCACCCGGGCTCGAAGACCGCCGACATCAGCTTCGAGGGCGGCCTCGACGTTCCCGTCTACAAGGTCCGCACCCTGCGCAGCGGCCAGATCTGGGAATTCGACATCGACAGCTCGACCGCCAAGGTGCTGAACAGCGTGCTGTTCTCGACAATGGACGGCCTCAGCGAAACGGATCGCAACAGCCTGGCCGCGCTCAACGGCGTCACGCTCAAGATGTCCGACGCGATCAGGATCGCGGAACGGTCCGCTGCGGGCCGGGCGATCAGCGGCGGCCTCATCAGCAAGGACGGCAAGCTCGCCTTCATCGTCGTCGTGGTCAGCGGCAAGGATCTGAAGCAGGTGACGCTCGAACCGACGCCCCGCCGACGCTGAGACCCACGCGCCTCGACGCGCGCGGGGGAGAGTGGCCAGCGGCGGCATCTCACTGCGGCCGACGTGCCTGTCGACTCAGGTCTTGGCATAGAGCGCAAGAAAGATCCTGACGCGCTCGCGCACGAAGCCCGGCATCTCCTTGCGAATGGTCCTCTCCTTCATGCCCATCAGTGCGCGCATCAGCAGCGGCAGCACGATCAGGTCGATGAAGATCTCCGCCATGGCTTCCGAGGCCTTGAGCGGCGCACGCTTGGGCGATGTGCCGGCCGCGCCGATGGTGTCCGCCAGCAGCACCGCGACCGCATGGGTCGACCGTTTGCGCGAAAGCTCGTGGAACTGGCAGCTGAGATCGGGAAAGCGATAGGCCTCGCCGATCGTCACCCGCAGCAATCCGATCGACTCCTTCAACGCGCGATCGACGATCGCCGTTGCGAGACCCGCCAGCTTCTCCTGAATGGTACCGGCGGGAGGCGTATAGGAGGAGCCCAGATTGGTCAGTTCGCCGATCGAGCGCTCGACGATGGCGGCAAACAGGGCCGGCTTGCCGGCATAGCGGGCATAGATGGTGGGCTTCGAGGCCGGCGCCCGCTCCGCGATCTCGTCGATGCTGGTGCCGTCGAAACCGCGCTCGAGAAACACCTGGCGCGCCGCATCCAGGATCCGCTCTTCGATGTTGCCGGCCAAGGCCTTTGGCGGCCGCCCAACCCTGCCGCGCAGCCCGACCGTGCGCGCGACGTCACTGCGTTTAACCTTGGCCTGCGTGCGGGCCATACTCTACGACCTCGACTCGACATGTCAGCATGTCGGCAAGGGATTACACGTTCTCAGCCGAACGGCAATAGAACGCAGGGCGCGCGGCAGCTATGCACACCGTGGTGTACATAATCCGACATGCCGGACGCACTCAAACATCAAGAGACATCAAACTATCAGCTCGCTGAGATCGTCGAGCACCGCGAGCGCGCCATCGAACGTATCGTCGTGAAAGTAGAGACTGCGCGTGATCAGTACGGGCACGCCGGCCCGGATCGCCGCCATCAGCCCGTTACCGGAATCCTCGACGGCGATACAACTCGCCGCCGGGAGATCGAGTTGTGACAAGACCTCGAGGTAGACGTCGGGCGCGGGCTTCTTGCGCGCGACATCATCGGCGGCGACGACGGCGGCGAATTTGGTCTCCCAGTCCATCCCCAGCACCGGTGCGAGCAACGCATCGATATTGACGCGCGTCGTCGTGGTCGCGATCGCCACCCGCTGCTCGCGCGCCCAGGCCGCATCGAGCAGCTCTCTGACGCCCGGGCGCAGCGGGCAGCCCTTGTCGGCCATCAGGGCGGCGAACCGCTCCGTCTTGATGCGGTGGAGCTTGGCGACGACCGCATCGCTCAACGGAGGACCGGACCGCCGCATCTGGTCGAAGGCGCGGATGCGCTCCTTGCCGCCGGCGACGCGCAACAGTTCCTTGTAGATCCGGCGTCCCCAATGCCAATCGATGCCGCCGGCGACGAAGGCCTCGTTGAAGGCCTCGCGGTGGATTTCCTCGGTCTCGGCCAAGGTTCCGTCGACATCGAGGATCAGTGCGCCGGCGTCCGCAATGCGGCGCCGGAGATCGTCCAGGGGTGAATTCTTCACCAACGCGAGACTCATCACTTCGACTCCGCTCTCACGTCGCCCTTGCTATCGGCTTGAGCAAACACGCGGCTCGCCAGCACGTCGCTGGCCTCGATCGACATCACGTCGTCGGATGTTAGCACACGGTCGAGCCGCGACACCAGCCGGTTGGCTTGTCGCAGCCGGACGCGATCCAAGGCATTGCGGATCGAGCGCGCATTGGAGAACAACGGCTGGGTCTTGCGCACCGCGATATACTTTTCGAACGCCACGCGCGCCTCGGGGGTAAAACGGTAGTTCTGCCCGTCCAGCATCATCTCCGCGATCGTCAGCAGCTCGCCCTCCGAGTAGTCGGGAAAGTCGATGTGATGCGCGATGCGCGAGCGGAACCCGGGATTGCTCTGAAAGAACTTCTCCATGCGGTCGGCATAGCCGGCCAGGATCACGACCAGATCCTCCCGCTGCGACTCCATGATCTGCAGCAGGATCTCGATCGACTCCTGGCCATAGTCGCGCTCGTTCTCGGGCCGATAGAGGTAATAGGCCTCGTCGATGAACAGCACGCCGCCCATCGCCTTCTTCAGCACCTCCTTGGTCTTCGGCGCGGTGTGGCCGATGTACTGGCCGACGAGATCGTCGCGGGTGACGCTGATGACGTGGCCGCGGCGGACGAAGCCGAGGCGGTGCAGGATGCCGGCCATGCGCAGCGCCACCGTGGTCTTGCCGGTGCCGGGATTGCCCGTGAACGACATGTGCAGGGTCGGGAACGTGGTCGCCAGGCCCATCTTCTGCCGGATGCGCTCCATCAGCAGCAGCGAAGCGATCTCGCGGATCCGGGTCTTGACCGGAACGAGGCCGACCAGTTCGCGGTCGAGCTGCTCGAGCACCGGCGCGATGTCCACGCTCTCGAACTCGCGGCGCAGGTCGATGGTGTCGACGGGCGTCGCCTCCTTGGCGTCCGCCTGCGTGGCCTGCATCATGGGCTGGTGCTCCGCTTGCCGAAGTTCACTCATGTTGGCGGCGGATCCTCCCGCGAACTCCGGCAAGCAGGGGCACCGTCAAATCGGACTTGATCAATGCGGCAGAGCCGGCGCCGACGTCTCCGCCCTGACCGGCGGAGACGCCAGCGCAGCCGTCATCAGGAGTAGCGCTCGCCCTCGGGGCGCTCGGCGGCGTAGGACCGGGTCGAGTAACGCATGTTGCGCCCGACCGTTTCCTGCCGGTCGAGACGGAAGCCCGGCTCGTTCTTCGGGCGGTTGACGATGAAGGACAGCCGGGTCGATTCCCAGCCATGGCTGGAGTCGAAGGCCGAGATGCGGATGTAGCGGTCACCATAGATCTTCCGGCATTCGGCGAGCTCCCGCATGATGCCGGCGGCATCGCGCAGGTCGAACATCGGCAGGCCCCACATCTCCCAATAGGTGTTGCGGGGATGCGGATCGTCGGTGAACTCGATGTTCACGGCCCAGCCCTTCTCGAGGCAGTACTGGATCTGGGCCGCGATCTGCTCGTCGGTCAGATCGGGCAGGAAGGAAAAGCACCCTTGGGTCACGCGCATGTTGAAATCTCCTTGGAATGGCGCAACCGCGCGAGCCGGTGTCCGGCTCGCTGAACGGCGCGCAATGAAGCGATGATCAGGCGGCGGGAGTGACGGCCGGGACGAAGTCCGGCGAGTCGGTCGATTCGTAGTTGAAGGTCACATCCTTCCAGACATCGAGCGCCTCGCGCAGCGGCGTGCAGGTCTGGGCCGCCTTGGCGAGAATCTCCGGGCCCTCGTGCACGTAGTCGCGGCCCTCGTTGCGGGCGAGGATCATCGCTTCGAGCGCGACGCGGTTGGCGGTCGCGCCGGCGGCGATGCCGCGGGGATGGCCGATGGTGCCGCCGCCGAACTGCAGCACGACGTCCTCGCCGAGCAGATCGAGCAGCTGGTGCATCTGGCCGGCATGGATGCCGCCCGACGCCACCGGCATCATCTTGTTGAGGCTAGCCCAATGCTGGTCGAAGAACACGCCGTGCTCGAGCCGCATCGGATTGAAGTCCTCGCGGCAGATGTCGTAATAGCCGCGCGTCGTGTTCGGATCGCCTTCGAGCTTGCCGACCACCGTGCCGGCATGGATGTGGTCGACGCCGGCGAGCCGCATCCATTTGGCGATGACGCGGAACGAGACGCCGTGGGCGCGCTGCCGGGTGTAGGTCGAGTGGCCGGCGCGATGCAGATGCAAGATCATGTCGTTCCTGCGCGCCCATTTCGCCATCGACTGGATCGCGGTGTAGCCGATCACCAGGTCGATCATGATGATGTTCGAGCCGAGCTCCTTGGCGAAGTCGGCGCGCTCATACATGTCCTCCATCGTCGCCGCGGTGACGTTGAGATAGGTGCCCTTGATCTCCCCGGTCGCCGCCTGCGCCTTGTTGACCGCCTCCATGCAGTACAGGAAGCGCTCGCGCCAATGCATGAACGGCTGCGAGTTGATGTTCTCGTCGTCCTTGGTGAAGTCGAGCCCGCCCTTCAGCGCCTCGTAGACGACCCGGCCGTAGTTGCGCCCGGACAGGCCGAGCTTCGGCTTGACGGTAGCGCCGAGCAAGGGACGACCGAACTTGTCGAGGCGCTCGCGCTCGACCACGATGCCGGTCGCCGGGCCCTGGAAGGTCTTCACATAGGCCACCGGCAACCGCATGTCCTCGAGCCGCAGCGCCTTCAGCGGCTTGAAGCCGAACACGTTGCCGATGATCGACGCCGTGAGGTTGGCGATCGAGCCCGGCTCGAACAGATCGAGGTCATAGGCGATGTAGGCGAAGTAGCTGCCGGGCGAGCCCGGCACCGGCTCGACCCGGTAGCACTTGGCGCGATACTTCTCGGCCGCGGTCAGACGGTCGGTCCAGACGACGGTCCAGGTCGCGGTCGAAGATTCACCGGCGACCGCCGCGCAGGCCTCGGTCGGATCGACGCCGTCCTGCGGCGTGACGCGGAACAGCGCGATCACGTCGGTGTCCTTGGGCTGATAGGACGGCTCCCAATAGCCCATCTTCTTGTATTCCATCACGCCGGACTTGTAGCGATCCTTGCCGCGCACCGTGATCGATTGGTCGTTCATGTGTTCCTCCTGAATGATGATTGTCGACGTTGACGTCACGCAGCTTCGGTCATTCCCCCGATCCGCGGATCGAGCGCGCCGGAGCGATAGCGCTTGGCCATCTCCGACAGCGGCAGGACCTTGATCTTCGATGCATTGCCGGCGGCGCCGAACTGCTCGAACCGCTCGCGGCACAGCTCACGCATCGAATCCATCGCCGGCTTGAGGAATTTGCGCGGATCGAACTCGCTCTTCGAGGACGAGCCGACCTTGCGGAAGATCGCGGTCATCGCCAGCCGGCAGTCGGTATCGATGTTGACCTTGCGCACGCCGTGGCGGATGCCGCGCACGATCTCCTCGACCGGCACGCCCCAGGTCTGCGGCATCTCGCCGCCGAACTGGTTGAACATGTCCTGCAGCGCCTGCGGGACCGATGAGGAGCCGTGCATGACCAGATGCGTGTTGGGCAGCCGGCGATGGATCTCCTCGATCACGTTCATCGCGAGGATCTCTCCGTCGGGCTGGCGCGAGAACTTGTAGGCGCCGTGCGACGTGCCCATCGCGATCGCCAGCGCGTCGACCTTGGTGGCGCGGACGAAATCGACTGCCTGGTCCGGATCGGTCAGCAGTTGCTCGCGGCTGACCTTGCCTTCCAGGCCGTGACCGTCCTCCTGCTCGCCGCCGCCGTGCTCCAGCGAGCCGAGCACGCCGAGCTCGCCCTCGACCGAGGCGCCGACCCAATGCGCCATGTCCGTGACGCGGCGGGTGATGTCGACGTTGTACTCATAGTCCGCGGCGGTCTTGGCGTCGGCCTTCAGCGAGCCGTCCATCATGACGGAGGTGAAGCCGTATTTGATCGCGGTCGCGCAGGTCGCCTCGTCGTTGCCGTGGTCCTGGTGCAGGCACAGCGGGATCTGCGGATACATTTCCTCCAGCGCGTCGATCATCTTCGACAGCATGATGTCGCCGGCATAGGAGCGGGCGCCGCGCGAGGCCTGGATGATCACGGGGGCGTCGACGGCGGCCGCCGCCTCCATGATCGCGAGCCCCTGCTCCATGTTGTTGATGTTGAACGCCGGCACGCCGTAACCGCGTTCGGCGGCATGGTCCAGCAATTGTCTGAGCGTGATCCGCGCCATGTCCGTCTCCGTCTCCGTCCCTGTTCGCTGTTGTGTTCTGTGGCGCGCGTCAGTGGGCGCGCGCCCGGATGATGTTGCGCATGGCCGCATCAGCGACCGCCGCCGGCGTGATGCCGAATTCCCGGTACAGCACGTCGGCCGGCGCCGAGGCGCCGAAGCCGTGCATGCCGACGAACTCGCCGGCATCGCCGAGCCAGCGCGCCCACTCGCCTTCGATGGCGGCCTCGACGCCGATGCGCGGTGCGCTGCCGAGCACCTCGGCGCGATACTCCGCGCTCTGCTTGCGGAACAATTCGAAGCATGGCGCCGACACCACCGCCGCCTTCACGCCCTCAGCCGCCAGCAGCTTGGCCGCCTCCAGCGCGATCGCCACCTCCGAGCCGGTCGCGATCAGCGTCACGTCACGGCCGGCTTCGGGCTCGACCACCACATAGGCGCCGAGCGCCACCTTGTTGTGGTCCGACGCCTCGGTGCGGAACGCCGGCAGCGCCTGGCGCGACAGGCACAACACCGACGGCGAGGTCTCGGCGCGCAGCGCGCAATCCCAGGCTTCCGCCGTCTCGACCGCATCGGCCGGACGGAACACAAGCAGATTCGGAATGGCCCGCAGGCTCGGGACATGCTCGACCGGCTGGTGCGTCGGGCCGTCCTCGCCGAGGCCGATGGAGTCGTGCGTCATCACATGGATGACGCGGATGCCCATCAGCGCGGCGAGACGGATCGCCGGACGGTTGTAGTCGGCAAAGGCGAGGAAGGTGCCGCCATAGGGAATGAAGCCGCCATGCAACGCGACCCCGTTCATGGCCGCGGCCATGGCGTGCTCGCGGACGCCGTAGTGGACATAGTTGCCGTCCATGCTCGACGGCGTCACCGATATGTGCGTCTTCGCCTTGGTCAGGTTGGAATGGGTCAGGTCGGCCGAGCCGCCAAGCAGGTTCGGCAGCACCGTCGCGATCACGTCGATGACGTTCTGCGACGCCTGGCGCGTGGCGATCTTCGGCTTCTCGGCGGTGAGCTGCGCGATGAACTGCGTCATACGCTCGGTGTAGGCCGCCGGCAGCTTCTTGTTCAGCGCATCGTGGCAGGGCGAGCGATCCGCGCTGCACTGCTTGCGGGCGCGCTCCTTCCAGGCCTGGCGCACGCTGCGGCCCCGCGCGCCGATCTCCCGCCAGCTCGCCAGGACGTCGGCCGGAATCTCGAACGGCCGGTGCGGCCAATGCAGCGCGGCGCGGGTCTTCTCGACCTCCTCCGGCCCGAGCGGCGCGCCATGCGCCTTCTCCGAGCCCTGCCGGCCGGGCGAGCCGAAGCCGATCGTGGTGCGGCAGGCGATCATGCTGGGCCGGTCGCTCTGCCGGGCCGCGGCAATGGCGGCCTCGATCGCCTGGGGATCGTGGCCATCGATGCGGCTGGTCGCCCAGCCCGAGGCCGCGAAGCGCGCAAGCTGATCGTCGGAGCAGGCAAGGCCGGTCGAGCCGTCGATCGAGATGCCGTTATCGTCAAACAGAACAATCAGGCGATTGAGCCGCAGATGCCCGGCGAGCGAGATCGCCTCGTGACTGATGCCCTCCATCAGGCAGCCATCGCCGGCGATCACATAGGTGTAGTGATCGACGAGGTCGTCGCCATAGCGCGCGTTCATCAGCCGCTCGGCGAGCGCCATGCCGACGGCGGTCGCGATGCCCTGCCCCAGCGGCCCGGTGGTGGTCTCGACGCCCGGCGTGTGGCCGTACTCCGGATGCCCCGGCGTCTTGGCGCCCCATTGCCGGAACGCCTTGATCTCGTCGATCGTCACCGCCTCGTAGCCGGTGAGATGCAGCAGCGCGTAGAGCAGCATCGAGCCGTGACCGGCCGACAGCACGAAGCGGTCGCGATCCGGCCAGGCCGGATCGGCCGGATCGAACTTCATGAAGCGCGAGAACAGCACGGTGGCGACATCGGCCATGCCCATCGGCATGCCCGGATGGCCGGACTTCGCCTTCTCCACGGCATCGATCGCCAGGAATCGGATGGCGTTCGCCATCTCGGCATGGGCCGGATCGGTCTTGGCTGCAGCCTTTTGCAGGGCGTTGGCGGTCATAGCGTGCGCCTCTTTCGGTCCATCAGTTGCATGATCATCGGGGTGAGAATGAGCTGCATGGCGAGGTCGAGCTTCGAGCCATGGATCACGATCGAATTGGCGCGCGACATGAAGCTGCCCTGGATCATCGACAGCAGATAGGGGAAGTCGATGCCGCGCGGGTTCTTGAGGCGGATCACGACCATCGATTCGTCGGGCGTCGGGATCCAGCGCGCGATGAACGGGTTCGACGTGTCGACCGTCGGCACGCGCTGGAAGTTGATGTCGGTCTCGGAGAATTGCGGGATGATGTAGTTCACATAGTCCGGCATGCGGCGCAGGATGGTGTCGGTGACCGCTTCGGTGGTGTAGCCGCGCGAAGCGCGGTCGCGGTGCAGCTTCTGGATCCATTCGAGATTGATGACCGGCACGACCCCGATCTTCAGGTCGGCATGCTGGGCGATGTTGACCTTCTCGGTGACGACGGCGCCGTGCAGGCCCTCGTAGAACAGCAGGTCTGAATCCTCCGGCAGGCGGCTCCATTCGGTGAAGGTGCCGGGCCGGGCATCGTAGAGCCGCGCCTCCTCGTCGTCGTGCACGTAGTGCCGGGTGGTGCCGGTGCCCGTCTCGGAATAGTCGCGGAAGGTCTTCTCGAGCTCCTCGAACAGGTTGGTCTCGGGGCTGAAATGGCTGAAGTGCTTGTTGCCGCGCTCGGCCTCCTCGACCATCTTGCGGCGCATCTCCTCGCGATTGTAGCGATGGAAGGCATCGCCCTCGATATAGGCCGCCTTGACGTTCTCACGGCGGAAGATGTTCTCGAAAGTCTTCTTGACCGACGTGGTGCCCGCACCGGACGAGCCCGTGATCGAGATGATGGGATGACGACGTGACATGCGTTTTCTCCGGAAGTCTCGCCCGAGCCAGGGATGCGTAGCGGATGCTTGGCGGATGCTCGGCCGTGCGCGATCAGCGGAACAGGCCGCGGCGGGCGAACAGGGGCGCGTCGCTGGTCTCGAACAGCGGCTCGACGCCCTCATGCAGCTGATCGACATCGCGCACCAGGCGGACGTCGCCCATGATCAGCGGTGCGCGCTGATGCGGCGAGCGCGCCGACAATTCGAGGATGCGCGCACGGCCGCTCGAGGCGGAGCCGCCGGCCCATTCCATGATCAGCGCCATCGGATGCGCCTCATAGACCAGCCGCAGCCGGCCCTCGCGATAGCCGGGGCGGGAATCGGCCGGATAGAGGAAGACGCCGCCGCGCATCAGGATGCGATAGGCCTCGGCCACCAGCGAGGCGATCCAGCGCATGTTGAAGTCGCGGCCGCGCGGACCCGCCGCGCCGGACAGGCACTCGTCGACATAGTTGCGGACCGTGCCGCTCCAGTGCCGGCGGTTCGAGGCGTTGATCGCGAACTCCGGCGTATCCTGCGGGATGCGGATGCCCGACTTGGCGAGGATGAACTCGTGCAGGGTCGGATGCAGGACATAGAGGTCGACGCGATGGTCGATCGCCAGCACCAGGCAGGTCTGCGGGCCGTAGACGAAGAAGCCGGCGGCGCGCTGCGCCGTGCCGGGCTCGAAGAAGGTGGAGAGCACGTCGCGGCCGCGCGGCCGGATCGAGAAGATGGTGCCGACCGAAATATTGTTCTGCAGGTTCGAGGAGCCGTCGAGCGGATCGATCGCCACGCAAAGTGGGGCAGCCTCATTGACCGTTTCCGGCCGATCGCCCTCTTCCGACAGGATGCCGGCGACCGGGGCGCGGCGCAGCGCCTCGCGCATCAGATTGTCGGCGACGATGTCGAGCGCCTTCTGGATGTCGCCGTCGGTGTTGACGGTGGCGGCGCCCTCATCGACGCCGGACAGCGGCGCGATGGCGATCTGCCGCGCGAGCTCGCGCGCGGCGTCGGCAAGGGCTTCGATGACCGCGGCGCAGTCGGCATCCGCCCCTTGGGATGCCAGATGCGCCTGCAAGGTCTGATGATGATCCATCGGGTGATTCAAGGACGGATGATTCATGGGCCACTCCCTCGCCATCAGCTCCTCTGCCGGGAGCTTGATGAAGCCGCACGAATGCGTCGTGCCGCGCTGCTATCAACACTCGATTTGCCTGATTAGGGAAATTTCAATATCTTTGGATCGACCAAAGTTTTCCTTATGCGATCGATATCATCGAGGGTTCCATGAGCCGCCACTTCGCCCGCGACCTCACCATTCGCCAGCTTCGTGCCCTGGTGGCCGTGCAGAATTCGGGATCGGTGACGTCCGCGGCCGGCCGCCTGAACCTGACGCAGCCGGCCGTCACGCTGCAGATTCGCAACCTTCAGGAGCTCGCCGGGCTGCCGCTGATCCAGCGCACCACGGACGGCATGATCCTGACCGAGGCCGGCCACAGCGTGCTGGCGCTCGCCGAGCGCGTCGAATCGGCCCTGCAGGATTGCGAGCAGGCGCTGGACATTCTCGCCGGCCGCAGCGGCGGGCGCGTGGCGATCGGCGCGGTCTCGACCGCAAAATATTTCGTGCCGTTCGCAATTGCGGAGTTTTCGCGGCGCTTCCCCAAGATCGACGTGACGTTGCGGATCGGCAACCGCGACAGCCTGCGCGAGGCGCTGCGCGGCTATGACCTCGACATCGTCATCATGGGCCGGCCGCCGGCGGACATTCCCGTCGACATGCGCCCGTTCGGCAAGCATCCGCATGTCATCATCGCGCCGGCGGGCCACCGGCTCGCCCGCCGCAAGCGCATCGCGGCCGAGGACCTTGCCGACGAGGTGTTCATCACCCGCGAGCCGGGATCGGGAACCCGGCTGCTGATGGAGACCTTCTTCGACAAGCACCGCCTGCAGCCCAAGACCAGCATGGAGATGGACAGCAACGAGACCATCAAGCAGGCCGTGATCGCCGGGCTCGGCATCGCCTTCATCTCGCAGCACACCGTCGCCCATGAGCTCGGCGAGGGCCGGCTGGTGACGCTGAAGGTGGTGGGACTGCCGATCATCCGGCAATGGCATGCGGTACGGCGCGCCGACAAGCTGCTGCTGCCCCCGGCGCAGGCGATGCTCGACTTCTTCGGCAAGGAGGGCGCGCGCTTCCTGCCCCGCTGAGCGCGACACCCGAAGCCATGACGGTGTCGCCTCGCGCATGGCGTGATCTCACCAGTCGATCACGAAGCGGCAGGCGGAGGCGCCCATGGCCTCGCAACTGATCTCGCGCGCGCGGGCACTCCGATGCACGAGCCGGGCGAACAGGGTTTCGAAGGTGGCGGCGTAGAAGTCGCAGATGGGGTGGTCCGTCCCCTGCCCGCGGCACAGCGGGCAATGGCTGATCTCGTAAGTCGTCGGCCGGCCCGGACGGCCGGTGAAGATGCCGGTGCCGGCGAAGGTCCAGGCATGGGCCGAGATCGCGCGCGACAGCGCATGGCTGGCGAGGCGCGCCGGCAGGATGCGAAGCAAGCGCTGGGCGGCTGCGGGAATGCGGTGCGCGAGCAGATAGGCCGCGGTCAGTTGTCCCGCCTTGACGCTGACCGCGCGGGCGGCATCGTCGTCCAACACGGCTCTGAGGGCGCGATGCAGGCGGATGACCTCGGTCTCATCCACCATATCGGCCGGCGGCGACGTGAGATAGGCCTCCAGCCCCGCGACCGCGAAAACGCAATGCGCGGCGTCTTCTCCCGCGAGCAGGCGCAGCGCCTCCGCGGTCTGAATGATCGCATTCGGGCCGATGCGCCCGGCATGCGCCTGATGTTCTGACTGATGTTCTGACTGATGTTTGACCGCAGGAGCGCGCCGGCCACCGTCCTTCGAGACGCCCGCCAGCGGCGGGCGCCTCAGGACGAGGGCTTCGTTCGAGGCGCGGTCCGCGACGCTCATGATCTTGTCCGCCTCTCCAACAACACAGGGTCACTTCGCCGATGGTCCGATGTGCAGCGCGGCTTTCGGCGCTTGCCCCTCATGGTGAGGAGCGCCGCTTGCGGCGCGTCTCGAACCTTGAGGCCGCGGGCGGCACCGCCTCCATCGAAACGGCGAGACCCGAGGCAAAGGCCGCGCGGCAGCTGGAAGTGCTGGGCGCGCGTGCCGTGCATCTCAATTCACCCTGGTCTCGGCCTCGTCGCTCATCTGCTCGGTGCCGCCGCCGCAGGCCATCAATTGCGCCTGCTGCGGTCCGGTCAGCTTGCGATTATGGCTCGTCTTCCACTCGACCTTGCCCGGCTCGGCGCGCTTGCGGGAGGTGTCGAAGCCGAAATCGACCTTGCCCTTGGATTGCGGTCCCCAGTAGTTGACGCGGCCGAGGTCGTAGAACTTGCGCTCGAAGCCCGACTTCAGGAACGCCTTGAGGCAGCCGAGCAGATAGCGCCGCCGCTCGCCGGAGCCGGCCCATGGGTACGAGAACAGCGCCTTGTGCATGTAGAAGCGCCGGTAGTTGTTCATCACGCCATCGAGCAGCTCGCCGCGGTCCATCGCGTCCGGCTTCATGATCGGCGTGACGAAATTGTACTTCTCGTAGTCGAAGATCTCGACCTTGTCGCCGAGGTCGCGGAACAGGTCCGAGAACGGCCACGGCGTGTACATCGCCCAGTTGGCGAGGTCCGGCTTCCAGTCGCGCGCCATCTGGTAGGTCTCTTCCAGCGTCTCGCGGGTCTCGTTCTCGAGGCCGACGATGAACTGCGCCTCGACGACGATGCCCGCGTCGCGCAACAGCTGGATCGCCTTCTTGTTCTGCGCGACCGTGGTCTCCTTGTTGAAGCGGTCGAGCTTCATCTGCGCGGCGGCTTCTGTGCCGAGCGAGACGTGGATCAGGCCGGCCTTGCGGTACAGCGGCAGCAGCGCCTCGTCGCGCAGGATATCGGTGACGCGGGTGTTGATGCCCCAGAGGATCTTGAGGTCGCGGCGGATCAGCTCCTCGCAGAACGCGACGAACTTCTTCTTGTTGATGGTCGGCTCCTCGTCGGCGAGGATGAAAAAGCCGACGTCGTGCTCGCGCATCAATGTCTCGATCTCGTCGACCACCTTCTTCGGATCGCGGATGCGATAGTCGCGCCAGAACTTCCACTGCGAGCAGAAGCTGCATGTGAACGGGCAGCCGCGCGCCATGTTGGGAATGGCGACGCGCTTGTTCATCGGGATGTAGATATATTTGCTCCATTCGAGCACGCTCCAATCGGGCGTGATCGCGTCGAGATTCTTCACCGTCGGCGCCGCCACCGTGGCCACCACCTCGCTGCCGTCGCGATAGGCGATGCCCTTGATGCTGCGGCGGTGATTGGTCCAGCGGCCGTCCTCGCGCGCGCGCATCAGGTCGACGATGATCTCCTCACCCTCGCCGCGCACGATGGCGTCGATCCACGGTGCTTCGGTCAGCACCTGCTGATACATGAAGGTGGCGTGGATACCGCCGAGCACGGTGAGCGCGTCGGGATGCTCTTCTTTCGCGATCTCCAGCAGGCGCTCGGCCTTGTAGATCGAGGGCGTGATCGCGGTGCAGCCGATGACGTCGGGCTTCTCGCTGCGCAGGATGGCGCGGACCTGCTCCTCGGAGAGGTCGTTGGTCATCGCGTCGATGAAGCGGAGATCGGTGAAGCCGGCCGCCTTCAGCGCGCCGGAGATGTAGGCCGCCCAGGCCGGCGGCCAATTGCCGGCGATCTCGGCACCGCCGGAGTGATAATTCGGATGCAGCAACAGAATCCGCACGGCGTCCTCCCCCGATTATCAATTTGTCCAGTCATCCTAACGTCAAGCTGGATTGACAAATTGATCTGGCTCAAACGCCGTGCAAATCCTCCCTCGTCACGCTGCCAAAGCGAGGCCCATCTCGGCCCAGATCTCCGACAGCGCCGCGACCAGATGCTCGATATCGGCGTCCGAGTGATAGGGCGACGGCGTGATGCGCAGCCGCTCGGTGCCGCGCGGCACCGTCGGGTAGTTGATCGGCTGCACGTAGATGCCGTAGCGGTCGAGCAGGATGTCGCTGATCCGCTTGCACAGCACGGGGTCGCGCACCATCACCGGCACGATGTGGCTGGGATTGTCGAGATGGCTGACGCCCGCTTCGTCGAGGCGGCGGCGCAGGCGCGCGACGCGGTCCTGGTGCCGGGCACGCTCGGCATTGCTGGCCTTGAGATGCCGGATGCTGGTCAGCGCGCCCGCGGCCACTGCGGGCGGCAGCGAGCTGGAGAAGATGAAGCCGGAGGCGAAGCTGCGCACGAAGTCGCAGACCGTGTTGGAGGCGGTGATGTAGCCGCCGATCACGCCGAACGCCTTGGCCAGCGTTCCCTCGATGACCGTCAGGCGGTCGGCGACGCCGTCGCGCTCGGAGATGCCGCCGCCGCGCGGGCCGTACAGGCCGACGGCATGAACCTCGTCGAGATAGGTCATCGCGTTGTATTCGTCGGCGACGTCGCAGATGTCGGAGATCGGCGAGATGTCGCCGTCCATCGAGTACACGCTCTCGAAGGCGATCAGCTTCGGCACCTTCGGGTCGAGGTCCGACAGCTTGTCGCGGAGATCGGCGACGTCGTTGTGGCGCCAGATCCTGGTCTCGCAGCGGCTATGGCGGATGCCCTCGATCATCGAGGCGTGGTTGAGCTCGTCGGACAGGATCACGCAGCCGGGCATGCGCGCGGCCAATGTCGAGAGCGAGGTCCAGTTCGAGACGTAGCCGGAGTTGAACAGCAGCGCGGCCTGCTTGCCGTGGAGATCGGCGAGCTCCTCCTCGAGCAGGATGTGATAGTGGTTGGTGCCGCTGATGTTGCGGGTGCCGCCGGCGCCGGCGCCGCAGCGGTCGAGCGCCTCGTGCATCACCTCCAGCACCTTGGGATGCTGGCCCATGCCGAGATAGTCGTTGGAGCACCACACCGAGACCTCGCGCTCGCCATGCGGGCCGCGATAGGTCGCCCGCGGGAAGGCGCCGGCCTTGCGCTCGAGATCGGCGAACACGCGATAGCGTCCTTCGCGCCTGAGGCCGTCGAGCTGGCGGCGGAAATAGTCTTCGTAGTTCATGGTACTCCCCCCTGTGCTGTCGTGTTCGGATCGACCGGCGGCGTGACCGACACCGCGGCCAGTCCGGTGATGGCTTGTGCCTGCGCATCGGCGCGGGCCTGGCGATAGGCCTGGCGGAACTGCTCCTCGAGCCGCTGCCGCGCCAAGGCCGCCGCATTCTTCTGCGCCGACATCGCAGCCTTGGGCGGCGGCGCGGGGCGCTCGGCCTCCAGCGCCGGCTGCACAACGTTGAGCATCGGCCGCGCCAGGGGCACTGCAGGCGCCGGCGGCGGAACGTGGACCGGCGCGGGGATGGCAGCGACGGCCGCCATCGCCGGTTCGACCGGCGCGCTCCAGCGCCAGAGATTGATCACCGGCATCGGCAGCGCCATGAAGCCGTGCTCGAGCAGGCCGAGGGCGATCAACGAGGCGAGCAGCGACAGCGCGACACCATCGAACGTCGATTTCGCGCCGAGCGCGGCGGCGGCGACCAGGACGGTCGCCGTGGTCGCAGCGGCGATCGAGAACGGAAACATCGGGTTGATCGACTTCTTGGCGAAGTAGCTGCGCATGAAGCGGACCTGCTGTGGCAGCAGCTCGTCGTTCAGGGTACGGACGCCGAGGAACAGATTGATCTTCGCGCTCTGCCTGAGCACCAGCAGCGCCGCGAACGTCCACCAGCTCAGCCGGTTCGGCGCGCCCGAGGTGACCGCGAACACGAGTCCCGCGGTCGCGATCAGCGCCAGCTCGTGATAGGCGATCGCCTGCAAGGCGAAGCCGACCCGCGAGGCGGGCGTGCAGTCGCCCGGGCATGGCTCGGGTCGCGGCCCGGTGATCCAGCCGGCGAGCAGCGACATCTCCACCGTGCCCCACAACAGGATCGCGCAGGTGAAGGCGCAATAGGCATTGGCGTCCTCGGCGGCCCGGCTCGACACGATGACGCCGGAGACGGCCGCGACGAAAGCCGCGGCCGTGCCCCATTTGAACGCGGACGGATGGCGGGCGGCGAGCCCGACCAGCGCCAGCACGGCGCCGGTCGAGAACCACCAGACGAACACGACATAGGGAATGGCAATCGCGGTCGCGCCCATGTCCGGCTCCTTGTCACCAGGCGGGTTGCAGCCTGATCTCCCGTGGCAGCTCGTTGTTCTTGGCCGGCAGCAGATACAGCCGGCCGAAGGTCAGCGCGGCCTTCAGCGGTAGCACGGCACGCTTGAGCGTGCCCATGATGCCGCCTTGCGCCTTCGCCTCCGCAATTGCCTCCGAGATCTCGCGAAGGCGCTTGAGGCCTTCCCAGAACCGCGGATTGTCGATGTCGAGCATGACCGGGAAGACCTGGCGCGAGATCTCCGAGGTGATGCGGAACACCCGCATGTCGTACTCGTCCGGCGGCATGCCCAGCGCCTCATAGAAGGCCGGCCGCATGTGGTCACGGACATGCATGGTGGCGAACACCGCGAGCAGGAAGAACTTGATCCAGAGCTTGTTGTATCCGCTCAACAGCTTCGGATCGGCGCGCATCAGCAGCGCGAACGCCTCGCCGTGGCGGAACTCGTCGTTGCACCACCGCTCGAACCACTTGAAGATCGGGTGGAACTGGCGCTCCGGGTGCCGCTCCATCTGGCGATAGATGGTGATGTAGCGGGCATAGCCGATCTTCTCCGAGAGGTAGGTCGCGTAGAAGATGAATTTCGGCTTGAAGTAGGTGTACTTCTTGGTCTTGGTCAGGAAGCCGAGATCGACGCCGATGCCGTGATCCTTGAGGATCTCGTTGATGAAGCCGGCATGACGGGCTTCGTCGCGGCTCATGAACTGGAACAGCTCGCGGATGTCGGGATTGGTGATCCGCTTCTTGATCTCGGCATAGAGCACGCAGCCGGAGAATTCGGCCGTCAGCGACGACACCAGGAAGTCCTTGAACTCGGCGCGAAGGGCCTCCGGCAGATCGTTGAGATCCTTGTCGAACTCCGGCGTGCGCACGAAGTGCTTGCGGTTGTGGTCGGCGCGCAGCTCCGCCATGACCGCATCCCATTCGCGCCGCACCAGATCGACATTGAGCCGGTCCATCGCCGCGAAATCGGTGGTGTAGAAGCGCGGCGTGAGGATCGTGTCCTCGAGCGCCATCTTGGTGGAGATGTTGCCGGACCCACCTTCCATTGCGATCATCTGACCCTCCCATCCGAAAAGCTGACGTCATACAATTCCGTGAGCTCGAGATAGCCCGCGACATGCATCATCATGCGCTTCAGCGGACCGGCCCTCACCACGGTCGCGGTGCGCCGCAGGTTGAGCTGCTCGCCGAACTTGACCGTAATCGGCGCGCCGTGAATGACGACCTCGTCGCCTGGGCGGATGCCGACGTCACGGTCGAGCGTGACATGGGCATGCAGGGACTCCGAGGTCTGCTCGACCTCGATGCTGCAGCCGATGTCGAAGCTGCGGGGCTCGTTGGCCCATAATCCTCTCATCGCGTTTCTCCCATGCTCATCAGCTCCGTGAACCGGCGCTTGTTGTTGTCACCGAACGGCCCGAGATCGACGCGCCGCCCCGTCGACGGATCGTCCAGGCTCATGCGGCCGTCGGCCCAGCGGTTGATCGTGAACGCCGGCCCCGCGCCGATCGCGTGACGCTGGCGATCGAACGCCATGCTGCGCAGCACCGTGCGCAGGAAGCCGTCGCCGCCAGCCTCGACGACACCGACCACCTTGCCGCTGTCCGGCGACACCACGGAGATGCCGCCATCGGGGCGATCCTCGAAGCGCAGCGCCACCGTCTGCACGGCGGCGGCGTGATTCGTGTGCACGGCGCCGACCCCCGTCCAGCGGCCGACACCGGCTGCGACCACGGAGAAAATCACCAGCGCGAAGGCCGCGCGCAACGCGCCCTTCGGAATGATGATGTCGGGCTCGGCGTGATGCTCGGCATAGTGTTCGACATGGCCCTCGGCTTGGCTCATGACCTCCTCCTCACGCCGCGCTGACGACCGCGCCCGCAGGCGATGCGCCTTGCGGCTGTCCGTTGCCCGCAGCGATCGGCTGCGCCGCGACCACGCCATCCGACGCCGCGACCAGCGCCTTGGCGAGGATCTCGGCAACCTCGACCGCGTTCGGCACGCCGCGCAGCATCGGCTCGACCTCGTTCAACCGCCACGGCCGCGCATGCGGCCACAGCAAAAGATACGACAACCGCTGCTGGGCGGTGACGCCGAGCGGCAGATCGCCGGAGCCGTCGGCGAACAGCTTCACGTCGGCGCGCGCGACCTGCTTGAACGGCACGTTCAAGGTCATCGGCAACACGGCGCCGAACTGCAGCAGCACGCGCCTGGAGGTGATGGTGTAGCGCGTGGTGCGGCTGTAGAGCACGGCGAGGCCGAGGAGCAGAACGGTGGCAATCGCCACCGGCGCCGCCAGCGACGACGCGCGGGCAAGCGATGCGGTGAGCGGCTGGTGATCCAGCGTGCCCGACACGACATGGGCGCCGAACAGGGCCGCGAAATAAGCCAGCACCAGGCGCAGGTGGAAGACGCGCAGCAGCAGCGACTTCACCGTCGGCTGTCCCTGCCAGAGCAGGCGCTCGCCTGCCGGCAGCATCAGCTGATCCTGTTCCCGAGGCTTGCTCACAGCAGCGGCTCCTGGCGCGCGGCGGTCGCATAGAGATGGCCGCCACCGTAGTAGCCGACGATCTTGTCCTCCTCGAGCTTGGTGACCTGATCGGGCTTGGCGAGAGCGGGCACGTTGGCAAATTGCGAGCCGAGGATGGCATCGACCAGCACCGCCTTGCGCGACTTGTCGACGACACACATCGTCATCGGCAGCAGCACGTGGCGTCCGACGATGCCGTCGACCTCGACCTCGAGATAGCGGATCAGCATCTCGGCGCGGTCGACCCAGACCTCGCGGATCTTGCCGCCGAGCTTGCCGTCACAGCCGAACACCGGCATGCCACGCGGATCCGGATCCTCGGAAGCGATGAAGATGCTGCCGTCGACGCGCAGCGGCACGATCGCCGGGATGTTGTCCATGGTCAGCTCCGGCTCGTCCCGGCGCGCGGCGAAGGAGCCCGGGCCGACGCCGTCGAGCATCGGGTTGCCGGTCGGCAGATACGGCGTGCCCGGCCAGCCATACATCGGGGTCACCGGCGCATCGGCGCGGTCGTTGTCCCAGTTCGGCAGGGTCGCAGTGCGGCCGCCATGCATGTGATAGGTCTTGGGCGAAGGCGGCGTCGGGAAGCCGTGGCCGCTCGACGGGACCTGCCGGCCGAGCCGGCCCTCGAACTGCAGCGGATAGCCTTCGCGCTTGTCCTCGGTGCGCAGATAGAAGATCAGGCCCGCGAAGAATATCCAGAAACCGTAAAGTACGACCTGGGCGACATCGATGTAGCTCGTGAAAGACGTCATGGCTTCCTCCCGACTGGGCTATCCTGGAAATTCCGCAATTCCGAATTGTAATGGCTGTGCCGGCGCGGCGTGCCGCCGCACCAGCGGCCCGATCACCGCCAGCGTGACGAACAGCAGCCCGATTTCGATGTGGTAGACGATGCTGTAGCCGGTCGCGGGACCGGCGAGCGCTGCGCCGAGCCGGCCGTCGAGCGCCAGCTGCGACATCACATCGCGAATGGCGCCGCCGCCCGCGATCGCGACACCCGCAGCCGTGGCCTGCACCGCGCCCCAGGCGCCGAGCGCAAGCCCGCTCTCGCCGTTCTGCACCAGCGCCATCGCCGCCGTCAGCGTGCCCACCGCGAACAGGCCACCGCCGAAGCCGATCAGCGTCGTGCCGATCCGGAACACCAGGGGCGAGGCGAGCGGCGCCGAGAAGATGACCGCCGAGAACGCGAACAGTCCGACGAGTCCGCCGAGCGCAGCGATCCGATACGGATCCGAGCCTTTCCCGAGCCGGCGCGCCGACAGACCGAAGCCCGCGAGCGTGCCTGCGGCGAACAGCGCCGTCAGCGCCGTGGTCTCGCCGACGGTCAGATGCAGGATCTCCGCGCCATAGGGCTCGAGCAGGATGTCCTGCATGGTGAAGCCGGCGGTGCCGAGGCCGACCGCGACGAGCACGCGCATCGAACCGCCGGCCTCGCGGAACTGCCGCCAGGAATCGCCGAAGCGGGGACGCTCGCGGCTCGCCGACGTGCGCGAGGGATCGCGCGCCTCCTGCTTCCACAGCGCGATGACGTTGAGCACCATCTCCGTCAGCGCCGCGCCCTGGATCACCTGGATCAGGCGCATCTCGCTGAAGTCGGCAAGGACGCCGCCGAAGGTCAGCGCGCTCGCCATCATGCCGAACATCAGCATCACATAGAGAAAGGCGACGACGCGCGGACGCGAGTGCTCCGGCGCGATGTCGGTCGCCAGCGACAGGCCGGCGGTCTGCGTGGTGTGCAGTCCGGCACCGACCAGCAGGAAGGCCAAGGCGGCGCCGGCGCGGCCTGCGATCACCTGGCCCGGCGCATCGCCCGAGGACAGCAAGAGCAGCGCGAACGGCATGATGGCGAGGCCGCCGAACTGCAGCAGGGTTCCCATCCAGATATAGGGGACGCGGCGCCAGCCGAGCACCGAGCGGTGATGGTCGGACTTGAAGCCGATCAGCACCCGCAGCGGTGCGAACACCAGCGGCAGCGCCACCATGGTCGCGACCAGCCAGGAGGGCACGCCGAGTTCGACGATCATGACGCGATTGAGCGTGCCGTTGAGCAGCACCACCGAAATGCCGATCGAGACCTGGAACAAAGACAGCCGCATCAGGCGCGACAGCGGCAGCTCGGTCGAGGCGGCATCCGCAAACGGCAGATAGCGCGACGACAGTTTCATCCACGCCTGCATGATCGATGGTGCGCGCGCGCTCATGACGGGCGGAGCTCCAGCGCCTGGGAGATGTAGAAGCCGTTGGCGATGCGGCAGCTGCGCGCGCAGCGCCAGTCGGCCAGGTCGTGATTCTCGGCAATCAGGCGAGACAGCTTCTGCTCCGCGACCGGCTCGATCGACGGGGCGCGGTTGCCGCGCGGGAACAGGCCGCCGACCGCATGCATGACGGCCAGCAGCGGCGTGCGCGGCGCGTAGGTCATCAGGATCGCGTCGGAGGTGCGCGCCGCAAGGCCCGCGACGATCCGCACGGCGTCCTCGGCACGGTAGTGGATGAACGAATCCATCGCGACGACGAAGTTGAAGCCGCCGTGCCTGGGATCGAGCATGTCGCCGGCGACGAACCGGATGGCGTTGCGGCTGATGTCGTCGGGCAGACGGCGCTGGGCGATCTCGATCAGGGTCGGCGAGATGTCGACGGCGACGACGTCGGCGCCGCGGCGCGCCGCCTCGATCGAGAAGCTGCCGGTGCCGCAGCCGGCGTCGAGGATCCGCGCGCCGCGCAGATCGAGCGGCAGCCACGACAGCAGCGTCCGCCGCATCTCGTCGCGGCCGGCGCGCACGGTGGCACGGATCCGCCCGACCGGCGCATCCGAGGTCAGCCGCGTCCAGGCGGCAACCGCGGTGCGGTCGAAATAGGTCTCCACTTCACTGCGGCGGGCGAGATATTCCGCTGTCGTCATCGGCCAGCCCCACTCAATCGAAGCCAAGGAGATCGAAGATGTCGCGGTCCTTGAGCGGCACCGCGTGGATCGGCTCGACGCCGGCGAGCAGCGAGGCGGCGAGGCGCAGATATTCGTTCTGGGCGCGCTCGACGTCCGGCGACGGCTCCATCTCGAACAGGGTGCACTTCTTCAGCCGGCTCTTGCGGATGACGTCGAGGTCCGGGAAGTGCGCCAGCGTCTTCATGCCGATGCGCTCGTTGAACTTGTCGATCTGGTCGGTCGCAGCACTTCGGTTGGCGATCACGCCGCCTAACCGCACCGGATAGTTGCGCGACTTGGCCTGGATCGCCGCGACGATGCGGTTCATCGCGAAGATCGAGTCGAAATCGTTGGCGGCGACGATCAGCGCGCGGTCGGCGTGCTGCAATGGGGATGCGAAACCGCCGCAGACCACGTCGCCGAGCACGTCGAAGATCACGACGTCGGTGTCGTCGAGCAGATGATGCTCCTTGAGCAGCTTCACGGTCTGGCCGACGACATAGCCGCCGCAGCCGGTACCGGCCGGCGGCCCGCCGGCCTCGACGCACATCACGCCGTTGTAGCCCTGGTAGACGAAGTCGTCGGGGCGCAGCTCCTCGGAGTGGAAGTTGACCTGCTCGAGGATGTCGATGACGGTCGGCACCAGCCGCTTGGTGAGCGTGAAGGTCGAGTCGTGCTTGGGATCGCAGCCGATCTGCAGCACGCGCTTGCCGAGCTTGGACAGCGCCACCGACAGGTTCGACGAGGTCGTGCTCTTGCCGATGCCGCCCTTGCCATAGACCGAGAACACCCGCGCGGTGCCGATCACGAGGTTCGGGTCCATCTGCACCTGGACGCTGCCGGCCCCATCGGGGCGGCGCGGGGCTGCCGCCAGCGGCGGTCTCAAGGTCACGTTCATGCGGCCACTCCTACGCCTTCGAGGCGATCTTCGAGCTCTTCCCCGGCCTTGCGCAGCACGTCGAGCATGTCAGCATCCGGGGTCCAGTAGTTGCGCTCATGCGCCTCGATCAGACGGTTGGCGATCTTCGCCGACGCGGCCGGATTGAGCGAGGCAAGCCGCTCGCGCATCGCGGGGTCGAGCACGAAGGTCGTGGTGATCTGCTGATAGACCCAGGGCGCCACCTGCCCCGTGGTCGCCGACCAGCCGACCGTGTTGGTGACGTGCGACTCGATCTGGCGCACGCCCTCATAGCCATGGGCGAGCAGCGCCTCGTACCATTTCGGATTGAGCGTGCGGGTGCGCGTCTCCAGCGCGACCTGCTCCGACAGCGTGCGCACGGTACCCTCGCCGCGGGTCTGATCGCCGATATAGACCGGCGCCGCCTCGCCCTTGGCGCGCTTCACCGCGCGGCTGATGCCGCCGAGCGTATCGAAATAATGATCGATCGTGGTGACGCCGAGCTCGACCGAGTCGACGTTCTGATAGGCGGCGTCGACGCCGGCGAGCACATGGCCGAGCAGCGCGTCGCGCCGGACAGGCCGGCCGTCGGTGCCATAGGCAAAGCCCTTCCGGCGCGTATAGACGTCGGCGAGTTCGTCCTCGTCGGTCCAGGCGCCGCAATCGATCAGATGATTGACATTCGCGCCATAGGCGCCCTCGGCATTGCCGAACACGCGCAGCGCGGCGTCCGCGATCTCGCCGCCATGAGCGGCCTGGAAGGCGAGCGCGTGCTTGCGCACATAGTTGAATTCGGCCGCCTCGTCTGCCGACGCGGCGAGCAGCGCGGCTTCCGCAAGCAGCTTGGTCTGCAGCGGCATCAGGTCACGGAAGATGCCGGACAGCGTGATCACGACGTCGATGCGCGGCCGGCCCAGTTGCTCCAGCGGGATGAGCTTCGCGCCGCACAGACGGCCATAGCTGTCATGGCGCGGCGCGGCGCCCATCAGCCACAGCGCCTGCGCGATCGGTCCGCCCTCGGTCTTGAGATTGTCGGTGCCCCACAGCACCAGCGCGATCGTCTCCGGCAGATTGTGGCCCTCGCCGGCATGGCGGGCGAGCAGCCGCGCGACCTGACGCTCGGCATCCTTCAGCGCAAAGGCGCTGGGAATGCGGAACGGATCGAAGCCATGCAGGTTGCGGCCGGTCGGCAGCACGTCGGTGTTGCGCAGGAGATCGCCACCGGGCACCGGACGGATATAGCCACCGTCGAGCGCGTGCAGGATGGCCGGCGTCTCGCTGTCGGTCGCGAGCAGTCTGTCGAGCTCGACGCGCTTGGCGGCGTCGGTGATCCCGGCGAGGTCGAGCAGCTCCTTGCGCTGATCTTGCGGCGGCGGCGCGCCGACGACGTGCAGGCCGTGCGGGATCAACGAATATTCCAGCTCCAGCACGCTGGCCGAGAGCGCGGCGATCCTGTCGTTGCGCTCATCGCCCCAGACCGGCTCGGCCACCGCGAGATCGACCGCGGCCGCCTGCGCCTGGATCAGCGCGGCGCTGTCCGCCCTCATCGGCTCGGTCGCATCCGGCGCCAGATTGCGCCAGGCGTCGAGCGATGACTTGAGGTCAGCGAGGCCCTTGTAGAGGCCGGCGCTGGTGATCGAGGGCGTGAGATAGCTGATCAAGGTCGCGCCGCCGCGCCGCTTGGCGAGCGCGCCTTCGGACGGATTGTTCGAGGCATAGATATAGAAGTTCGGCAGGTCGCCGATCAGCCGCTCCGGCCAGCACTCGGCCGAGAGCCCGGCCTGCTTGCCCGGCATGAATTCGAGCGCGCCATGGGTGCCGAAATGCAGCACGGCATGGGCCCGATAGTCCTCGCGCAGCCAGCGATAGAACGCGGCAAACGCATGGGTCGGGGCGAAGCTGTGCTCGAACAACAGCCGCATCGGATCGCCCTCATAGCCGAAGGCGGGCTGCAGGCCGACGAACAGGTTGCCGAACTGCTCGCCCAACACCATCAGGCTGGACCCGTCGGTCTGGTGACGGCCGGGCGCCGGGCCCCATTGCTTCTCGATCTCGGCGAGATGCCGCTCGCGCCGGACATGCTGATCGACAGGGATGCGGACGGCGACGTTGGCCGCAGTGCCGAAGCGCTCGGCATTGCCCTTCAGCACGCGCGCGCGCAGCTCGTCGACCGTGGCCGGCACGTCGATCGTGTAGCCGGCGGCGCGCAGCGAGGTCATTACGTTGTGCAGCGACTCGAACACCGAGAGATAGGCCGCGGTGCCGGCGCTGCCGCCGTTCGGCGGGAAGTTGAACAGCACCGCCGCGATCTTGCGCTCGGCCCGCGCCGAACGGCGCAGCTCGACCAGGCGGGCGACACGTGCGGCGAGTTGCGTGGCGCGCTCCGGCAGCGAGGCCATGTCGCGGCCGGCATCGGCCATCGCCGAGCGGCCGCCGAACACGGTCGGGCCGACCGCGCCGTCGAGCTCGGGGATCGCGACCATCATCGTGGCTTCGACCGGCGTCAGGCCGCGCGCATCGTCGTGCCACTGCTCGACGGTCTGGAATTCGAGGGGGTGCGCCGCGATCAGCGGCACATCGAGCCCGGCCATCACCTCTTCCGCGGCGCGGGCGTCGTTATAGGCAGGGCCGCCGACCAGCGAGAAGCCCGTGAGTGAGACCACCGCATCGACGGTGGCGACGCCGTCCTTCTGGAAATAGCGCTCGATCGCCGGGCGCGAATCGAGGCCGCAGGCGAACACCGGGATGACCGCGAGCCCGCGCGCCTCAAGCGCCGCGATCACCCCATCATAGTGGGCAGTGTTGGCGGCAAGCAGATAGGAGCGCATCAGGATGACACCGACCCGGCCGGCCGGCTTCGGCAGGGCCGGCAGCTCGTCGAGCCGCTCGGCGATACGCTGCTTCAGGCGCGGATGATAGAGGCCGACATCGGGATAGGTCACCGGCTCGGCGGCCTTGAGCTTGCCGCGCAGCGCGGCGCGCGGGCCGTCGGCGTAGCGTCCGACCAGGAAGCGCACCATGTTCGCAAAGTTCTGCTCGGAGCCGGCGAGCCAGTATTGCAGCGTCAGGAAATAGGCGCGCAGATCCTGCGCGGTGCCGGGGATGTAGCGCAAGAGGCGCGGCATCCGCTGCAGCATCTTCATCTGGCCCTGGCCGCTGGAATTGCCGGAGCGGTTGCTGCCGCGCAGCCGCTTCAACAGGCCGAGCACACCGGTGGCCGAACCCGACATCGTCAGCTTGCCGAGCCGCGTGAGCCGCACCACCTCGCCCGCCGACAGGCAGCCGATCATCGCGTCGCAATGATCGCGGCGGGCCTGCAGCGCCGGCAGCACCGGCTGGATGTGGTCCTCCATGAACAGCATCGTCGCGACCACGATGTCGCCGGTGGCGATATCGGCGAGGCAGTGGTCGAGCGCGGAGGGATTGCAGCCCCATTCGTCGGCCGCGTGGATCTTGAGATCGAGGCCGGGCAGCTCCGCCTGCAAGGACGCGCGCGCACGCACGGCAGCCGAGGCGAGATGGCTGTCCATCGTCACGATCACCACCCGGATGGGGGTGTTATCAGCGACCGAAATGCGCTTTGGCATCGTACAAGGTCTCGAGCGTGATCAGGTTGACATTGCGCTCCCGCGCGAAGCGTTCGGTGTTGCGGCGGGCCTTGCCGCGCACGAAGAAGGGAATCTTGGTCAGCTCGCGCTCGGCGTCGGACGCCCAGGCAAGCTCGGTGGTGACCGGTGTTTCGACCACGCGCAGCTGCGGCTGCTGTGGCGGAGCCGCCGGCGCCGCACCGAGATGCGACGGCGCGTGATCGGCGAACTCGTGGTCCTCGCGGAACATGCCGAGCAGATGCTCCTCCAGGCCCATCATCAGCGGATGCACCCAGGTGTCGAACAGCACGTTGGCGCCTTCGAAACCCAT